>DATKDT010000107.1:0-21398 GCA_035512575.1 Vicinamibacterales bacterium | reverse complement strand
CGCGCCACGCGCATGGCTTCCATCAGCGCCTCGCCGGCCAGGCGCGACGCCTCGCGCACCAGCGCAATCTCGCGCGCGCTCTTCACGAGCCGCATTCCGTCGAGGATGCGGTCGAGATCGGCGATCTCCGACTTCGGCGATGCCGCCGCCAGCTTCGCGCGGAAGATCTGCTCGCGCGTCTGCCGGCCGTCCCACTTGTCGTCGGCCATCCGCCGCGCGTGCGTGTTGCCCTGGTTCGGAGTCGACGCCTCGAGCGCTTCGGGCCGGAAGGTCGTGAAGATCTGGCGCCCTTCGGCGGCAATCGCGGCAAGCGCCTCGTCGAAGGCCGCGCGATCGGCCACGCGCTCGATTCCCGTCAGCCGCTCGGCGCCGGGGCCCGGTGACAGCACCGGCCCTTCCGACCGCTCCATCCGCTCGTCGCGCGCCGGCAGGAACAGCGTCGACGTGTTCGCGCGCCCGTCGATGACGAGCATCGCGCGCGGCGCCTCGACGCCGGTGAGATAGAAGAACTGCGCGCTCTGCCGGAACTGCCGGTAGACCGGCCGCTCGGTCGCCCCCTGCAGCACGGCCACGCCGTCGCCAATCGCGCGCATGACCGCCGCGCGCCGCGCGGCGAATTCGGAGGCGGGAAGGGTGGTCGTAAAGAGAGGTCTTTGCGCCCGCAGAGGCGTGGCCAGCATCAGGGCCACGCCGGCCATCAGACCGACAACCAATCGGCGCTTCATGATGCGCGAATTATAATGCCCCACCATGACACGACTGATCGCCGGCCTGGCCGTGGCCGCCACATGCGTCCTGCAGGCCCAGACACAGCCGCTCGCTCAGCTCACGACCGTTCCCGAGCGCACCGGCTACCGCGAGACCAGCCGCTACGACGATGTCATGGCGTTTCTGAAAGTCGTGGACGCCGCGTCGCCCCGCATTCACCTGACGACGTTCGGGTACACGATGGAAGGCCGCGCGCTGCCGCTGGCCGTCGTCGGCGACGTGGCGAATGCGTCGCCCGAAGCGGTGAAGGCCTCGGGCAGGCTGCGCGTCTACATCCAGGGCAACATTCACGGCGGCGAAGTGGAAGGCAAGGAATCGGCGCAGAAGCTGCTGCGCGCGATTGCGCGCGGCGGGTATGCCGACTGGATGAAGACGATGGTGCTGCTGGTGGCGCCGATCTACAACGCCGACGGCAACGAGCGCATCGCGCTGACGAATCGCGGATCGCAGCATGGGCCGATCGGCGGCATGGGCCGGCGGCCGAACGCGCAGGACTTCGATCTCAACCGCGATCACATGAAGCAGGAGTCGCCGGAGGCGCGCTCCATGGCGGCGCTCTTCAATGACTACGACCCGCACGTCGGCATCGATCTGCACACGACCAACGGCACGCGGCACGCGTACCACCTGACCTATTCCCCGCCGCTCAATCCCAACACGGACGCGGGGATCATCGGGCTGCTGCGCGGCGAGTGGTTTCCGCACATCACGAAGCAGGTGAAGGCGAAGCACGGGTGGGAGTATTTCTATTACGGCAACGCGTCGGGCCAGCCGGGCAGCCGCCGCTGGCAGACGTTCGAGCACGTGCCGCGCTTCAACAACAACTACATCGGCCTGCGCAACCGCTTCGCGCTGCTCAGCGAGGCGTACTCGTATCTGACGTTCGAAGATCGGATCAAGGCGACCGACTACTTCCTCGAGGAGGCGCTCGGCTTCGCCGCGGGGCACGCGGATCGCATCAAGCAGATCGTGGCCGCCGCGGATGCCGCCTCAATCGTCGGCAAGACGCAGTCGGTGCGCTCGCGCTATCACCAGGGCGGCGAGCTCACGATCCTGATGGGCGACGTCGAAGAGCAGCGTCATCCCTACACCGGACAGGTGATGCTGCTGCGACAGGACGTCGTCACGCCCGAGGTCATGCGCGACCACAGCACATTCGAGTCGGCGATGGACGAGACGGCGCCGGCTGAGTACTACATCCCCGGCGATCTGCTGCAGAACGCGATGCAGAACGCGCGCCTGCTCGGGTCGCTGGCTGACAAGCTGACGGCGCACGGCATCCGGTTCACGCGGCTCACCGAGCCGAAGACGGTGCGCGCCGAGCGATTCGCGATCACGTCCAACACGCAGATCGAGCGCGAATTCCAGGGTCACCGCATGCGCACGCTGGATGGCGCGTGGGAAGCGGCCTCCGACGTCTCGCTGACCGCCGGCTCGCTTGCCGTGCCCGTCAATCAGCCGCTCGGCAGGATCGTCTTCTATCTGCTCGAGCCGCGGTCGGATGATGGATGGGTGACGTGGAACGTGCTCGACCAGCTGCTCGGCGCCGACACAAAGAGCTATCCGATCGTGCGCGTGCGCTGATCGGGGTGCGGCGACAACTGCGTCGCCTCGCGCGCTCGTCTGTGCTGCGGTGCGATGTCCGGCATTCCGCCGCGCCGGCGGGGCGAGTCGAGCCAAAGAGCGGTCTCTCCGACGTCTTTTTGACGCCGTCGCGGCAGAACGCCGGACACCGCACCTGCGCGCGCGTGCGGGTTACTCGCGCTGCTCGCTCCGCAGCCGCTCGACGTCGACTTCTTCCGGCACTTCGAGGCCTCGCCTCTCGCATTCGTCCACAAGCGCGAGGAGGTCCGCAGCCGATTTACGCGCCGCTTCCGCCCAACGCTCGGTGTGCGCCGCAACACGAAGGAATCGCTTTCATTCCGCCGTTATCCCATCGTCGCGACGCGAAGGCAACGAATGTTCCGTGCCACTCGCGCAAGATCTGCAACGCTCGAACATTTTTTCTGTGGATAACCTGTGGAAACTGCCGCCTCGCCCGCCGCGCGAATGGTTCACCGGCCGCTGGCCGATCGGCGCGACGATTGGCGGGCGACTCTGAGACGTCCGTCAGGACTCGGGTAAAACGCCGCGGAGCGCCTGCTCACGCGTGGGTCTCGGGGCCCCACGCGTGCAAGTTCGCCTGGTGCGCAGCGGCGTTTTTCCGGACGTCGAAGTGGAGCCAGGCGAGCGTTGCGCCGATCGGCGAACGGCCGAGTGATCTGCGGATTCTTCGCTCAGGGCTCGATCGTGACATCCTGGCCGAACCGCCGCCCGAGATTCCGCAGATAGGCCTCAATCCCCTCCGTTGGCGACATCAGCACGCGGGCGATCGCGCGGAACAGCGGGTTCGGCACGTCGCCGCGCTCGGTGATGCGCACGCGCGTCGCCTGGCCCTGCGCGCCCTCCGGCTGCAGCTCGAACGTCCACGTGCCGCTGAACGGCTGATCCGGATCGTCGACCGCGACGACCAGCCGCGAGGGCGGCTGCCTGTCGACGATGCGGAAGACGATCGGGCCGTCCTTGCCGTATTCGCGGAACCGGTCGGCGTCCATGCGCTCGACGCGCTCCACATCCGGCCGCCATTCCGGGTACGCCTCGGGCACGATCAGCATCGAGTAGATCGCCGACGCCGGCGCGTCGATGCGCGCGCTGCGCGTGGCTTCGTGCGAGGCCGGCAGGGCCATGCCGACCAGGGCCGCCACACCGGCCAGAACCACCAGCAGCACGACGAGCCCGACCAGGAGCTTCACCAGGTTCCGCATGCCGGTGATTATGCACCCGGCGCGATCGCGCGCGCCCGCCCGGCCCTAGTCCCGGAAGATCCCGCGCAGCTTGCGCCCCAGCCCCCGGAAGAAGCCCTCCACGGCCCGCTCCACGCGCTCCTCGATGGTGCCGGTATGAATCGGGCACTGCGCGCGCGGGATGTCGTCGCCGCCCTTGAAGTACTCGACGTAGCGCGGGCACTGCGCCATCGGCTGCAGGAACGACTCGCGGCAGAGCGCTTCCTCGCGCAGCGACGCTGGAGCGCTGAACGCGCGCGGCGGCCGGTACCGCGCCGCCCGCCGCATGAAGTCCGACCAGATCGGCAGCGCGATGCGCGAGCCCGATCCGTCGCCCGCAATCGTCGCCGGCGTGTCGAGCCCCGCCCACACGCCGACGACGACCGAGGAGGAGAAGCCGACGAACCAGGCGTCCTTGTAGTCGTTGGTGGTGCCGGTCTTGCCGGCGGCCGTGAAGCGCACGCCCTGGGCGCGCGCGCCGGCGCCCGTGCCGCGATCCACGACGTCCCTGAGCATGGTGAACATCTGGAACGCGGTTTCCTCACTGAGCACGCGCCGCCGATCGACATCGTCGCGCAGCACGACGCCGCCGCCGGCGTCGACGATGCGCGCGATCGCGCGCGGCTCGACAGCCTCGCCGCCGTTGGCGAACGGCGCGTAGGCGGCGGTGAGATCGAGCGGCGTGACGAGGCCGGCGCCGAGCGCCAGCGAGGGCACGTCGGGCTGATCGTCGAGGCCGACGCCGCCGGCGAGGGCGAGCACGGCGCGCGAGCCGATGCGGCGCTGCAGCGCCGAGGCGGCGCGGTTGTTCGACTCGAACAGCGCCTGGCGCAGCGTGATGCGGTCGGGTGAATAGCTGGCGTTGCGCGGCTGCCATTCCTCGGTGCCGAGCGGCTCGATCGTGGAAAGGCCTTCGAGCACCGAGACCGGCGACCAGCCGCGCTCGAGCGCCGCGGCAAACACGAACGGCTTGAACGCCGAGCCTGGCTGCCGCTCGCTGCGCACCGCGCGGTTGTACTGCGACTCGGCGTAGTCGCGGCCGCCGACCATCGCCAGAATGTCGCCCGTGCGCGGATCGACGGCCACCAGCGCCGCTTCGACGTTGCGGCCCCAGCGGCGCAGCCCCTGCGACACGGCGCGCTCGGCCGCATCCTGCAGCTCGGGTACGAACGTGGTGTGCACCTTCCAGTCGGGCGGATGATCGCCGCCGAAGCGGTCGCGGAACAGCTGCCGCAGATAGTCCTTCGCGTAGCCGTGCCGCGCCTCGGCCGCGCGCGGGTAGGGGCGGATGCGCAGCCGCGCCCGGCGCGCGCTCGCCTCCTCCTCAGCGGTGATGAACTTCAGCTCCTGCATCCGCGCCAGCACCACGAAGCTGCGCTCGCGAGCCTCGTCGAGGTTGCCCCACGGCGACAGCGCCGACGGCGCCTTGATCAGCCCCGCGATGAGCGCCGCCTCGGCCAGCGTCAGCGACTTCGACGGCTTGCCGAAGACGGCCTGCGAGGTGGCCTCGACGCCGTACATGCCGCCGCTCAGATAGATGCGATTGAGATACAGCTCGAAGATCTGCTCCTTCGACAGCTGCACTTCGAGCAGGAGGGCCAGCCCGGATTCCTGAATCTTGCGCCCCCACGTGCGGCGGTTCGACAGGAACATCGTGCGCGCGAGCTGCTGCGTGATCGTGCTGCCGCCTTCCGTGGAGCTGCGCGTGGCGTTGCGCACCGCGGCCCGGCTGATGCCGATGGGATCGAGCCCGACGTGGCGGTGGAACCGGTGATCCTCGATCGCCAGCACCGCATTGCGCAGATGCTCTGAAATCTCGCCGATCTGCACGTCGCGGCGCCGCTCGTCCATGCGGAACCACGGCTTGCCGTCGGCCGACAGGAACATCGTGTCGCCCACGCCGCGCCGCAGCCGGTGAATCGCCACCGTATGCTTCATCGTCCACAGCACGACGAGCGCGCTGCCCACGATGAGCGCGATGAACACGACGGCGAGAAGGCGGCGCTGCCAGTGGATCATTGCCTCGGCCGCCGGGCATGGAGCGCGAATGACAGCACGACGTAATAGATGGGAAAGACGAGCGAGCCGAGCACGAGCCACCGCGGCGGCGCCTCGCCTGCGCTCGGGACAAGCGGCGGCAGCCACAGGATCATCAGCAGCAGCATCACGCCCCAGATGGCCATCAGCGCCAGCGTGGTGCGCTGCAGAATCGGCGTGCGCGTCGGATAGATGTAGCCGATGCGCACGAAGACCATGACCGCGAATCCGAGAATCAGCGCGGCATTGGCCCAGAGCGGCAGTCCGAGAACCGCGACGTAGAGCGCCACCACATTCCAGTAAGACGGAAATCCGGTGAAGAAATGATCCGAAGTCTTCGCGTCGATCGACGCGAAGCCGTACGCGCTCGACAGCAGCATGGCGCCGGAGACGACCCATCCGAGCTCTGCAGGCACGAGCCCGGCCGTAATCACGACGAACGCCGGCAGGAAGACGAATGTGAGGTAGTCGACGATGTCGTCGAGCCGGGCGCCGTCGAACAGCGGCGTGCGCTCCTTGACCCGCGCCCAGCGGGCCAGCACGCCGTCGGTGCCGTCGACGAAGGTCGCCACGAACATCCAGATGAAGGCCGCGCGAAAGTTGCCCGACGCGGCGGCGACGACGCCGGCCAACCCCATCAGGGCTCCCGACGCGGTGTAGGCATGAACGGCCCAGGCGGTCCAGTTCGTCATGTTGTCATTACAGCAGAGGTCGCGCGCATCGTCTTTCCAATTGCATGCTGCGCGCCCGCCCACTAAACTTGTGGACGTTCCCCCAATCCTGACTTTTTTGACGGGCCTGGCGCCGCGCGGCGGCCGCTTCGTCCCGCCGGTGCACTGTTCTATCGTGAAGCGATTTTTCCATTCCCGCCGTCACGTCAGCGCAATCGCGGCGCTGGCCATCCTGATTCTGTCGGGCGCCGGCGTCTATGCCGCGTTTCGCTCCGGCCCGCCGCAGGTGCCGTTCTCGGCGCTGCTCGGCGCGTTCGATCGCGGCGAGGTCTCGGCAATCCGCGCGCGTGAAGACGACATCCGCGCCGAGCTCAAGACCGGTGCCGTGCTGCGCACGACCGTCCCGGCCGGCTACCTGGCCCGAAATCCGGAGCTGCTCGCGTCGCTTGCGCGGGGCGGCGTGCGCATCGAAGTCGACGGCTCCGGCAAACGCCTCTTCCACGTCCTTGCCACGCTGCTCGGCGCCGGCGTGCTCGGGCTGGTCGGCTTCACCGCCTGGCGCACGACCACCGGCCGCATACCGTCGGTCACGGGCCGCTCGAAGATCGCCGGCAAGGGCGAGAACCCCGTCACCTTCGACGATGTCGCCGGCGTCGACGAGGCGAAGGAGGAGCTGCGCGAGATCGTCGACTTCCTGCGCGAGCCCGAGCGATTCGCGGGCCTCGGCGGACGCATTCCGCGCGGCGTGCTGCTGGCGGGCCCTCCCGGCACCGGCAAGACATTGCTCGCGCGATCGATCGCCGGCGAAGCCGGTGTGCCGTTCCTCTTCGCCAGCGGCTCGGAGTTCGTTGAGATGTTCGCCGGCGTCGGCGCCGCGCGCATCCGCCGCCTCTTCAAGGACGCCCGCAAGCACGGCAAGTGCATCATTTTCATCGACGAGATCGACGCGGTCGGCCGCAGCCGCGGCAGCCACTCGCTCAGCCACGAAGAGCGCGAGCAGACGCTCAACCAGCTGCTCGTCGAGATGGACGGCTTCGAAGGCCACGGCGGCATCATCGTCATCGCGGCCACCAACCGGCAGGACATCCTCGACCCGGCGCTGATGCGGCCCGGGCGTTTCGACCGGCAGGTGTCGGTCGGCAATCCCGACCTGCGCGGCCGCGAAGACATTCTGCGCGTGCACGCGCGCGGCGTGAAGATGGCCGAAGGTGTGGAGCTGCTGCGCGTGGCGCGCGGCACGCCCGGCTTCTCGGGCGCCGATCTCGCCAATCTGATCAACGAAGCCGCGCTGCTGGCCGGGCGCACGGGCCGCGTGTCCATCGCGCAGTCCGATCTCGAAGCGGCGCGCGACAAGGTCATGATGGGCGTCGAGCGCAAGTCGCTGCAGCTCACCGCCCGCGAGCGCGTCATCACCGCCTGGCACGAAGCGGGCCACGCCGTCGTCGCGGCGCTGCTGCCCCACGCCGATCCGGTGCACAAGGTCAGCATCGTGCCGCGCGGGCGCGCGATGGGCGTGACGATGCAGCTGCCCGATACGGACCGGCATACCTATACGCGCGACTATCTCGAGACGCAGGTGGCGATTCTGATGGGCGGGCGGGCGGCCGAGCAGCTGTTCCTGCAGGTGGAGACGAGCGGCGCGTCGAACGACATCGAGCGCGCCACCGACATTGCGACGCACATGGTCTGCAAGTTCGGCATGTCGCCCCTCGGGCCGCTGGCGTTCCGGCGCCAGGACGACGAGGGCGCGGCGAAGGCGGGCTTCAGCGATGACACGGCGCGGCAGGTAGACGAGGAGATTCGCGCGATCGTGACGCGCGGGCTCGAGACGGCGCAGCGCCTGCTCGAGGCGCGCCGCGACCGCGTGCAGGCCATGGCCGAGCGCCTGCTGGATGTCGAAACGATCGATGCGGAGGACATCCGCGCGCTCGTTACTTCAGCTTAGCCAGCCGCTTGTCGACTTCGGCAATCGCCGCCTGAATCTGCTTGATGCGCACCGGGTGCGTGGCGGTGGATGCCTGCCGTTCGAGCTCGGTGCGGGCGAGCGTCAGCGACGCCTGCTCCCTCACCTTCTCCGGATCGGCCAGCGGGCTCTTCACCCTCGCGCTCTTGCGCGCGGCCTCACGTTCATCGCGCAGCTCCTGCAGCCGCGCCTCCGCGTCGACGAGTCCTTCTCCTGCGTCTCCCAAAACACCTCCTACGAACCCCTAAGTGTATCTGAAGCACGGGCAAGATCGAAACCGGTCGAGGACATGGCGCGGCTCGGGCAGGAGACGGAGAGGGCCAGCGGGCCGGCGGCTAGCCGCCGCCGCGGTGGTCCCGGATAACCGTGACCGTGGTGCCGTCGGACTTGACGACACTTTCGATCGTGATGCCTCCGCCCGGTTTCCGCACCGGCGTGCCGGGCAGCTTCGGGGCGCCGGGCACGTTCGGCGTGCCGGCCCTGGGAATCGTGCCGAGGGCCGGCTTCGTGGCCGACGGCAGCGACGGCGACACCGGGATCGGCGGCAGCGCGGTCGGCGGCGGCGCGGGTGTGGCCCGCGGCGCCGGCGTCACGCCCGACGTGCCCACCGCCTCGGACGCCTTGAACAACGGGCTGCTCAGGTCGTCGCTCGTGAGCGAGCCGGACAGCTCCGACATCCCCCTCGGCATCGCCGGCATCGCCAGATCGCTGGCCAAATCCGACAGCTCCGGCAGCTCCGGCATCGGCGCCAGTTCGTAAGACGCGTCCAGATACAGACCGCTGTGGAGCGGGCACTCGCCGTACGGCGCGCTGCCCAGCGTGAACAGCTCCGTGGCCACGCCGCCCTGCACCTCGCGGTCGACCATCGACCCGTCCAGCAGCATCACGCGGGCGTAGCCGGGCGACCGGCGGCACGCGTCGCCGGCGCGATGCCCGCTCGCGCGGCAGATGTCCACCTTCTCGACGTCTGACGGCATCTCGTACCACACGGCCTTGTGGCCGCGCGTCGCCTCACGCATGAACGCGGCCCACGCCGGCACGGCAATGTCGCTGGCGTAGGACTTCCTGATCGTCTTGCGGCGGTCGTGGCCGAACCAGACGCCGGCGACGACGCCGGGCGTGTAGCCGACGAACCACGCGTCGGCGTAGTCGTCGCTCGTGCCCGTCTTGCCCGCGGCCGGCAGCGTGAATCCGGCCTGGCGCGCGCGCCAGCCGGTGCCGCGGTTGACGACGTCGGACATCATGCTGTTCATCAGATACGCGGTGCCCGTGGAAACGGCGCGGCGCTGATCGAACGGCGCCGCGTAGAGCACCGCGCCGCTCGCATCCTCGACGCGCGTGATCAGCGTCGGCCGCGTCCACACGCCTTCGTTGGCCAGCGCGCCGTAGGCCGACACCATCTCGAGCAGCGTCACTTCGCCCGTGCCGAGCGCGAGCGACGGCACCGGCGGCAGATCCGACTCGATACCGAGCCGGCGGGCCGTGTAAATCGTCGACGACATGCCGACCTGCTGCATCAGCTGCGCGGCGGCGCGATTGCTCGACACCGTGAGCGCGCGGCGCAGCGTATAGCTCTCGGCTTCGTGGTCGCCGGAGGGCATCCACGTGCCGTCGCCGATCGGCGCGTCGAGCCCGGTCAGCACCGTGCCCGGCGCCCACCCGCGCTCGACGGCGGCGGCCCAGACGAACGGCTTGAAGGCCGACCCCGGCTGGCGGTGCGCCTGCGTCGCGCGATTGAAGCTGCTCTGGTGGAAATCGCGGCCGCCCACCAGCGCGATCACATGGCCGGTGCGCGGCTCCATGGCGACCAGTGCGCCCTGCAGGGCAGACGAGCTTGCGCTCCGAAGCCTTGGCGAAGGAGCGAGCTGCGCCAGGCGCTGCGCGATAGCCCGCTCCGCCGCGTGCTGCGCGCGCGGGTCGTAGCTCGTGAACACGCGCAGGCCGCCCTCGAGCACCTGATCCTCGCCGAACATGTCGACGAGCTGCTTCCGCACTTCCTCGAAGTAGTAGAGCCCGCACGCCGTCTCGGCGGCGTGAACGTGCGCCGTGAGTCCGTTCGAGCGGCGCGGCTTCACCCTGAGCGGCTCCGCCACATACCGCCGCATGTCCTCGTCGGTCATCACGCCGCGGTCGCGCATCGCGCGCAGCACCAGGTTGCGCACCGTCGTCGCGCCGTCGGGCGTCTTGTTGGGACTGTTGGCGGACGGCGCGCGAAGGAGGCCGGCCAGCAGCGCGGCCTCGTCCGGCTCCAGGCCCGACGCCGGCTTGTCGAAGTAGCCGCGCGACGCGGCCTCGACGCCGTAGTAGCCCTCGCCGAAGTACGCCGTGTTCAGATACGTCTCGAGAATCGTGTCCTTGCTGTGGCGCGCTTCGATCTCGGCC
The DNA here is from genome assembly GCA_035512575.1 of Vicinamibacterales bacterium. Lineage (GTDB taxonomy): Bacteria > Acidobacteriota > Vicinamibacteria > Vicinamibacterales > SCN-69-37 > JALYRV01. Next base: position 10,755 of record DATKDT010000107.1, on the reverse strand, counting down.
GCCAGAATCACTTCGCGGATCTTGCGGCTCCACGTCCGCTGCCTGCCCAGCTCCAGATTGCGCGCGAGCTGCTGCGTGATGGTGCTGCCGCCCTCGACGATGCGGCGCGCCTTGAGGTTGGCGGCGGCGGCTCCGGCCATGCGAACGGGATCGAGGCCGAAATGGTCGTAGAAGCGATGGTCCTCCGCGGCCAGCACGGCCTGCACCATCACGGGAGAAACCTCGGAGAGCGCGACGTCGATGCGCTGCTCGGTGAACAGCGAGTGGGTCAGCGTGTCGTCGCGGTCGTAGATGAGCGACGCCTGGGGGCCCGATTCGAGCGAGCTCGTCACGCGCGAGCCGCTGAGGTCGGTCCGCACCTGAGCCAGCGTCGTCCAGACGAGGCCGCCGGCCGCAAAGGCGGCGCAGGCCAGTGCGAGCGTGACGATGACGAGAAAGGCGCCGCGAATCTTCACGCATGGCTATAGCGCAATCGGGATGCCGGATGCGGCGCCGGACGGGCCCCCTGCTGCCCGGGGGAAGCACGGATGGGCTCGAAAAAGTGGGTAGCAGGCTACATATTTCTACCCGGACTGTAGGAAAGAATTCGCTGCAGGAAAGAGTCGCGCGCGGCGGCATCGCGGAGCCGGGTTTCTTCCTCGATCGGCAGCCCGGGGAGACGCGCTCTCAGCACAGCAGCGAATACGCCCGAGTTCAGCTCATCCCGACCGGCGCTGGAATTGACGACCGGCGTGCTGCCGAGGCCGCAGCTCGGCGAGCGCGACTTGAGGACGTATCCCGCCAACCGCATGTCAGCCAGCGCCTCGACTTTACGCTCCGCGTACTCGCGCATGACGCCGGTGAGATCGCGTCCCGTGGACGGCATGATCAGGCGGATGGCGCCGCCGATGTCCTGGAGCTCGATCGGCGGCCGCGGCGTGCCGAGGCCAATCTCGATCTCCGGACAGACAGGCACCCATTCGACGTGTGGTTCCAGATCGGCGATGAGCGATTCGTCGCGCTTGTGGCCGCCGTCGTGCCGCACGGCCTGTCCGAGCAGGCACGACGAGATGCCGACGCGCGGCTTCATCACCCTTCGACAGGCCCAGAACGCACGGCGGTCATCGCGATCTCGACGAGCGCGTCCTTCGCGACGAGACCGGCGCCGGCGGTGACGCGCGCGGGCGCCTCGCCGGCGAACATCTCGCCGTACGCCCGATCGACGGCTGCAAGGTGCGCAAGATCCGGCAGCCAGACCGTCGTCTCGACCACATCGGCGGGCGAGACCCCGGCGCGCGCGAGCGCGGCGCGCGCCTTCGCGAGCGTCTCGCGCGTCTGGGCGGCCGCGTCGCCCGCGCCGGCGGCCAGCATCCCCGACACGAACACCATCGAGCCGGCCGTGACCGCGGCGCTCAGGTTGGCGTTCGGCGGATCGGCGGGCAGATGCCGCGGCTCGGCGGCATGCGCCACGAGCGTGACCTCGATCCTGTAGGCCGGCTGCATGAGTCCCGCAATGACGGTCGCGCGCGCGGGCTTCGCGCCGGGAAAGTGCTTCCGCCATCCCTCGTTCATCTCGGCGAAGGAGGCGGCATCGGCCAGGTACACGCGCGCGCTCACGACATGATCGAGCGACAGCCCGGCCGCGCCGAGAATCTCGCGCGCGTTCGCCATGATCAGATCGAGCTGCGCGCCGGCGCGGCCCTCGACGGGACGGTTGGTGCCGCTGTCGCGCGCGACGAGCCCGGCGAGGAACACCGCATCGCCCGCGCCGACGGCGTAGGAGTACGGCAGCGGCGACTCGGCCCATCCGGGCGGATTGACGATGCGGCGGCGGCCGCCGCGCGGCACGGCGACGGCCGACATTGCCACCAGCGCGTCCGCGCCCGGCAGATCCGCGACGATGGTCGTGCGCGAGGGCGGCGCGGCGCTCCAGGCCTTCGCGTACACCGCGTTCATCGCCGCGAAGTCCTCTCCCCGCCGGAGATAGACATGCACCGTGGCCGCGTGCGCCAGGTCCGATCCCGCCGTGGACAGCATCTCCTCCAGACGGGCCAGCACGCCGCCCGTCTGCGCGGTGATGTCGCCGCCCGCGTCAGGGGCGGTCAGAGCCGGGACGAAGGTCAGCCTTTCGGTTGGGCGTTGTGTCATGGCGCCCGAAGAATACAGAATACAGAACGCAGAATACAGAACACAGAATACAGAATACAGAACACAGAATACAGAAGGGGTTGGGAAACATGAGAAAAGCCATTCTGCTCAGCGCGGCGCTTGCGGCCGCGGCCACGGTTTCGCTCGGCGCCGACGTGAAAACGACGGCGCGCACACAGATCAAATTCGAAGGCATGCTCGGCCGCATGATCGGCATGTTCGGCGGCTCGAAGCCGCAGACGGCGACGGTGGCGGTACGCGGCGATCGCAAGGCCACGCTCGCCGACGGCAGCGGCCGGATCATCGATCTCGGCGAAGAGAAGATCTACGACATCGACGCGAAGCGGAAGACCTACACGGTCACGACCTTCGAGCAGCTGCGGCGCGAGATCCAGGAGGCGAAGGAGGAGGCCGCGAAGGAGGCCGCGGAGGCCGGCGAGCAAACCCAGTCTCCCGACGAGCCCGGCGGGCCCGAGTACGAGTTCGACCTCGACGTGAAGGAAACCGGCGCCACGAAATCGATGGCCGGCCACAACGCCCGTCAGGTGCTCGCGATCGTGACGATGCGCCAGAAGGGGAAAACGCTCGAGGAAGCAGGCGGCCTCGTGCTGACGTCCGACATGTGGCTCGCTCCGCGCATTGCGGCGCTCGACCAGGTCTACGAGTTCGATCGCAAGTTCGCGGAAAAGGTGTACGGCGAGATGGGCACGATGTCGGCCAGCCAGCTCGCGGCGCTGCTGGCCGTGCATCCCGGCTTCCAGAAAGCGCAGGAGCGCCTGGCAAAGGAGGGCGCGAAGCTGCAGGGCACGCCGTTGATGACCACGCTGACGCTCGAGGCGGTGAAGGACCCCGCGGCGGCGGCGCAGAATCAGGGCGGCGGCGGGGGCCTCGCCGGACGCCTCATGCGCCGCAACCAGGAGAAACCGGGCACGAAGACCAAGGTGTTCGCGTCGACGCACGAGACGCTGACCATCGACGCGTCGGCGTCCGCTGCCGACGTGGCCATCCCCGCTGAGTTCAAGGAGCGCAAATAGGATGTCGTCACGACGCCGCTTTCTCAGCCTGTTCCCCGCCGCGATCGCGGCGGGGGCGTCCACCCGCGCGCTGGCGCAGCAGCCGCAGCAGCCGCCGCGCGTGAGCCGGGAGGCCATCACCTGCGCCGAAGACATCATCGGGATCGACTTCACCGACGAGCAGGCGGAGGCGATGCGGCGCGGACTGAGCACCAACCTCAACGCGTACGAACAGCTGCGCAAGATGGACATTCCGAACGGCGTCGAGCCCGCCGTGCATTTCACGCCGTACCTGCCCGGCAGGAAGCCCACCGGCGCGTCGACACCGCACGCCAGGCTGAGACTGTCGCGGCAGCCGGCGCTGCGGAAGCCCGCGCGCCTGGAGGACGTCGCGTTCTGGCCGGTCACCGCGCTCGCGCGCCTCATCGAGCGGCGCGAGATCACGTCGACCGATCTCACGAAGATGTATCTCGAGCGGCTCAAGACGCACGGCCCGGCGCTGTTCAACGTCGTCACGCTCACCGAGGAGCTCGCGCTGCAGCAGGCCGCGGCCGCCGACCGCGACATTCGCGCGGGACGCTATCGCGGGCCCCTGCACGGCATCCCGTGGGGCGCGAAGGATCTGTTCGCCACGAAAGGCATCCGCACCACGTGGGGCGCGAAGCCCTACGAGAACCAGGTGATCGACTACGACGCGACCGTCGTGGAGCGGCTGCGCGAGGCCGGCGCGGTGCTGGTGGCGAAGCTCTCGATGGGCGCGCTCGCGCAGGGCGGCGACTGGTTCGGCGGCCGCACGCGCAATCCGTGGAACGTCGAGCGCAGCTCGAGCGGGTCGTCGGCCGGTCCCGGCTCGGCGACCGCCGCCGGGCTCGTCGGCTTCGCGCTCGGCACCGAGACGCGCGGCTCGATCGTCTCTCCCTCAGCCGAAAACGGCGTCGTCGGCCTGCGCCCCACCTACGGCCGCGTGAGCCGCTACGGCGCGATGGCCCTCAGCTGGACGATGGACAAGATCGGGCCGATGTGCCGGACGGTCGAGGACTGCGCGATCGCGTTCAACGCGATCTATGGATCGGACGGCCGCGACACCACGGTCGTCGACGCGCCGTTCGTGTGGGCGCCCGACACGCCGATGTCGCGCGTCCGCATCGGCTACGTGAAATCGGAAATCGAGGACGTGCCCGAGCGGATGAACGAGGAGCAGCGCAAGAACCGCATGGCGATGAACGCGCTGATGATGGACGCGGTCGACGTGTTCCGGAAGCTCGGCGCGCAGGTGGAGCCGGTGTCGCTGCCCGACTTCCCGTCGAACGCGCTCAACTTCATCCTCAGCGCGGAAGCGGCCGCGTCGTTCGACGAGCTCACGCGCCGGCTCGCCGGCGGGGAACTGACCGAGGAAAGTCTCGGCACCTGGCCCGGCACGTTCCGCACGGCGCGCTTCGTGCCGGCCGTCGAGTACATCCGCGCGCAGCAGGCGCGCACGCTGATGATGCGCGAGTGGGGCACGCTCATGCAGGGCTGCGACGTGATCCTGTCGTCGAACCAGAGCGCCAGCCTCGGCGCGACGAACCTCACCGGGCATCCGTCGCTGACGATGAAGGCGGGCTTCCTGGAAGGACGGCCGCGTCCGCTGATGCTGACGGGCCGGCTTTATGACGAGGCGACGATGCTGCGGATCGGGCTGGCGTACGAGCGGGCAACGGATTGGGATGCCATGCATCCGAAGGTGAATTAGACTCAGAGGCATGAGCACGCTCGCACATTTCGATACCACGCTCGGCCGCTTCACCGTGAAGCTGTTCGAGAAGGAAGTGCCCAACACCGTCGCCAACTTCGTCGGCCTCGCCGAGGGCACGAAGGCATGGACGCATCCCGGCACGAAGGCGAAGGAGAAGAAGCCGTTCTACGACGGCATCATCTTTCATCGCGTCATCGACGGATTCATGATCCAGGGCGGCGATCCACTCGGCGAAGGCTACGGCGGGCCGGGCTATCAGTTCGGTGACGAGTTCCATCCGTCGCTGCGCCACACGAAGGCGGGCCTGCTCTCGATGGCCAACGCCGGGCCCGGCACCAACGGCAGCCAGTTCTTCGTCACGCTGGCGCCGACGCCGCACCTCGACAACAAGCACACGATCTTCGGGGAAGTCGTCGAGGGCATGGACGTCGTCACGCAGATCGGCCAGACGAAGGTTGGCCGCCACGATCGGCCCGTGACGCCCGTCGTGATGGAGAAGGTCACGATAGAGCGGGTGTAGCACTCCCCCTGACGCCAGCATGGCCCGCCCGCCCAATCCGGAGATCGAGGCGCTGCTGCCGGCGGTCTACGAAGAGCTGCGCCGGCTCGCGTCTTCCTATCTGCGCCGCGAGCGCGACGCCCAGTCGCTGCAGCCGACGGCGCTCGTGCACGAGGTCTACCTGCGGCTGCTGCACGACAAGCCGATGGTCTTCCAGAACCGCGCGCACTTCTGCGCGATCGCGGCCACGGTGATGCGGCGCATCCTGGTGGAGCGGGCGCGCGCGCGCCACGCGCTCAAGCGGGGCGGCGTCGCGCCGCGCGTGACGCTCGACGAGTCGCTCGCGCCCGACAAGACGGCCGAGCGGTCGATTGACGTCGAGGCCCTCGATCAGGCGCTCGAGCGGCTCGAGGCGATCGATCCCGCGCGCGCGCGCATCGTCGAGCTCCGCTACTTCGGCGGCCTGAGCGTCGAGGAAACCGCCGCGGAGCTCGACATGTCGCCGGCCACCGTGAAGCGGCATTGGGCCGTCGCGCGCGCCTGGCTCGCCCGCGAGCTGCGATGAGCGACTGGGCGCGCGTCTCGGCCATCCTCGAGCGCGGCCTCGACCTTCCCCCCGCCGAGCGCGACGAGTTCTTCTCACGCGAAGCCGGCGGCGACGCCGCGATGCTCGAGGAGCTGCGCGCGCTCGCGCGCAGCTACGACCGCGCCGAAGCCGCGGCGTTCATCAGCGAGCCGCTTGCGGCCGCTGAACCCGACCTCGTGCTCAACACGCTCTATCCGGGACAGCGCATCGGCGCGTACGAAATCCTCGAGGAGGCGGGCCGCGGCGGCATGGGCGTGGTCTATCGCGCGCGCGACACGCGGCTCGGCCGCGACGTCGCCGTGAAGTGCGTGGCGGAGGGCGCGAGCGCACCGCAGCGCGCGCGCCTCGAGCACGAGGCGCGGATGGCCGCGCGGCTCTCGCATCCGGCCATTGCCACGGTGTACGCGCTCGAGGAGCGCGAGTCAACGGCCGGATTCGGCGAGACGCAGCTGTTCCTGATCAGCGAGTTCGTGCGCGGCGAGACGCTGCGCGCCGTGCTGGCGCGCGGGCCGCTCGCGCGGACCGATCTCGATCGGTACGCGCAGGCGATTGCCGGCGGCCTGGCCGCCGCGCACGCGGAAGGCGTCGCCCACGGCGACCTCAAGCCCGAGAACGTCATCGCCGGCGCCGGCGGCGCCGTCAAGATTCTGGACTTCGGCCTCGCGGAACTGCGGCGCGGCACCGCGCCTGTGGCGCCGGTCGAGGCGCTCGCCGGCACGCCCGGCTACATGGCGCCGGAGCAGCTGCGCGGCCAGCCGCCGGATCCGCGCGCCGACGTGTTCGCGTTCGGCGTGCTGCTGTTCGAGATGACCACGGGACGCCACCCGTTCGCCGGCGATCGCGGCGCGATGCTCGAAGCCGCGCTGTCGAGCCGCGCCGCCTACGACACGCCCGACCTCCCCGCCGGCGTCGCCGCCATCGTCCGGCGGTGCCTGTCGCCCGATCCCGCGGCACGGTTCGCAAGCGGCGCCGACGTCGTGGCGGCGCTCGGGGCGGGCGCGCCTCCGCCCGCGGACGGCCCGGCGCCGACGGCGCGCAGTCTGCGATGGTTCCTGGTGCACCAGCGTGTCGTGTCGGCGCTCGCGGCGGCGATGCCCGTCGTGATGTGGATTGCCAGACCTGCGTTCGGGCGGCCCTGGGGGTCGCTGCTCTTTCTGCTCACTCTGGCGGGCGCTACCGTTGTCGTGGCGCTGCGGCTGAACGTGGATTTCGTCGCGCGCGAGCATCCGGCCGATCTGCGCCGCCACCTCCATGCCGTCGGGCGCCGGTTGTGGATGGCTGAGCTTGCGCTGGACACGTGTGTGCTGGGGTCGGGCCTTGCCCTCGCCGACCGGCTCGATTGGGCCGCCGCGGTCCTGTTCGGGTCGGGGATAGCGTCGATCATCAGCCTGTCTGTCATCGAACCGGCCACCACCCGGGCCGCCCTCCGCACCCTCTCGCCACGACAGCCGAAGCAGTGAGCTGGCAGCAGACTTGCTAACCGATAGTGGTTCCCCTGCAGGTACGGGTGTATCTGGTGGGCGGGGTTGGCGGAGCTGACGTGACGCGCGAGCTGGCAAACGAACCGGGGATTGACGCAGCACAGCTGCTGCAGGCGCTCGGCGAAGGTGTGTACGGGCTCGATCGCGAGGGGCACACGACGTTCGTCAACGCCGCCGCCGAGCGCGGGCTCGGCTGGACCGCCCAGGAGCTCCTCGGCCGCCCGCAGCATGCCGTCGTGCACCACTCGCATGCCGACGGCAGCCCGCACCGCCTGCAGGACTGCCCCATCCACCGCGTGCTCACGACCGGGCAGGCCGAGCGCATCGACCAGGACGTCTTCTGGACGCGCGAGGGTGAGCCGATTCACGTCGAATACATCGCCACGCCCGTCTCCGACGACACCGGGGACATCTGCGGCGTGGTCGTCGCGTTTCGCGACGTCGGCGCCGAGCGGCAGGCCGCGTCGGAGCGCGAGCAGGCCGATCACGATCGCGCGCGGCTGCATCGCATCCTGCGCGAAGCGCCGGCGATGATCTGCGTCACGACGGGACCCGATCACCTGATCGAGATGCTCAACCGCCGGTTCGAGGACAACATCGGCAGCCGGTACGTGATCGGCCTTCCGATCCGGGAAGCGTTCCAGGAGGCGTCGGTCGGCGATCTGTTCTTCGACCTGATGGACGAGGTCTACGCCACCGGCGAGCCCTACTTCGGCTATCAGGCGCGCTCGATGCGCGACGACGACGGGGACGGCTTTCCGGAGGCGGAGGTGTACTCCGACTTCGTCATCCAGCCGATCTACGACCGCGGCGGCGTCGAAGGCATTCTGCTGCACGCGGTGGACGTCACGGCGCAGGTGCAGGCGCAGAGGGCGATGCAGCGCCACGCGGCGGAGCTCGCGGAGGGCGAGGCGCGCCTCAGGCTGGCGCTCGAAGCGGGCCGCATGGGGTCGTGGGAATGGGAGGTCGAGACGGACGCCATCACGTGGTCCGCGCCGCTCGAGCGCATGCACGGGCTCGAGCCGGGCACCTTCGGCGGCGCGGTTGCCGACTTCGAGGCGCCCATCCACCCCGACGATCTGCCGCGCGTCCGCGCCGGCATCCGGCGCACGCTCAAGAAGCACACGCCGCTGCATCTCGAGCATCGCATCGTGACGCCCGACGGCACGACGCGCTGGATCGAAAAGCGCGGCACGATGCTGCGCGACGACTTCGGGCGCCCGCTCCGGATTGCCGGCGTCTCGCTCGACGTCACCGAGCGCCGCGAGGCCGAAGAGGCGCTGCGCCGCTCGCTCGCGTCGCTGCAGCGCATCACGCGCGCGCTCGAGCGCAACAACAAGGAGCTCGATCAGTTCGCCTACGTCGCCTCGCACGACCTCAAGGCGCCGCTGCGCGGCATCGCCAACCTCTCGCAGTGGATCGAGGAGGAGCTCGGCGGCGCCGTGAACGACCAGACGAAGGAGTACCTGGCGCTGCTGCGCGGCCGCATCCACCGGATGGAAGGGCTGATCGACGGCATCCTGTCGTACTCGCGCGCCGGCCGCGCGAAGCACGGGGCCGAGAACATCGACGTGAAGGCCCTGCTCGACGACATCGTCGAGCTCGCCTCGCCGCCCGAAGGCGCGGTGATCGCGATCGCGGGCCCGATGCCGGTGCTGCGCACCGAGCGGCTGCCGCTGCAGCAGGTGTTCCTGAACCTGATCACCAACGGGCTCAAGTACGCCGGCGGCGCCGACGCGCGCGTCACGATCACGTCCACGGAGACCGAGGGCGGCGCGTTCCACGAGTTCGTCGTGGCCGACAACGGGCCCGGGATCGCGAAGGACTATCACGAAAAAATCTGGGGCATCTTCCAGACCCTGAACCCGCGCGACAAGGTCGAGGGCACCGGCATCGGCCTGGCGCTCGTGCGGAAAATCGTCGAGAACAAGGGCGGCCGCGCCTGGGTGGAATCGGAGGCCGGCGCCGGCGCCCGCTTCCACTTCACGTGGCCCACGAGCGAGGAGACGCACGAATGACGACGGCGAAGCCGCTGCATATTCTGCTGGTCGAAGACGATCAGATCGATCAGATGAACGTGAAACGGGCGTTCGAGCGCAACAAGATCATGAATCCGCTGTACGTCGCGGAGAACGGGCTCGAGGCGCTGGACATGCTGCGCGACGGGCGCGTGCCCGACGAGCGCCGCCTGATCCTGCTCGACCTCAACATGCCGAAGATGAACGGCATCGAGTTCCTCAAGAGCCTGCGCGCCGACCCGGCGCTCAGCCACACGCCCGTCGTCGTGCTGACCACCTCGAATGACGAGGAGGACAAGGTCAACGCCTACGACCTCAACGTGGCCGGGTACCTGCTGAAGCCGGTGACGTTCAGCAACTTCGTGGAGCTGACCGCCACGCTCAACAAGTACTGGACGCTCGTGGAACTGCCCTGACGCGGGCAGCAATCGCCGTGGAAGGTCCCATCAAGCTCCTCATCGTCGATGACGACGACGTCGACCGCCTGGCGCTGAAGCGGACGCTCGCGCTGGCGGGCGTGGAGGCCGACGTGGCGGAAGCGGCCGGTCAGGAGGAGGCGCTCGCGCTGCTGCGCGACACGAAGTTCGACTGCGTCATTCTCGACTACCAGTTGCCGGGCACCGACGGCCTGCAGGTGCTGCATTCGATCCGCGCGGTGGGCAACCGCACGCCGGTGATCGCGCTGACCGGGCAGGGCGACGAGCAGACGGCCGTCGAGCTGATGAAGGCGGGCGCGGCCGACTACCTGGGCAAGGGTCAGCTCTCGCCCGAGCGGCTGTCGCGGTCGCTGCGCCACGCGCTGGCGCTGTACCGGTCGGAAGAGGCGCGGCGCCAGCTGCTCGAGCGCGAGAAGGCCGCGCGCGAGGAAGCGCAGGCGGCCAACCGCGCGAAGGACGAGTTCCTGGCGACGCTGTCGCACGAGCTGCGCACACCGCTCAATGCCGTCGTCGGCTGGAGCCGTCTGCTCCGCGGCGACCGCCTGTCGCCCGAGGCGCGCGCGCGCGCGCTCGCGGCGATCGAGCGCAACGCGACCGTCCAGGCGCGGCTGATCGAGGATCTGCTCGACATCTCGAGCGTCATCCGCGGCAAGTTCCGCCTCGAGGTCGAGCCGCTCGACCTGCGGACGGTCGTCGACGCGGCGGTCGAGATCGTCAAGCCGGGCGCGTCGGCGAAGGACGTTGCGATCGCGATCGAGATCGCGGAAGGCAGCGGGCTCGTCACCGGCGACCCGCAGCGGCTGCAGCAGGTGCTGTGGAACCTGCTGTCGAACTCGGTGAAGTTCACGCCGCCAGGCGG
>DATKDT010000106.1:0-25240 GCA_035512575.1 Vicinamibacterales bacterium | reverse complement strand
CGTACCTGCCGGCCTCCGTCGAGCGTTTCCCCACGCCCGAGGCCTTCGCCGACGAAATGCGCAAAGCGGGCTTCCGTAACGTCCGCGCCGTCCCTTTGACGATGGGGATCGTCTATCTGTACGTGGCTGAGCTCTGAAGGGCTCAGGACTCAGGGCTCAGGGCTCAGGCCCAAAGCCCTGAGCCTTGAGCCTTGAGCCTGCTAAACTCGATCGACCCCCGTGTCTTTTTTCGATATCGACGGCCGTCATGATGAGCTGGACGGCGTCGGGAGTGCCATCTCCCGCCGCGAGGCTGTCCTTACGTCGCTGCTCGTCCACGCGATCCTCGTGATCGTCATGCTCGCGATGCCCGACACGCGGTGGTTCGCGCAGGCCGTGCCCGACGGCGCCGTGCCGGTGCAGGCCCGGGACGAGCGCTCGCTGCCGTTCATGCTCGTGGAGGCCACGCCGCGCCCGTCGCCGCCCCCTGAGCGGCCGCGTGTGGCGTCCGATCTGGATCGCCGCGCGGCGTCGCCCGAGCGCGCCTCACAGCCGGCCAACGACATGCCCATGTCGCGCGGCAACAGCGCCGACATGCTCGACGGTACGCCTGCCGAGCCGGCGCGCGGCCCGGCCACGCCCGCGCCGCCCTCGCCGTCGCCGCCCGCGCCTCCCGTGTCGTCCAACGGCGCCGGCGCGCCGATTCGGCGTCCCGCCGAAACGCCGCCCGCGTCCGGAGGGATCGGCGAATCGCTGCGCAACATCGATCAGCTGATCAAGCGCGAGCGCTTCGACAATCCGACCGGCGGCCCGAATCTCGACGACCCGCACATCAGCTTCGACAGCAAGGGTGTCGACTTCGGCCCCTGGCTGACGCGCTTCGTCGCGCAGGTCAAGCGCAACTGGCTGATCCCGTACGCGGCCATGACGATGCGGGGAAGGGTGGTGCTGACGTTCTACGTGCACCGCGACGGCCGCATCAGCGACCTGAAGACCGTGAAGCCTTCCGACATCGGCGCGTTCAACACGGCGGCGTTTCAGGCGCTCGTCCAGTCGAATCCCACGCTGCGGCTGCCGCCCGAGTACCCGGACGACAGGGTGCTCTTCACGGTGACGTTCTTCTACAACGAACGGCCTCGGTGATTTGTTGATCTGCTGATCTGCTGATCTGCTGATCTGTTGATTTGTTGATCTATATGTTCACCCGGGCACAGCAGCGGGGCCTGATCCTCATAGCCACGATCGCGCTCATCCTGATGCTCGTGCGCGTGTTCGCGTGAAGCGCTTCGTCGCGATTCTCGGCCCCACGGCGTCAGGCAAGAGCGCGCTCGGGCTCGCGCTGGCCGCGCGGCTCGGCGGCGAGATCGTCAACTGCGACTCGACGGCCGTCTACCGCGGCCTCGACATCGGCACCGACAAGGTCGCGCCCGCCGATCGGCACGGCATTCCGCATTATCTGATCGACATTGCCGATCCCACCGAGACCTATACGGCCGCGCGCTATGCGGCCGACGCGGCGCGTGCCGTGCGCGACATCCACGCCCGCGGCCGCCTGCCCATCGTGGTCGGCGGCACCGGCTTCTACTACCGCGCCCTGACGCGGGGCCTGTTTCCCGGCCCCGCGCGCGATGTGTCCATGCGCGACCGGCTGCATGCCGTCGCCGAGCGCGGCGACCCGGAACGCCTGCACCGATGGCTCGCGCGCGTCGACCCGGCCTCGGCGCGGCGCATCCAGCCGCGCGACACCAAGCGGATGGTGCGCGCCCTCGAGGTCTATCTGCTCACGGGGCAGCCGCTGACGGCCCACTTCGACGCCACCGAGAAGCCGCTGCCCGAATTCGTGCCGGCGGCCATTGCGCTCGAGCCCGATCGCGCGCTGATTGCCGGCCGCGTGGCGCGCCGCGTGGACGACCAGTTCGCCCGCGGCATCGTCGGCGAGATCCAGGGGCTGCTTGCCGCCGGCGTGCCGCGCGATGCGCATGCCTTCAGCGGCCTGGTCTACCGGCAGGTGCTGGAGATGCTCGACGGCGTGCGCGACGAGCCGGCGACCCGGGCGCTGATCGTGCAGGAAAACCTGCGCTATGCGCGGCGCCAGTTGATTTGGTTCCGCAAAGAGCCTAACCTGACGTGGATTCCGGCGGCGGGTGAGCGCGACGACACGCTGCAGACAGCCCTGAACGCGATGTCCGACATCGCCGCTCGCGCCGGCCGCCCCTGATGGCATCGTCACCCTTTTCCCGCGTCATTCTGATCGTCATGGACAGCGTCGGCATCGGCGAATTGCCCGACGCCGCCGCGTACGGCGACGAGGGCAGCAACACCGTGGGCAACATCGCCCGCGTGCGCCCGTTGAAGGTGCCCACGCTGCGGTCGTTCGGCCTGGGCCGGCTCGTCGCGCTCGACGCGAGCGAGCCGCCGGCCATTGCCGCGTCCTACGGCCGCATGGCGGAGCAGTCGCCCGGGAAGGACTCGGTGACCGGGCACTGGGAGATGGCCGGGCTGGTGCTCGACCGCCCGTTTCCCGTGTTCCCCGACGGCTTCCCGCAGGACATGATCGAGGCGTTCGAATCGCGGATCGGCCGCAAGGTGCTCGCCAACAAGGCCGCGTCGGGCACGGGCATCATCGAGGAGCTCGGTGCCGAGCATGTCGCCACGGGCCGGCCGATCGTCTATACGTCGGCCGACAGCGTGTTCCAGATTGCCGCGCACGAAGACGTGGTGCCGATCGCGCAGCTGTACGAGTGGTGCGAGATGGCCTTCGAGCTCGCGGGCACGGGGCGCGGCATCGGCCGCGTGATTGCGCGACCGTTCATCGGCCGGCCGGGTGCCTGGGTGCGCACCGCCAACCGACGCGACTACGCGCTGACGCCGCACGCGCCGACGCTGCTCGACCGCCTGCACGACGCCGGCATTCCGGTGATGGCCATCGGCAAGATCCAGGATCTCTTCGCGGGCCGCGGCATCTGGGGCGCCGTGCACACGGCGTCCGACGAGGAGGGCATGGACGCGATCAAACACGAGGCCGGGAAGCTCGATCGCGGCCTCATTTTCGCGAACCTGGTGGACTTCGATACGCTCTACGGCCACCGCAACGACGTGGAAGGCTACGCCGCCAACCTCGAGCGCTTCGACGCGCGGCTCACCAATCTGCTGCCGCTGCTGCACGGCGACGACCTGCTGATCGTGACCGCCGACCACGGCAACGACCCGACCACGCCGAGCACCGATCATTCGCGCGAGTACGTGCCGGTGTTCGCATGGGGCGAGCACGTCAGACGCGGCGTCGACCTGGGCACGCGCTCGACCTTCGCCGATCTCGGCCAGACCATCGCCGACGTCTTCGGCGTCGGCCCGCTCGACCACGGCACCAGCTTCCTCGGGCAGATCACGCCGTGAGCGCCGGCATCCGCGAACAACTCGAGGCGCGCGAGCGCGAGTCGCTGGCCCCGCAGGCCGCGCAGAGCGCGCGCACGCGCGGGCGCCTCCGCCCCGAGCCCGAGGATCCGATCCGGCCGGCGTTCCAGCGCGATCGCGACCGCATCATCCACACCAAGGCCTTCCGGCGCCTCAAGCACAAGACGCAGGTCTTCTTCGCGCCCACCGGCGACCACTACCGCACGCGCCTCACGCACACTCTCGAGGTGTCGCAGATTGCGCGGAGCATCGCGAAGGTGCTGCGCCTGCACGAGGAGCTCACCGAGGCCGTCGCGCTCGGCCATGACGTCGGCCATACGCCGTTCGGCCATGCGGGCGAGCGCGCCCTCGACGAGCTGGTTCCCGGCGGCTTCTCCCACCACGCGCAGAGCCTGCGCATCGTCGACGTGCTCGAGAACGACCGCGAGGGGCTCAACCTCACGTTCGAGGTACGCGACGGCATCGCCCGTCATTCGAAAGGCAAGCACGGCCTGCCGGTCGGCGCGCCGCCCGAGCACCGCGCCAGCACCATCGAAGGCCAGGTGGCGCGCGTGGCCGACATCATTGCCTACGTCAACCACGACATCGACGATGCCGTGCGGGCGGGCGTGCTGCACACCGGCGACCTGCCTGCCGCAGCGGTGAAAGTGCTGGGCGCGACGTCCTCGGAGCGCATCGGGCGGATGGTCACCGACGTCGTGATGCGCACCCTGGAAGGCGGACTGAGCGAAATCCGCATGAGCGATGAAATCCTCGAAGCCACCCTCGCGATGCGCGAATTCCTGTTCGGGGCCGTCTACGAGAACGACGCCGCCACGGCCGAGTTCGCCAAGGCCTCGGGCATCCTGGGCGGGATCTGGGAAAAGGTGCGGGAGCGGCCCGAGCCGTATCTGGACCTGCGGACCGTCGAGGCCGAGGGGCTGGACACGGCCGCCCAGGACTTCGTGGCCGGGATGACCGACCGGTACGCCGTGAGCCTGTACGAGGAGCTGTTTATCCCCAAGCCCTGGGCCTGACGGTATAATGTCTGCTTGCCTCGGCCACGCCGGGGGCGGCAGTGGATACTGACATGCAGCTCGTTCTGACCCGATTCCGCGACACGGAGACGCCGTTTGCCCGCCCGTTCGACCCGGCGGAGCTGGCTGTCGCGGACGACGCGTTCCGGATCGGGGGGCCGGTCGAGCTCGTGATGACCGTCCGGAAGGACGACGACCTCTACCACCTGGCCGGGCGCATTCGAGGCTCGCTCGAGCTGGTGTGCAGCCGCTGTCTCGAGCCGTTCGCGTTTCCGGTCGACGTGCCGTTCGATCTGCGGTATCTGCCGCAGCACCTGAACATGGGCGCCGGCGGCGCGGGCGACGAGGGCGAGGACGCGGACGCCGAAAGCGACGCGGAAGAAGTCGGCGGCGACGATCTGACGACGGCGTTCTATCGCGACGATCAGATCGATCTGGCGCACATGGTGCGCGAGCAGCTGTATCTGGCGCTGCCGATGAAGCCGCTGCACCGCGAGGACTGCAAGGGCCTGTGCCCGAGCTGCGGCGTGAATCTGAACGAGACGACCTGTGCCTGCCAGACCGCGTGGGAAGATCCCCGGCTGGCCCCGTTGAAGAAGTTGAAGATCTAGACCATGCCTAATCCAAAGCGTAGACACTCCAAGACCCGCACGGCGAAGCGCCGCACGCACGACGCCCTGACGGCGCCGTCGACGAGCGAATGCCCGCAGTGCCACGAGCGCAAGCTTCCGCATCAGGTCTGCCCGCACTGCGGCTTCTACCGCGGCCGGCAGGTCAGGGCGACCAACGACGATTAACAGCCGGTCGGTGACGCGCATAGCCGTGGACGCGATGGGCGGCGATCTGGCGCCGCGGACGGCCGTCGACGGCGCCGTGCTGGCCGCGCGCCGCATCGACACGGGCATCACCCTCGTGGGCGACGGCGAGGCGATCGAGCGCGAGCTCGCGCGACACCTGGACCGTGCGGCGCTCGACCTGACGATTGTCCACACGCCGGAGCGTGTGGCGATGGACGAGTCGCCGACGCAGGCGCTGCGCCGGAAGCCGCGCGCGTCGGTGAAGGTCGCCGCGGAGCTGGTGGCGGCGGGCGAAGCGGCCGCGCTGTTCAGCGCGGGACATACGGGGGCGACGGTGATGGCGTCGCATGCCGCGTTCGGCATGCTGCCGGGCATCGATCGGCCGGCCCTGGCCGCGACGCTGCCGGCGAGGGGCACGGACGCGCGGCCCGGAAAGAGCCGCGCGGTGGTGCTGCTCGACTCGGGCGCCAACGTCGAGTGCCGGCCGCAGCACCTGGTGCAGTTCGCCATGATGGGCGCCGCGTTCGCGCGCGCCGCGCTCGACGTCGCCGAGCCGCGCGTCGCGCTGCTCTCGATTGGCGAGGAAGCGGGCAAGGGCAACGAGCTGACGCGCGAAGCGCACCAGTTGCTGCGCACCGCGCCGGTCGCCTTCGTCGGCAACATCGAGGCGGGCGAGCTCTATTCGGGATCGGCCGACGTGGTCGTGTGCGACGGGTTCACGGGCAACATCGCGCTGAAGGTCAGCGAGGGCCTGGTCGAGACGGTCGAGGACATGCTGCGCGAGGAGCTCGCAGAGACGCTGGGCACGCGGCTGGGATGGCTGTTGTCGCGGCGGGCGTTCCGCAACTTCCGGCGCCGCGTCGACTACGCCGAATACGGCGGCGCGCCGCTGCTCGGCGTCGCGGGCATTACAGTGGTGGGACACGGGCGCTCGTCGGCCAAGGCCGTACGCAGCGCCATCCTGATGGCGGCCCGGCTGGCCGGCGCGGGATTCATCGAGAAGCTGAAGGTGGAGGCGAGTGCTCAGCGGGCGTCTTGAGGGCCGCGTGGCCATTGTGACCGGCGCGTCGCGCGGCATCGGCCGCGCGGTGGCCATGATGCTGGCCGCACGCGGCGCGCACGTGATTGCGGCGGCCCGCGGCGACAACGCCCGCGAGACGGCCGAGCTGATTCAGGCGGCCGGCGGGAAGGCCACCGCGGTGCCGGCCGACGTCACCGATCCGCAGGCCGTCGAGGCGATGGTGGCGGCCGCGCAGCAGGCGGGCAGCGTCGACATTCTGGTGAACAACGCCGGAATCACCCGGGATCAGCTTATGCTTCGGATGAAGCGCGACGACTGGGACGCCGTGCTGGCCACGAACCTGACGGCGGCGTTCACGACGTCGCAGGCGGTGCTCAGGCCGATGATCAAACAGCGGCGCGGCCGGATCATCAACATCACGTCGGTCGTGGGGCAGTCGGGCAATGCGGGCCAGGCGAACTATGCCGCGTCGAAGGCGGGGCTGATAGGCTTCACCAAGGCGCTGGCCCAGGAAGTGGCCTCGCGCAACGTCACCGTGAACGCCGTGGCGCCGGGCCTGATCGAGACGGACATGACGCGCGCCATTGCCGGCGACGCGCACGCGGCATGGGCGGGGAAGATTCCCCTCGGGCGGCTGGGGACGCCCGACGACATTGCCGCGGCAGTATGCTTTCTGGCCTCGGATGAGGCATCGTATATTACAGGGCACGTCCTTGCCGTCAATGGCGGGATGTACATGTAAGGGAAGTAAGACGAGTTAGGGTAGTAAGCGAGTAAGCGCAAAATTGGAGGCATTGATGGCGGTCGCGGACAAGGTCAAGAGCATCATCGTCGAGCAGCTCGGCGTGGACGAAGAAGAAGTCACGCCGGATGCGTCGTTTGTCGACGATCTCGGCGCGGATTCTCTGGACACCGTCGAGCTGGTGATGGCGTTCGAAGAGGAGTTCGGCATCGAAATTCCGGACGAGGACGCCGAGAAAATCACCCGCGTGAAGGAAGCCGTCGAGTACATCGAGGCGCACGCGAAGAACAAGAAGTAACGGCGGCTCCGGGCGATATTTGATGTCCAGGCGAGTCGTGGTGACCGGGGTCGGGCTGGTAACTCCGCTCGGCGTCGGCACCCAGGTCAATTGGGACGCGCTGCTGGCCGGCAAGAGCGGCATCGGCCCCATCACGCGTTTCGATGCGTCGCTGTTCGCGGCAAGAATTGCCGGTGAGGTCAAAGGCTTCGACCCGCTGCAGTTCATGGAGAAGAAAGATGTCAAGAAGATGGACATCTTCATCCAGTTTGCCGTGGCGGCGTCGCAATTCGCGATGGACGATGCCCGGCTGACGGTCACGCCGGAGATCGCCGATCAGGTGGGCGTGTTCATCGCGTCGGGCATCGGCGGCTTCACCACGATCGAGCGCGAGCACCGCGAGCTGATCGCGGGCGGCCCTCGCCGCATCTCGCCGTTCTTCATTCCCTCCACCATCATCAACCTCGCGGCGGGGCAGGTGTCGATCCGCTTCGGCGCGCGCGGGCCCAACCTGGCGACGTGCACGGCGTGCACCGCCTCGGCGCATGCCGTGGGCGAGGCGTACGAGATCATCAAGCGCGGCGACGCCGACGTGATGATTGCCGGCGGGTCCGAGGCGGCGATCACGCCGATGGGCGTCGGTGGCTTCGCCGCGATGCGCGCGCTCTCGACGCGCAACGACGAGCCCGAGCGGGCCAGCCGGCCGTTCGACAAGGGGCGCGACGGCTTCGTCATGGGCGAAGGCGCCGGCATCGTCATCCTCGAGGAACTGTCGATGGCCAGGGCGCGCGGTGCGTCGATCTACGCCGAGGTGTCGGGCTACGGGCTGACGTCCGACGCGCACCACCTCACGGGTCAGCCCGAGGACGCGCACGGCGCCGTGCGATCGATGCGCATGGCCATGCGGAAGGCCGGCGTGGCGCCCGATCAGATCGACTACATCAACGCGCACGGCACGTCGACGCCGATCAACGATCCGACCGAGACGCTGGCGGTCAAGACGGTGCTCGGCGAGCACGCGAAGAAGGTGGCGATGTCGTCGACCAAGTCGATGACGGGCCATCTGCTCGGCGCCGCCGGCGGCCTCGAGGCCGGTATCGTCGCGCTTGCGGTGAAGCACCAGATGGCGCCGCCGACCATCAATCTCGACGAGCCCGACGAGGGCTGCGACCTCGACTACGTCGCCAACCAGAGCCGCCCGCTGGCGATCCGCTACGCGCTGTCGAACTCCTTCGGGTTCGGCGGCACGAACGGGACGCTGCTGATGAAGAAGTACGAAGACTGATCGGCCTTGAGCCCACACCATGAAGATCGCTGTCTGCATCAAGCAAGTCGTCACGCGCGAGTGGCAGCTTCGCGTCAATGAATCGAAGACCTGGATCCGCGACCAGGACGCGAGCTGGGAGCCAAACGAGCCTGACGCCTACGCGCTCGAAGAGGCGCTGCGCCTCAAGGAGAAGCACGGCGGCGACGTGATCGTGATCTCGGCCGGCCCGGCGCGCGTGCAGCAGGCCATCCGCGACGCGCTCGCCCGCGGCGCCGACCGCGCGCTGCACATCGAAGACGATGGGCTGGCGGCGGCCGATGCGTTCGCGGTGGCCGGCGCGCTGGCCTCGGCGCTGAAGGACGAGCAGGTGGACCTGGTGCTGACGGGCCTGCAGTCCGACGACCAGGGGTTTGCCTCGGTCGGCGTCATCCTGGCCGAGAAGCTGGGCCTGCCGCACGCGACCATCATCATGGAGGTTGAGGTAGGCCAGGGCTCGAGCCCTGGCGCCACCGCGTCCTTGCGCGTCAAGCGCGAGCTCGAGGCCGGCTGGTTCCAGTGGGTGGCCATGCCGCTGCCGGCGGTGCTCACCATTCAGAGCGGCATCAACCAGCTGCGCTACGCCACGCTCAAGGGCATCATGGCCGCCAAGAAGAAAGAGATAAAGAAGGTGGCGTCGCCGGGCGCGGCCGAGGCGAAGCAGGAGATCGTCAGCATCTACTTCCCCGAGAAGGGCACGAAGACGCAGATGATTGGCGGCAGTCCCGCGGAAGCCGCCGCGGAGCTCGTCAAGAAGCTGCGCGAAGATGCGAGGGTGATCTGATGATTCTGGTTATTGCCGAACAGCGCGAAGGCGCCCTCAACCGCGCGAGCTGGGAAGCGATCGCGGCCGCGCAGCAGGCAGGTGGGGACGTCAAGGTGGCCGTCGCCGGGCCCGCCCTGAGCGGAGCCGAAGGGTCCGGCGTCGCGGCCGCCGCCCAGGAGCTGGCCGCGGCCGACGTGGCCGAGGTCATCGCCCTCCAACACGAGGCGCTCGCGATGTACACGCCCGACGGCTTCGTCGCCGCGCTCGAAGCGCTCATCGCCGCCGAGAAGCCGGAGCTCGTGTTCCTGGCGCACACGTACCAGACGCGCGACTTCGCGCCGAAGCTCGCCGCACGCCTCGACCGCGCCATCATCGTCGACGTGACGGGCATGAAGGGGGAGGGCGCTGGGCGCGTGTACGTGCGGTCGGTATTCCAGGGCAAACTGAGCGCCGACGTCCGCGCCAAGGGGCCGGCGCCGCACTTCGTGACGTTCCAGATTGGCGCCTATCGCGCCGACGCGGTGAAAAAGGGCGGCGGCGCGCCGGTGCGCGACGTGGCCGCAACGGTTGACGCGGCCGCGATCCGGCAGAAGCCAGACGCGCCGTTCAAGGAAGCGAAGCAAGCCGTCGATCTCTCGCAGGCCGAACGCATCGTCGCCATCGGGCGCGGCATCAAGGGACAGGAGCATCTGGCGGTGGCCGAGGGACTGGCGAAGGCGCTCGGCGCCGAAATCGCCGCGTCGCGGCCGATCTGCGACGCCGGCTGGCTGCCGATGGATCGGCAGATCGGCAGCTCGGGCCAGACCGTCGCGCCGAAGCTGTACGTCGCGCTCGGCATCTCGGGCGCGATTCAGCATCTGGTGGGGATGAAAGGATCGCGGACGATTGTCGCGATCAACAAGGACCCGGAAGCGCCGATCTTCGAGATCGCCGACTACGGCATCGAAGGCGATTTATTCGAAGTCGTTCCGGCGATCGTCGCAGAGCTGCACAAATCCTAAGGCCCACTACGAGGGCGGCGTATCTCGAATCAACGCCCAGTTGAGACTCTCGGCCGGGCACGTCATCGATCGCACGGCATTGCTGAACACGAGCGGCGACTCGAAGGCGCCCGACGCGACCGCGCCGGATGCAGATCCGTTCACGCCCACCGTGGCGCCGGCCTGCGCGGTCTCGAGCCGCACCCCGCTCGGCGGCTCGAACGGCGCCACGCCGACGTCCTGCAGACGGCCCGTGAAGGTGCCCCGAACCGGCGACGCTGAGAACCGATCTGCTCCGTCGCCGCGATCGAGCCGGAGCTCGAAGCTGCCGCTTGCCGCGTCGCGCGGGCGCGCCACCCAGGTTGTGCCCTCGAGCGACAGCGTGACCCATCCCACGATATAGCGCACGACCCTCGGCTGCACGTCGTCGCGGCACAGCCTGCTGACGGCGCCCGTTGTCAGTGAATAGGTTCCCGCCGACAGCGGGAGCGCGCCGTCGGGCGCGGTCGGACTTCCGCATCCGATCGCGAGCGCGACGACGGCGATCGGCAGAAGGGGTCGCATGATGTAGGTCGATTGTGCGCCCGCGCGGGATGGGCGTCAACCAGATGCCGCGATATGATGAATGGCAGTGGCGACGCGCGAAACGCTCGATGTAGACATCCTCGTAGTCGGCGGCGGGCCCGCCGGCATGTCGGCGGCGCTCAGGCTCGCGCAGCTGCAGCAGCAGAAGGGCGGCGAGCCGCTGGCGATTGCGGTGATCGAGAAGGCGCGCGAGGCGGGCGCGCACATGCTGTCGGGCGCGGTGCTCGATCCCTCGGCGCTCAAGGAGCTTGTGCCCGATTGCGAGGCCAAGGGCGCGCCGCTGGCCACGCCCGTGCTGCGCGACGAGGTGTACTTCCTCACCGAGTCCACGAAGCTGAAGTTCCCGCTCACGCCGCCGCCGATGAACAATCACGGCAACTACATCATCTCGCTCAGCCGGTTCGTCAAATGGCTGGGCGGCGAGGTGGAGGCGGCCGGCATCGATGTGTTCAGCGGCTTCGCGGCGTCGGAAGTGCTCTACGACGGGTCGACGGTCGTGGGCGTGCGCACGGGCGACCGCGGCGTCGACCGCCACGGCGAGAAGAAAGGGACGTTCGAGCCGGGCGTCGACATCCGCGCGAAGGTCACCATCTTCTGCGACGGCGTGCGCGGCAATCTCACCAAGTCGCTGATCCGCGCGCTGGCGCTCGACGAGGGCCGCCAGCCGCAGATGTACGCCATCGGCATCAAGGAGCTGTGGGAGCTGCCGAAGGACCGCATCGCGGCCGGCACTGTCATCCACTCGATGGGCTATCCGCTGCGGCAGGAAGAGTTCGGCGGCATGTTCCTGTATGCGATGCCCGACGGCCTGGTGTCGACGGGCCTGGTCACGGGTCTCGACTACAAGGACCCGATGTTCGATCCGCACCTGGCGTTCCAGCGGGCCAAGCAGCATCCGCTGTTCGCCGGGATCCTGCAGGGCGGCACGCTCGTGCGCTACGGCGCGAAGGCGCTGCCCGAGGGCGGCTGGCACACGATTCCGCGCGTGCACATGGACGGCGCGCTCATCGCGGGCGACGCCGGCGCGTTCCTCAATTCGATGCGCCTCAAGGGCATCCATCTGGCCATGCGCACCGGCATGCTGGCGGCCGAGACGGCGTTCGACGCCGTCCGGGCCGGCGACACCTCGGTCGCGCGGCTCGCCGCCTATCAACAGGCCATCGACGCGAGCGACGTGCGCCGCGAGCTGTATCCGGTGCGCAACGTCCATCAGTCGTTCGGCCCCGGCCTGTTGCCCGGCCTCATGTTCTCCGGCCTGTCGCTCGTCACCGGCGGCTGGTGGGTCAAGGACCCGATGCCGTCGCATCCGTCCTGGGAGCGGATGCAGACGCTCGCGGCCTACTACGGCCGCGATCGTCCCGACCCCGACGTGCCGGTGCGTCCGGTGAAGATCGATCGCGCCCTGACGTTCGACAAGCTCACCAACGTGCACTATTCCGGCACGCGCCACGCCGAGGATCAGCCGTCGCACTTGATCGTGCACGACACCGACATCTGCCGCACGCGCTGCCGCGAGGAATACGGCAATCCCTGCACGAAGTTCTGTCCCGCCAACGTCTACGACATGGTGGACGATGGGCAGAAGGGGAAGAAGCTGCAGATCAACGCGTCGAACTGCGTGCACTGCAAGACGTGCGACATCATGGATCCCTATCAGGTGATCGACTGGGTTCCGCCCGAAGGCGGCGAAGGCCCGTCCTACGAAGGGATGTAGGCCGGAGCTTCAGCTCCGGCATCCAGGTGCTCACTTCTACGCAACGCCTCAAAGCAGCCGTCATTGCTGCGCTGGCGGCGCCCGTTGTCGGCGCGCTGGGGCGCACGTATCACTGGATCGAGGACGGCACGGAGCATCTTGCGGCCGTCGACGCGGCCGGGCGCGCGCCGATTCTGGCGCTCTGGCACGGGCGCATTCTTCCCGCCACCCTCTACTTCCGCGACCGCGGCGTCGTCGCGATGACGTCAGAGAATTTCGACGGCGAATGGATCGCGCGGCTGATGCGGCGCTTCGGCTACGCGCAGGCGCGCGGGTCGACGTCGCGCGGCGGATCGCGGGCGCTGATCGAGATGAAGCGCGCGCTTGCAGACGGCCGCACGGTGGCGTTCACGGTGGATGGCCCGCGCGGTCCGGCGACGATCGCGCAGCCGGGCGCCGTGTGGCTGGCCGGCGCGAGCGGTCATCCCATCCTGCCGTTTCACATCGAGTCGTCGGCGCACTGGACCGCGCGCAGCTGGGACGGGTCGCAGGTGCCGAAGCCGCGCGCGGCGGTGGCCATTGCGATTGGCGCGCCCATGCACGTGCCGCCGGATCTCGAGGACGCGGCGCTGGAGCAGCACCGGCTGGAGCTCCAGACCTCGCTTGAGCGCCTCGAAGCGCGCACATTGCAGATTCTGCAACACCGCCGTTGACCATCCAAAGGTGGTGTCTTATTCTCTGAGTGAACTTTAGGTTCACCAGAGACATGCGTTATTTCACCTCGCTCGGCTACGGTCCGTCAGGCGCGCGTTCGGGCTCGCTGGTCGTGTGCGAGCCGTCCGATCCCGTCTCGTCCCTTTCTCATCGCCGTGTGCTGCTGGTCGATGATGACGTGGCGTCGCTGGAGACGTGGGCGTTGCTGCTGGCGGATGCGGGCGTGCAGGTGGAAGTGGCGCCGGATGCCGAGGCGTGCCTGCGCGTGGCGGGTGAGCGCGCGTTCGATCTGATCGTGGTCGACTTCCGACTTGGCGACGACAGCGGTCTCGACGTGATGCGGCGCCTGCGCGCGCGCGGCAGCGCCGTCCCGTTCATACTTGCGACCGCGCACGCGTCGGTGGCGGTGACGGCGCGGACATCCGCGACTCCGTAAGCCCGAGCGAGTTGATGCGGTTCGTGACCCTGCGGCGGATGCCGACATTCAAGGAGCCGGCCCCGAAGGGCGGACGCGCTTCCGTCATCATCGACGAGACCCTGGCGGCACTCCTGTGGCCCGACGGCCGGGCGCTCGGCAGGACCTTCATCTGGAAGGCGCTCGACATTAGCTATACCGTCGTGGGCATCGCCGGCCCGATGGGAGGCCATCCGCGCGCCGCGGCACCCGTTCCCGCCATGGTCACACCCCAGGACATCTCGGCCGTTGATGGCATTCAGCCGCTTAGACTCATCATGAGAGCGCTGCCCGATGGACGGCGACAGGTTGGTGCGGTCGCCAGTGTTTTGCGCCAGCTGTTTCCGGATGCGCCGATTATGGAAGTTTCGACGCCTGCCGCGCTTCTTGAAGTGGAGATGGCGCAGGAGCGGATGGGTGCGCGCATCTTCAGTTACTACGCTGGCGCCGCGGTTCTGCTGGCGCTCGCTGGCGTGTACGGGCTCCTAGTGTTCCTGTCGCGCCAGTCGCGCCGCGAGTTTGCCGTTCGCCATGCGCTTGGCGCATCGCCACGATCGCTTGCGAGGCTTGCAGTGATGCGCGTCCTCCTCCCGGTGACGGCTGGTGCGGCGGCGGGTGTCCTCGCGTCGCACGCCTTCGGAGCCGCCCTTGCCGCGCGCATCGTCGGGCTCGGCTCCATTCAGCTTTCGAGTTCCATCCTTGCAGGCAGCCTGTTCACGCTTCTCGCCGTCCTGACCGCTCTCGCTGCGGCCGCCCCTGCGGGCCGTGCGCGCCCGGACGAAATACTTCGCGCGAACTGACGTCGCCCGGGACGTGTGCTGGCGCCCTGTCGGACGCGCAGGAACGCGAGATCATCGCGACCCTCAGCAAAACGTGAAAACCGGCGGGGGCCGCGGGACATAATGTCCCGTGGCCGTCACGATCTTCACGTCCCCGCGCTTCGAAGAGCACACCACGCCGCCGGGCCATCCCGAGCGCCCCGAGCGCGCGAAAGTCATGCAGGCGGTCGCCGACCGCTGGCGCGTCAAGGGCGGCGACGTGCGCGACCCGCGGCCCGCGACACGCGGCGAACTTGCGCGCGTGCATACCTCGGAGTATCTCGACCTCGTCGAATCCGCGCGCGGACGGCCGGCTCAACTCGACGGCGACACCTACACCAGCCCTGAATCGGTCGAGATCGCCGAGCTCGCCGCCGGCGCGGCCATCGAAGCCGCGCGCCTCGCCCGCGAGGGCACCCCCGCATTCGCGTTCGTGCGCCCGCCCGGCCATCACGCGGAGCCCGACAAGGCGATGGGCTTCTGCCTGTACAACCACATCGCGGTCGCCGCCGCCGATCTGCTCGCCTCCGGCACGAACAAAGTCGCCATCGTCGACATCGACGTGCATCACGGCAACGGCACGCAGTGGGCGTTTTACGATGAGCCCCGCGTGCTCTTCATTTCGAGCCATCAGTTTCCGTTCTATCCCGGCACAGGCGCGGCGGAGGACACGGGCAGCGGAGCAGGGAAGGGCTTCACGATCAACATCCCGCTGGCGGCAGGCGCGGGAGACGATGAATTCGACAAGGCCTACCTGGACATCGTGCAGCCAGCGCTGCAGACGTTCAATCCCGAGGTGCTGCTGATCTCTGCCGGCTTCGACACGTGGATCCATGATCCGCTGGCCGGGATGCGGGTGACGGCCGGCGGCTTCGCGCGCATCTTCGGGCGGCTGCGCGCCGCCGCGAAGGCGACCTGCGGCAGCCGGGTGATGCTGGTCACGGAAGGCGGCTACGACCCGGCCGGGCTTGCGGCGGGCCTCCAGGCCGGGCTCGACGCGTTCAGCACGATATAATCAGGTTTTCCGCGAACCCACCGTGGCCGAATACAACCCGCAAACGATCGAAAAGAAGTGGCAGGACACCTGGACGCGCACCCGCGCGTTCGAGGTGACCGAGGACCCGTCGCGCCCGAAGTTCTACTGCCTCGAGATGTTCGCGTACCCCTCGGGCCACGCGCACGTCGGCCACGTCCGCAACTACATGATCGGCGACGTGATGGCGCGGCTGAAGCGGATGCGCGGCTTCAACGTGCTGCATCCGTTCGGTTGGGACGCGTTCGGCCTGCCGGCCGAGAACGCCGCCATCAAGCACGGCACGCACCCCGAGACGTGGACGCTCGAGAACATCGCGCACATGAAGGGGCAGTTGCAGCGGCTCGGCATCAGCTACGCCTGGGAGCGCGAGTTCGCCACGTGCGAGCCCGAGTACTACCGCTGGAACCAGTGGCTCTTCACGCGCATGTTCGAGAAGGGCCTCGCCTACAAGCGGCGCTCCACGGTGAACTGGTGCGAGAGCTGCCAGACGGTGCTGGCCAACGAACAGGTCGTCGACGGCGGCTGCTGGCGCTGCGGCACGCCCGTCACCCAGCGCGACCTCGAGCAGTGGTTCCTGCGCATCACCGAGTACGCCGACGAGCTGCTCAAGGGCACCGACGCGCTCGGCACGTGGCCCGAAAAGGTGCTGACGATGCAGCGAAACTGGATCGGGCGCAGCGAAGGCGCGCGGGTGAAGTTCCCGATTGCGGGCGCGGATGACCAGATCGAGGTGTTCACCACACGCATCGACACGATTTATGGCGCGACATTCATGACGCTGGCGCCGGAGCATCCGCTCGTCGAGCGTTTCGCGGCCGAGTCGCCGGATCCCGCCGCCTTCCGCGCGAAGGCGCAGAAGTTCCGGTCGCAGGATCGAACCGGCCGGATGACCGGCGATGTGGAGAAGGAAGGCTTCGACACCGGCCGCCGCGTGATCAACTCCTTCACGAACGAAGAAATCCCGATCTGGGTCGCAAACTTCGTGCTCGGTGAGTACGGCACGGGCGCGGTGATGGGCGTGCCCGCGCACGACGAGCGCGATCGCGAGTTCGCGACGAAGTACGGCCTGCCAATCCGCGTCGTGGTCAATGACGCGGACGTGCTCGTCGAGTCGGGCGAGTTCAGCGGCCTTCCCGCGGCGGAGGGCATGGCGCGCATCACCGCCGCCGCGGAAAGCCGCGGCATCGGGCAGGGCGCCGTCCAGTATCGATTGAAGGATTGGGGGATTAGTCGGCAACGCTACTGGGGCACCCCCATCCCGATCCTCTACTGCGAGAAGGACGGCATGGTGCCCGTCCCCGACGACCAGCTGCCGGTGACGCTGCCGAAGATGGACGTGTTCAGCGGCCGCGGCGATTCGCCGCTCGCAAGCGTTGCCAAGTTCGTGAACGTCAAATGTCCTAGGTGCGGCGGTCCCGCGAAGCGCGAGACCGACACCATGGACACGTTCGTCGACTCGTCCTGGTACTTCTATCGCTTCTGCGACCCGCACAACGACCGCCTGCCGTTCGACCGCGCGAAGGTCGACTACTGGGGGCCGGTCGACTTCTACAGCGGCGGGGTCGAGCACGCGATCCTGCACCTGATCTACTCGCGCTTCTTCGCGAAGATCTTTCGCGACCTCGGGCTGTCGGGGCACGACGAGCCGTTCGCTCGCCTGCTCACGCAGGGCATGGTGCTCAAGGGCGGCGCCGTCATGTCCAAGTCGAGGGGCAACGTCGTCGACCCCGACGACATGATCGAGAAGTACGGCGCCGACGCGCTGCGTCTCTACGTGATGTTCGTCGCGCCTCCCGAGAAGGAAGTGGAGTGGAGCGACGCCGGCCTCGACGGCAGCTTCCGGTTCCTGCTCCGCGTCTGGCGCCTCGTGTGGCGTCTGGCGGAAACGATCGGCGGCGAAGGCATTCCCGCGCCAGGCACGCTGACGCTCAACGACGCCGAGCGCGCGCTGCGCCGCAAGACGCACGAGACGATTCGCCGTGTGACGCTCGACCTCGATCCGCGCGTGCACCTGAACACCGCCGTGTCTGGCCTGATGGAGCTGGTCAACGAGCTCTACACGTTCTGCCAGGGCATCCGCTGCTTCCGGGGCGAGGACAATGACGATGTCGGCGCGATGGACCGCATCGAGACCATTGCCGTCGCCAAGGAGGCCGTGGAGGCGCTCGTGCTGATGCTCTCGCCCTTCGCGCCGCACATGATGGAGGAGCTCTGGGAGATGCTCGATCACTCCGGCGGCGTGGTGGCCGCCGGCTGGCCGGCATTCGATCCCGAAGCCGCGAAGGCCGACGAGGTTGTGATTCCCGTGCAGGTCAATGGCAAGCTGCGCGGGCGCGTCACCCTGCCGGCCGCCGCTACCGAGGCGGAGATCGAGAAGGCCGCGCTCGCGGAGCCGCAAGTGCAGGCGCACACGGCCGGAAAGACCGTCGTCAAAGTCATCGTCGCAAAGGGTAAGCTGGTCAGCGTGGTGGTGAAATGAAGCGCGCGATCGCCGTCCTCATGGTCGCGCTCATGACCTCCAGCTGCGGCTACGCGCTCGCGGGGCGCGGCTCCTCGCTGCCGGACTACATCCGCGTCATTGGCGTGCCGCTGTTCAAGAACGCCACGCCGGCCTTCGACATCGACCGGATCATCACCGAGCGCGTGCGCACCGAGCTGATCGGACGCGGCAAATACCGCGTGCAGCCCGACGCCGCGGGCGTCGACGCGCTCGTCGAGGCCACGATCCTCTCGGTCCTGCTGTCGCCGGCGACGTACGACCAGAACCGGCAGGCCTCGCGCTACAACATCACCATTACCGCCAGCGTGACGTTCAGGGATCTCAAGACCGGCAAGGAGATCTGGGCGAATCCGGCGCTGTCGTTCCGCGACGAATACCAGATCACCAACGCGGCCAGCGCAGCCGACGTTACGGCGTTCGTCGGCAACGAATCCAACGCGGTCACGCGTCTCGCCACCGACTTCGCCCGTACGGTCGTCAGCGCCATGCTGGAAGCCTTCTAACCGACGTGCCCCCCGTCACGGCCGACGCCTTCGTCCAGCAGATCCGCAAGCGCAAGCCCGAGCCCGTTTACCTCATCATCGGCGACGACGACCAGGAGAAGTCCGCGTTGTCGCAGCTCGCCTCCGAACTGGTCGAGGACGAGCTGCGCGCGTTCAACGTCGAGCGCCTCTACGGCACCGACAAGACGACCACGGCCCTCAACATCGTCGAAGCGGCGAAGATGCTGCCGATGCTCGGCGATCGCCGCGTCATCGTCGTGCTGCGCGCCGACGCGCTGCTGAAGCCGAAGCGCAAGAGGGCGGACGACGAGGAAGAGGAGGGAGCGGAGGAGGCGCCGGTGGCGTCCGACGCCCTGACGGCCTACGTCGCGAAGCCGGAGCCGATGACGACGCTGGTGCTGGTGGCGGATGACATCGACCGATCGCGCAAGTTGGGGAAGGCGCTGATCAAGCATGCGGCGATCGTCGAGTGCTGGGGCCTGAAGGCCGGGAAAGAGGTCAAGGGCTGGGATCTGCCGCAGGTCGCGCGCGCGGCGCAGGCGTGGGTCAAGAAGCAGGCGGCGGAGGCGGGCAAGCAGATCGACGCGGCCGGCGTGGCGCTGCTGGCGGCGCGCGCGGGCATCGACATCTCGACACTGCGCGGCGACTGGGAGCGGCTGCTACTGTATGTCGGCGACCGCGCGAAGATCACGCGAGAGGACGTGGCCGAAGTCGCTTCGAGCGAGACGTCGCAGGACGACTGGGCGGTGACCGATGCCATCCAGCGCGGCGACGCCGCAACGGCGCTGCGGCAGCTCGGGCTGGCGTTCGACGGCGGCGCGGTGCCGCAGATGATGATTGGGCAGCTGGGATGGTGGGTGCGGTCGAAGCTGCCCGCGATCGCGCCCGCGCGCGTGCGGCCCGCGGTGGACGCGCTGCTGCGGACCGATCTGGAGCTGAAAAGCTCGACGGGCGAGCCGCGCGTGCTGCTCGAGCGGCTCGTCGTCGAATTGTGCAATAAATAGGGACAGACCCTATTTATCTGCCGTTCGTTCGAGAGATAAATAGGGTCTGTCCCTATTTATTGCTCGCCTTCTTCGACGCGCGCTTCACCAGCCGCGACTTGTAGCGGCCCGCGGCGTTGACGTGGATGATGCCCTTGCCGGCCATCTTGTCGATGAGCGAGAAGGCGTCGTTGAGGGCGCCCTTGGCCGCATCGGTGTCGCCCGCGTCGAGCGCGGTGCGGATCTTCTTGAGGCCGGTGCGCAGGCGCGAGCGGAGCTCGCGGTTGCGCGCCTGCTTGAGAACGGACTGGCGGTGCGCTTTTACCGCCGACTTGTGCTTCGCCAAACTTGGATTCCTTTGCTTTCAGGCGGCCTTCTGGCCGCCCCTCAAACCGCTGATCTTATCACGCACCTTCGCCCGCCGAGCGGGCTACGGTGCGCAAGCTCCAGCTACCATTCTTCCCGGGCCTTGAACTTGGCCTTTCGGGCCTCGCGGCGGGAGCGGCGGTCGCCGGTCGCCTGGTCGATGGCCAAATTCACGCGGGCGGCCCGCCGAATGGCGGCTTCCTCGGGCGTGGGCGGCGGCGTGGTGTCGTCGTACATCTTCCGCGCCTGGGCTTTCGGCAGGTGGCTGTCGGTGACAGCCTTCACCGTGACCGTCTGTTTGCGCCCGAACGGGCGCGTAATCGTCAGCTTGTCGCCGACGCGCACCTGCCGGTTGGGCCGGGCGTTGTCGCCGTTGACCTCGACCTTGCCGCCCGCGCAGGCCCGCTGGGCCTCCGACCGCGTCTTGCAGAGGCACGAGACGTCCAGCCACACGTCGAGGCGGACGGTGTCGTCACTCATGAGAAGATCTTAGCCGTGATAGCCAGAGCCCTGCTCAAGTGGATTGGCGTCGACGAGGGCACCGCGGAGCCCGGCGTCCTCGACCGCACGGCCGGGGTGCTCGAGAAGCTCGCTCCCGAGCGCGCCCGCTACATCGCCGCGTTTGCGTATCTGCTGGCGCGCGTCGCGGGCGTCGACGCGCGCGTCACGCCCGACGAGATGGACCTGATGCACCGGCTCGTGCAGCGCGAGGCCGACCTGAGCGACGAGGAGTCGGCCGCCATCGTCGATCTCGCGCTCGGCGACACGCGCCGGTTCGCCGGCACGCACAACCTCGACGTCACGCGCGAGTTCATGGCGCTGTCGACGCCTGAACAGCGGCTGGGCCTGCTGCGGTGCCTCTTCGCGGTGTCGGCGGCCGACGACAGCGTCGCGACGGCGGAGGACAACGAAATCCGCCGCATCACGCGCGAGCTCAAGATCGAGCATGCCGATTTCGTGCACGCGCGCGCCGAGGTGCGGGAGCATCTGGCGGTGCTGAAGGCCGACACGCGACCCGGTTAGATTCTCCCGGTTCTCGCGCCGCACTCAACCGAGAAAATCTAACCGGGTCGCGTATCGGCCGCTCGGGCTCACATCACGATCGACCGCGCCTGCAGCAGCGGCGCGGCCAGCGTCTCATCACCGGTCAATGCAATCGCGGCTTGGGCGGCTTCGCGCGGCAGGCCGTTGAACAGCAGCCGCCACGCCGCATCGTCGCTCATCGCCGCGCGGGCCGTCGGAGACGCGGGCGCGCCGTCCATGAGCCGCCACGCGCCGCCGGCGCGCTCCAGCGTCCACGTGCCGCCCGATGGCCCCGACACGTCGAGCGTGAGCGTCGTGCCGTCCGGCGCGTTGTGATTACGGTACGCGTGCGGCAGGCCGCGCAGGGCGATGAGCAGCGTGGCGCGCAGCCACTCCGGCTGCGCGAAGGGCTCGGCCCCCGCTGCCTCGCGAATCTGCGCCTGGTGGTGCCACTGCTCGGTGAATTCGCGGCCGATGTCGAACCAGCCTGCCGATTCCATCTCGCCCGCCCATGACACGCCAAACAGACCTGGCGCGTCGAACGGCAGAGACTCCATGAAATCCGCGAGCTCGTGGCTCGTCGTGTCATACAAGTCGGCGAGCTGGCGCGTGCTGAGCCTCCTGGACGCACCGACCCAGTCGGCATTGATCTGATTGATGAAGCGCGCGAAGTCGCGAGCGCTCTCGATGGGGAAGGGCGGCGGCGGGGGCACATGGCGGTCGCGATGGAACGCCAGGCGTCGCAGGCCGACATCCACGAGGTGCGCGACGACGTCGCGCACCTGCCAGGCGCCGACGGCCGGGCGCGTCCATGCGTCATCCGGCAGGTCGCGCAGCAGCGCGACAAGGCTCGCGCCGACGTGGCGGAACAACAGACGGGTGTCGGTGGGGGCGAGTGGTGTCAGCGGCACGCTGACAAAGTCTAGCGTGAGTGCAGATCGACGGCTTACAGGCGCGGCGGTCTAGCGTGCCCGGAGGGATACGATGCTGTGCGGCGCGTCGGGCTTCTTGTCGGTGAAGCGCTTGATCTCGCGGCCGTCGGGCGTAGCTTCGGTCACTTCGTAAATCGTCATGCTGCCGCGCGTGATGGTCTTCACGCCCTTGATCATGTTCGAGAGCTTCGCGACGTAGTTGCGCGTCTCGCGGTAGGGCGGGATGCCGTCGTAGCGCTCGACCGCGCCAGGGCCAGCGTTATAGGCCGCGAGCGCGAACTCGACGTTTCCGTCGAATCGATCGAGCAGCGTGCGCAGATACTTCGTGCCGCCGCGGATGTTGTCGTCCGGGTCGAAGGGATCGACGACGCCCAGCTCGCGGGCGGTGCCGGGCATCAGCTGCATCAGGCCCATCGCGCCGACGTGCGAGACGGCGCGCGGGTTGAAGGCCGACTCGGTCTGGATGACGGCCCGCACCAGCACGGGGCTGAGGCCGTTCGCCTCGGCGTGCTGGGTGATGAGCGCGTCGAACTGCGTCGCGCGCGGCCGCCGCACGGGCGGCGCCGACGTCACGAAGCCGGTGCCGGAGATGAGCGGTGTGCCGTTTTCCGAGCGGCTGTAGGAGAAGTTCGCCGGCAGCGACTGCGCCGACACCACGGGCACCAGCGCGGGCAGAAGCCCGGCCACAGCCGTGAGCACGAGAACGCGCGGGGAGAGGCGCTGCTGCATCAAAAGTCTTTTGGAGGCCCTAGTTTAGGGGCGACATGCCCACGACTGCAAGGGCAACAGGCGTACCCGGTCTTATCGGCCGAAACAGGCCTGTTCCATAGCCGGGGTTAGAGGATCGGCCGACGGATTTCGCCGGCCGATTACAAAAATTGTTTCTTTGCAGCGATGAGCTCGCGGGCCTTTGCCAGCAGCGCGTCCAGCGCCGCAGGATCCTTGCCGCCCGCCTCGGCGAAGTCAGCACGGCCGCCGCCCTTGCCGCCGACGATGGGCGCCAGCTCCTTGACGATGTTGCCCGCGTGGAAGCGGTCGGTCAGGTCCTTCGTGACGCCGACAACGAACAGCGCTTTGCCGTCCTGTTCCGCGCCGAGCACGACGATGCCGCTCTTCAGCCGGTCGCGAAGCTGATCGGACATGGCTCGCAGTCCGGTCTTGTCGAGCCCTTCGACGCGCCGCGCGATCAGCTTCGTGCCGCCCGCCTCGATCACCTCGTCGCGCTCGCCACCGCCGGCGGACGCGCCCGCGCCGCTGCCCATCGCGACCTTCATGCGCAGCTGTTCGTTCTCGCGCGTGAAGCGCTTCAAATCGTCGCGCAGTTTTGCCACGGCATCCGCCGCCTGATCTTCGGCCGTGCCCGCAGCGGCGGCGAGACGCGCGAGCGCGGCCATCTTTGCCTGATAGTGCCGCACGGCGCCGTCGCCGGTGAGCGCCTCGACGCGCCGCACGCCGGCCGCGACGCCGCTTTCCTGCGTGATGGCAAAGAAGCCGATGTCGCCCGTGGCGCGCACGTGCGTGCCGCCGCACAGCTCCATGCTGTAGCCGGGAATGGAGACCACGCGTACCGTGTCGCCGTACTTCTCGCCGAACAGCGCCATGGCGCCCGCGGCCATCGCGTCTTCGGTGGCGCGCACTTCCGTTGACACCTGCGTGTTACGGAAGATCTGCGCGTTGACGAGGCGTTCGATCTCGACGCGCTCGTCGTGCGTGAGCGCCTGGAAGTGCGTGAAGTCGAAGCGCAGGCGATCCGGCGCCACGAGCGAGCCGGCCTGCCGCACGTGGGTGCCGAGCACATGGCGCAGCGCGGCGTGCAGCAGGTGTGTGGCCGTGTGGTTGCGCCGTGTCGCGTCGCGGACGTCGCTGTCGACGATGGCGGTAACGGTTTCGCCTTCCGCAAGCGCGCCGCGTGTGACGGTGACGCGGTGCGCGCGCGGACCGCGCGGCGCGACGCGCGCGAGGCCGTCGACCGTGGCTTCGGCGTGGCCCTCGCGGACGAGGCGCCCGGCGTCCGACACCTGGCCGCCCGCCTCGAGGTAGAAGGGCGTCTTCGCGAGGACGGCCCAGCCCGCCGCGCCTTCGCCGAGCGAGGCCACGCGCCGGCGCTCTGCGTCGAAGAGCGCGACGATCGGCGCGCCGTCGACCGTGGTGCTGGTATAGCCCTCGAACTCGTCGGCCAGCGCTTCGATCGCGGCGCGCTCCTCCGCGCTGGCATATCCAAACGCCGCGCCCTTCTTCGTCTCAAACGCGTTGGCGCCGCGTGCGCGCTCGCGCTGCAGCTCCATCGCCTCGTCGAATCCCTGGCGATCGACGGCGAGGCCGCGCTGCTCGGCCAGATCCTCGGCAAAGTCGTACGGCACGCCGAGCGAGTCATACAAACGGAAGAGATCGCCGCCCGGCACGGGCGCGCCCGACTTCGCCGCGCGGTCGATCACTTCCTCGAGCTTCGGCAGCCCGTCGCGGAGCACCGTGTCGAAGCGCTCCTCCTCGGAGCGGATCGTGCGCAGCACCGTGTCGCGGTTGCGGCGGAGCTCCGGATAGGCGTCGGCCATTTCCGCGATGACGGTCTCGGCCAGGTCGTGCAGGAACGGCTCCGCGATGCCGAGTTTCTTGCCGTGCCGCATCGCGCGCCGCATGATCTTGCGCAGCACGTAGCCGCGCCACTCGTTGGACGGCAGCACGCCGTCGGCAATCAGGAACGTCATCGCGCGCAGGTGATCGGCAATCACGCGCATCGACACGTCCGGGTGGTCGCCTCCCTCGGGGCTCGCGGTGTAGGCGCGGCCGGCCGCGCGCCCGATGGCGTCGAGGATCGGCGTGAACAGGTCCGTGTCGTAGTTCGACTGTTTGCTCTGGATGACGGCCGTGACCCGCTCGAGGCCCATGCCGGTATCGACCGACAGCGCCGGCAGCGGCTTCAGCGTGCCGTCGGGCTGGCGGTCGAACTCCATGAACACGTTGTTCCAGATCTCGATGTAGCGCTCGCACGAGCACTCGAGGCCTCGGCACGCGCCGCCCACGGCCTCCTCGGCGCACGCCTCGTTGTCGCGGCGGTAGTAGATCTCGGAGCAGCGGCCGCAGGGGCCGGTGTCGCCCATCGCCCAGAAGTTGTCGGCGGCGCCGAGCTCGTGGATGCGGTCGGCCGGCACGAGCTTCAGCCACGCCTCGTACGCCTCCTCGTCGCGCGGGATGCCGCCCTCGCCCTTGAAGATGCTCGGATAGAGCCGCGCGGAATCGAGCTTCCAGACATCGGTCAGCAGCTGCCACGCAAACGGAATCGCGTCGGCCTTGAAATAGTCGCCGAACGAGAAGTTGCCGAGCATCTCGAAGAACGTGTG
>DATKDT010000105.1:0-2940 GCA_035512575.1 Vicinamibacterales bacterium | reverse complement strand
TCGCGGGCGTGGTTTTCGGCCACGAGGCCGGTGCTCAGGTAGACGTCGGGGTAGTCGGCCACCAGGGCGGGGTTCGGCGCGACTTTGTGGCCGCCCATCGGGATCAGGCTCATCGACTCGGTGCCGCCCGCGAGAATCGCGCGCGCGCCGCCGGCCGCAATCCGGTCGGCCGCCATCGCAATCGACTCGATACCCGACGCGCAGAAGCGATTCACCGTCACCGCCGACGCCGTCACCGGCACGCCGGCGCGGAGCGCCGCAATGCGCGCCACGTTCAGGCCCTGCTCGGCCTCCGGCATCGCGCACCCGAAGATCACATCGTCGATCTCCGCCGCATCAAACCCCTCGGCGCGTTCGATGGCCGCGCGCATCACCGCCGCCGCCATCTCGTCGGGCCGCGTGAAGCGCAGCGCGCCGCGCGGCGCCTTGCCCACCGCCGTCCTCACCGCCGACACAATGACGACGCTCATTCGTAATCCCCCAGCAGATCCTGCAGCGCCTCGCCGACTTCCTGCGCCTGGCCCGTGAACAGATGGTCGGCGCCGTCGATGACGACCAGCTCCTTCGGCTCCTGCAGCTTTCCGTAGAACGCCCACATGCCCTCGACCGGGCAGAGCTCGTCTTCCGATCCCTGCACGAAGAACTTCGGCTTCGTGCTCGCCAGCGTGTTCGTGAAGGCGTAGCTCTCGCGCGTCACGGGCGGCGCGATGCCGATCAGCACCGACACGCGGTCGTCAACCGCGCCGGTCTCGAGCGCCACGTTCGATCCGAACGAAAAGCCCGCCGCCCAGATCGGCACGCCCGGATAGCGCGCGGCCATGAAGTCGACCGCCGCCCGGAAGTCCTCACGCTCGCCGCGCCCCTCGTCGAACGCGCCCTCGCTTTTGCCCACGCCGCGGAAGTTGAAGCGCAGCACCGCACATCCAATCCGCACGAGCCCCTTCGTTCCCTGAAACACCGCCTTCGTATGCATCGTCCCCCCCTCGGTCGGCAGGGGATGCGCGAAGACCACCGCCGCGCGCGGCGAGTCGTTCTTGCCGTCGACGATGCCTTCGATCTTGCCGGCGGGCCCTCTGAACTCAACTCGCATGCGCGGATGTCTCCTTCACGAACGCGCAGATGACGTCGGCGAACTCCTCCGGTTTCGTCACCAGACCGATGTGGCCGGTGCGATCCAGCGTCACGTGCCGCGCGCCCCTGATGAGCGTGAGGTAGTCGCGCGACCTGGTCAGATCGATGACGCGATCGAGCCCCGGCTCGCCCGTGATCAGGATGGCGGGCGCGGTCACGTTCGCGCAGTCGGCCACGGTGTCGGTGGCGAGCTTGAGCTTCGCCCATTCGCTCATGCGCGTGACGGACAGCGGCGCCCGCAGCATGCGCGTGAAGTATGTCCACCCGAACTTCACGCGCCCGAGGATAGTGGGCTTGGCGGCGAAGATCTCGGGCCACATGCGCGTAAACCACGCGGGCAGGACGAGCGGCATCGCCAGCAGCGGCCGGTCCATGTACTTCAGCAGCGTCGCGTTCGGCTTCCAGTGCGGCGTGGGGCTCGAGACGAGCACGAGCCCGTTCGTGCGCTCCGGGAAGCGCGCCGCGAAACGCGTGGCAATGAAGCCGCCGAAAGAGATGCCGCAAATCACCGCCCGCTCCACCTCTGCGTTGTCCATCACTTCCAGAACCTGCTCCACGAGTCGGTCGAGATTGTCCGAATCCGTCCGCGACTTCGCGTTCGGCGTGCGGTCATAAGAGAACGACAGCACGCGGCAGCGCTTCGAGACCTCCACGATCGCCGGTGTCATCCACTCCCAGCGCCCCTGAATGCCGGGAATCATCACGATCGCGGAACCGGATCCGCGGTCAATCATGTCGGCTCCGGTGTTGCCGGTTGCCGGTAGCCGGTTGCTGGTGCGAGCCGGCGGCGACAACGCGCCGCCGGCTAATCAAAGTCAGCCGAGCGGCCGTTGTGCCGCGAGGCTCATGCCGACAACCGACAACCGACAACCAGCAACCAGTCATGTCAATTCCTCAGCACCTTTCCCGTTTTCAGCGTATGCGCGATGCGCTCCATGGTCTTCTGCTCTCCCGTAAGCCTCAGAAACGCTTCGCGCTCCAGGTCGAGCAGCTGCTGCTCGGTCAGCGTCGTGCGGTGCGCGACGTCGCCGCCGGTCAGGATGCGCGCCAGGGCGCGGCCGATCAGGGCGTCGTGGTCGCTGATGCGCTCCGCGCGATGCGCCAGGTGCACGCCCAGCGCGAGGGCGGCATACACGTCCGGCCCGCCGACAGGGATCGCCGGTCGCGGCTGCGGCGGCTGATAGCCCGCCGCCGCGCGCGCCAGCACTTCACGCTTCGCGTCGGCCACCAGCCGCTCGCGATTCATCGTGACGGCGTCGACGTCGCGCATATAGCCGAGCCGCCGCGCGTGCGGCGCGCTCGTGGACACCTTGCCGAACGCAATCGTCTCGAACACGCGCTGCACGTGCGGCAGCAGATCGGCATTCGGATCCGGCATCGCCTCCATGGCGCGCGCGAGCATTTCCTTCGTGCCGCCGCCGGCGGGAATCAGGCCGACGCCCACTTCCACCAGGCCGATGTAGGACTCGGCCGCCGCCTGCACGCGATCGGCATGCAGCACGATCTCGCAGCCGCCGCCAAGCGCCAGCCCCGCCGCCGCCACCGTCACCGGCACCGGCGACAGCCGCAGCGCCATCGTCGCGTGCTGGAACCCGCGCACCATCATGTCGACGTCGTCCCACTCGCCCTCCTGCGCCGACAGGAGCAGCAGCATCAGATTCGCGCCGGCGGAGAAGTGCTGGCCCTGCGTCGCGACGATCAGCCCGAGGTAGCCGGACGAGGCTGCCGCGACGCCCGCCTCGAGCATCTCGATGGTGTCGCCGCCGATCGCATTCATCTTCGAATGGAGCTCGACGGCCAGCACGCCGT
>DATKDT010000104.1:0-2775 GCA_035512575.1 Vicinamibacterales bacterium | reverse complement strand
CCGCGTCGGCCGGGCCGATGTGCGTCATGATGAACTGCTCGGCCCCTTTCTGCACGCGCATCAGCGATTCGGCCGCCAGATGGCCCTCGTCGAACACGATCAGAAACACGCGGTGCGCCTGCTCGGCGGGGCGGCCGGCCTCGTCGGCCGCGATCTGCGACAGCCGTCTCACCGGATCGTGCGTGACCATGTAGAACTGTTCGATCTTCTGAGGCTTGCCGTCCTCGAACAGCGCGAAATCGCCGGCCTGCAGCCCGCGCACGAAATTCCCCTCGTCGTCGTGCACGACGGCGTCGACCTCGACGAGCGCGGTGGTGGAGCGAAACGTCGGCTGCTGCGGCGCGGGAGCCTGCACGGCAAGGCCACAAAGGACGAGCCAGGCGAAACGGGCCATCTCGACTTCCTTTCGTGAACGTGAAAACGCAAGTATACAGGTGAAGAAACGCCCCGCCATCGCGGCGCGCTGAAGCCTCAGCGGATCAGGGCGCGGATGCGCTCCGCGTCCCGCCGCAGCGCCGGCGGCGCGATAACGAGGAACTGCTCCCCATACAGGCGCGCCTCGTCGCGCCGGCCCATGCGCGCCAGATAGACCGTGAGGTTGTAGAGCGCGTTCAGCTCGCGCGGCTCGATGGCGACCGCGCGCTTCCACGCGTCAATCGCCGCCGCTTCCCTGCTGGTTTCGGCGAGCACGACGCCGAGCGCGGTGTGCGCGCCGGGCCGGTTCGGATCGAGAGCAATCGCCTCGCGCAGCGACTGTTCGGCGGCCGCGAGGTTGCGCTGCCCCAGGTACGCGGCGCCCAGGTTCTCGTGCGCGACGGCATTGCGCGGATCGGCCGTCAGCAGGCGCAGGAACGCGCGAATCGCGTCGGGCCCTCGCCCGGCGAGCATATACGCGTTGCCGAGGCCGATAAGCGCGTCGGGATCGCTGCCGGCCGTGGCCTCGAGCAGCTCGATCGCGCGCGCGGGCTGTCCGGCCTCCGCGAGATACTGACCGAGCTTGATCCGCACTTCGCTCTGCGTCACGCCGGCCTTCAGCGCCGCTTCCAGCGTCTCGATCGCGTCGCGCGCGCGTCCCTGCCGCCAGTACACGAGGGCGAGCTTGCGATACGCGTCCTCGGTGTCGGCGCGCCGCGCGATCGCCTGCCGATAGAGCGCGATGGCTTCATCGAAGCGGCCGTCGCGCTGCGCGTCGCCCGCGCGTGCGAGCATCTGCTCGATGACGACGAGCCGCTTCGGATCGTCGTCCTCGGTATAGCGTTCACGCACGGGCGCGCTTGCGCCGCCGATGTAGCCGAGCGATCGCAGCCGCTCGAGCGTTTCCGGCGTCTCGGCGGCCGCGCGTGCCGGCGGCGCCGTGTTGAACGTGCGGAGCGTGTTGAACAGCACCCGCGCCCGCTCCTGCGCGCGCGGCGCGAGGTTCTCCGTCTCGCCGGGATCGGCCGCGAGATCGTAGAGCTCGGGAATCGGCAGGTCGATGTACTTCTCGCGACCCGAGATCACCCCGCGCAGCGGCGCCCATCCGCGCGCGACGGCGGCGCTCATTGCCTCGAAATACGAAGGGCGATCGTCGGTCGCGCCGTCGTTGAGCACCGGCAGCAGCGACGTGCCCGACGCCGATGGCAGCGCCGGCGCGGCCGCGGCCTCGAGAATCGTCGGCATGATGTCCACATGCCGGGCCGGCGATGTAATCGTGACACCAGTCGTTGAGGGGACAGGTGTGCGACGCAGACCTGTCCCCTGGTGATCGCTCGGATCCACCACGGTCATTAACAGCGGTACGCGCAGCACCGCCTCGTAGGCAAACAGCCCGTGCGTCAGCTCGCCATGATCGCCGAGCGACTCGCCGTGGTCGGAGGTGACGATGACGAGCGTGGGCCGATCGAGCTCGTCGAGGCGCGAGAACAGCGCGCCGAGCGCGTGGTCGGTCCACGACACTTCGGCGAGATAGGGATCGTTCGGGAACCGCGCGCGCCACTCGTCAGGCGCCTCGTACGTCACGTGCGGATCGTAGACGTGCACCCACGAAAACCATTTCCCCTGCTGCGCGCCGATCCACTCAAGCGCCGGCGCGACCACACGATCCGCGCGCCGTTCACGCTCGCTCATCTCGAAGGCGGACGCCGATTCGAGGCGGTCGTCGTACGTGTCGAAGCCCACACCCAGGCCGAAACGGTGATCCAGCGGAAAGCCGCCGATGAACGCGCCGGTCGCGAATCCCTGCGCTTTGAGCAGCGTGGCCAGCGTCGGCATCGACGCGTCGAACCGGTAGCCCGTGTTGTCGCGGATGCCGTGCTCGTACGGATAGCGGCCGCTCAGGATGCTCGCGTGGGACGGCAGCGTGACGACGGCATGCGCGTGGGCGAAGTCGAAGCGGGCGCCGCGCGCGGCGAGCCGGTCGAGGTGCGGCGTGACGGCGCCGCCGCCGTACGACCCCAGTGCGTCGGCACGGAGCGTGTCGATGGTCACGAGCAGGATGTTTCTGCCGGCGTCAGGCTCGATGGCGAACGCGCGCGGCCGCAGCGCGAGCCAGGCGACGAGCGCGATGGCCGCCACGGCCACGAGGGCGTAGAGGCCCCAGGAGGCGCGGCGCGCATGTTTCGGCATGAGGGCTACAGGATACAATCACCGCCTCACCATGCCCGGCGGCCTTCGCGACGGCGCTCGGCGGCTTGCGGCCCTCATGTCGGCCGCGGTGTGCCTGTCGCTCGCGGCGCCGGCCGCCCAGCAGCGTCAGTCCTCCCGGAACCAGCCCACCTTTCGCGCGGGCATCGAGCT
>DATKDT010000103.1:0-14887 GCA_035512575.1 Vicinamibacterales bacterium | reverse complement strand
CGGCGGTAGAGCGCGCTTCGGCTCAGGCCGAGGCTTCTGGCCGCCCTGCTGACGTTGCCGTCGAACCGCGCCATGGCGCGCTTGATCAACAGGCATTCGACCTGCTCGAGGCTCATGTCCTCGAGTTGGGCGACGGCTTCGGGCCAGGCCGCGAGCGCGTCCGGTTCGTGCGTGGTGGCTGTCAGCATTGTCTGACCTCGCTAGTGCTTGATGTCGAACCCGCTCTCCTCGAGTTCGGATTCGCCGCGCTTGCTGCCGTCTTCCTCGACGACCCGGCCGTCGAAGAGGTGAATCGACCGGTCGGCATGACGCGCGTAGCGCGGGTCGTGCGTGACCATGCAGATCGTGGCGCCCTCGCGATGCAGCTCGCGGAGCAGGTCCATGACGGCCTCGCCGTTCTTCGAGTCGAGGTTGCCCGTGGGCTCGTCGGCGAGCAGGATGGACGGCGTGCCGGCGACGGCGCGGGCCACCGCGACGCGCTGCTGCTGACCGCCCGAGAGCTGCGACGGCAGGTGCTTCGCGCGGTGCGACATGCCGACCTTCTCGAGGGCCGCCATCACGCGCTCCTTGCGCTCGGCCGACTTCATGCCGCGGTAGGTGAGCGGCAGCTCGACGTTCTCGTACACGGTGAGATCGCCGATCAGGTTGAAGCTCTGGAAGATGAACCCGATCTCGCGGTTGCGCACGCGCGCGCGCTCGCTGAGCGGCAGGTCGGCGACCTGGCGGCCGTTGAGCACGTACGTGCCCTCGGTCGGCGTGTCGAGCAGGCCGAGAATCGAGAGCAGCGTCGACTTGCCGCAGCCCGACGGACCCGCGATCGAGATGTACTCGCCGCGCGCGATCTCGAGGTGAATGCCCGACAGGGCGTGCGTCTCGACCTCGTCGGTGTAGAAAACCTTGGTCACGCCGTCGAGGGCGATCAGCGGTGAGGCAGGCGAAGTCATTCGAGCTCCTTGGTGTTGTAGTCCACTGCTAGTTGTTGATGCGAACGCGATCGTGCGCGTCGTACTGCGACATGTCGGAGAGGATCACCTGATCTCCCGGCTGAAGACCTTCCAGCACCTCCACGACACTGACCGAGCGGCGGCCCAGCCGCACCTGCACCAGATGCGCTTCGCCCTTGCCGTCGAGTTTGTAGAGCGAGACCGTGCTGTTCTCGCTGCCGAACGCCGGCGCGCCGACCTGAATCACGTCGGGCAGGTGCTCGAGCTGAATGGTGCCGTCGACGCTGAGGTCGGGACGCGCGCCCGGCGGCAGCGCGCCCTCGAGCGTGACGTCGACGCCGACCGTGCCGCCCGACGCGGCCGGGTCGATGCGCGAGACATAGCCCTTGACGATGCCGCTGCGCGTGTCGATTTCGGCGGGCTGTCCGATCGCGAGGTCGCGCGTCTGCGTTTCCGCGATCTGCAGTTCAGCCTTCAGGGCCGACGGGTTCGACACGCGGGCCACGTTGGCGCCGGCGCCGACGTTCTGGCCGACTTCCACCGACACCAGCTGCAGCTGGCCGGCCATCGTTGACTTGACCGTCAGATCGCCCAGCTCGCGCGACCGCAGCGCATATTCCGCCGCGCGGTTGTTGACTTCGGCAACCTGCGGCGCGAGCTGCGCGTTCACGTTGTCACGCGCGAGCTGCAGCCGCTGCTCGGCCACGGTCAACTGATTCTTGAGCTGCTCGACCTGCGACTCTCGCTGTTTGAGCTGAATCGATCCCAGGATTCCCTCGGCCGCGAGTTTCTTGTCCGCCTCGAGCTCGAGAATCCGCAAGTTGTAGTCGCCGCGGATGCGGACGACCTCCGCCTCCTGGCTGAGGAGCGCGCTATCGCTCGTCGAGCGCGCGTTCCGAAGCGAGGCCCGCGCGGTTTCCGCCGCCAGGCGCGCCTGCAG
Source organism: Vicinamibacterales bacterium (assembly GCA_035512575.1). Lineage (GTDB taxonomy): Bacteria > Acidobacteriota > Vicinamibacteria > Vicinamibacterales > SCN-69-37 > JALYRV01. The sequence continues at coordinate 13,003 of DATKDT010000103.1, read as the reverse complement.
CACCGCCTGCTGCAGCTGGGGATTAGTCAGAATGGCGATGACCGTGCCGGGCTGCACATCGGCGCCCGGCCGCAGCACGATCTGCTCGACGCGGCCGCTCGTCGTGGCCGTGATCCAGCGGATGTCCTCGGGCACCAGGCGGCCGGCGCCGCGCACCGCGCGCGTCATGGGGCCGCGCTTGACCGTGTCGATCCACACCGTGCTGCGCTCCACTTCGGGCGCCGCCGGCTTGAGCTTCGAGACGCCGAACGTGACCATGATGATCGCGATGCCGGCGGCTACGGCAAGCGCCGACTGGCGCATGCGCTTCTTCTTGAGGATCGAGGGGTCGCGCTTGATATCTACCATGTCATCTCTGTCTTGGCCCGGGCCGGAAAATGGCTCGCGCCCGTGGGCTGACCGTCAGGCCAACAGGCTGGAGCGGTACGACTCGTATAGCCAACTGCATGCCAGAGATGCCGATTCTTTCAAGTGGTTTAGTTGCCGTTACTTACAGGATTCGACGCCGCCCGGCGCGGTCTGCGGTTCCGCGATACCGCGAATCCCCGTTCCCACAAACGCACACGGGCCGCGTGTGCTGTCTGGTGCTTTGACGAAAACGGACAGCAACAGGTTTAGAACGGGTTCTAATGGGGGCCGTGAACCTGGAGCGTGCAGGCTGGCGGCCCGAGCTTGTTGAGGCATTTACGCCTTACAACGCCGATGGTCTACAGCCGGCACGCGTGGCGGCAGAGCTCAACCATATCTTCCGCCTCTGGACCGCCGAGGGCGAGATCCTCGCAGAGGCGTCGGGCCGCCTCCGCCACGAAGCCGCAGGCCGCCACGAGCTGCCCGCCGTCGGCGACTGGGTCGCCTTCCGCCCCGACGCTTCGACTGCGCTCAGCGCAAGCCCGCGCGGCCGCATCGAAGCCATCCTGCCGCGCAAAAGCGCCTTCACCCGGAAAGTGGCGGGCAGCGAGACCAGGCAGCAGGTCGTCGCCGCCAACATCGACACCGTTTTCCTCGTGTCGTCGCTGGATCGCGACTTCAATCCGCGGCGCGTCGAGCGCTACCTGCTGCTGGCCGCCCAGAGCGGCGCGCATCCCGTCATCGTCCTCAACAAGACGGACCTCGCCGGCCCGCATGTCGACGCGGCCGTCGACGCCATTCGCGAAGTGGCGCAGGCCGCGCCCATTCATGCCATCAGCGCGAAGACCGCCGCTGGTCTCGACACGCTCGCCCCATATCTGGGGTCCGGTGAAACCGTCGCGCTGCTCGGCTCTTCAGGCGTGGGGAAGTCGTCGATCATCAACGCGCTTGCCGGCGAGGACCTGCTTCGCACCCGCAGCGTGCGCGAGAGCGACAGCCGCGGCCGCCACACCAGCACGCACCGCCAGATGGTGCGGCTGCCGGGCGGCGCGCTGCTGATCGATACGCCCGGCATGCGGGAGCTGCAGCTCTGGGACGTCGGCGAGACGCTCAACCAGACGTTCGAGGACATCGACGCGCTGGCGGCCGGATGCCGCTTCCGCGACTGCCGCCACGTGAGCGAACCCGGATGCGCCGTGAAGGCGGCCGCCGCGTCGGGCGCGCTGCCGCAGGCCCGCTACGACAGCTTCCAGAAGCTGCAGGCCGAGCGCGAGGCGTTCGAGGTGCGGCACGACGAGCGCGCGCTCATCGAAGAGAAGCGCCGGTCAAAAATCATGGGCAAGGCGCTGCGCGCGCGGATCAAGGAGAAGGGCCGATGATGTGGCGGGCTGTGCTCGTGTTCCTGATCATGGCTTCGTCTCTCGTCTCGGCCGCGAAGGAGCATGTCGCGCAGCGGTTCGAGGTCACGGGCACGGTGCGGGCCGACGGATCTCTCGAGGTCGTCGAAGTCATCGCGTTCCGGTTCACCGGCGGCACATTCACCCATGTCAATCGCGAGCTGCGGACGACCGAGACGGACGGCGTCGAGGTGATCGAAGCCTCGATGGACGGCCGCGCGCTGCCGCGGGGAGACCAGGAAGGCCAGGTCGAAATCGACGCTGGCCGGCGGCGCACCCGCATCACGTGGCGGTTCGCGCCGGCGGCCGATCGCGTGCACGTCTTCTCGCTCCGCTACCGCTATGCCGGCGTCGTCCGCTACGGCGAGGGCGAGGACTGGTTCCGCTGGCCGCCGTTTCCCTCGCGCTTCGAATATCCCGTTGAAACCGGCACGGCCCGTCTGTTCTGGCCGGCCGGCGCGCGCCCGAGGAGCCAGTCGGCGGTCGATGGGCCCGTGGCCTCCGTATCACCGCTCGACAACGGCATCGAGCTGTCCGTCGCGAATTACAGGCAGCGCGACGATGACGTGATGCTGACGGCGCGCTTCGAGCCGGGCGCGTTCACGGGGCAGGAGCCCGAGTGGCAGCGCGATGCGCGGCGCGCGGCGGGGATGGCGCCGGCGTTCGTGGCGGGCGCCGCGATGATTGCCGCCGCCACGGTGCTGGCGATGTGGCTGTTCTTCCTGCGCTACCGGCGCGACGGCGTGGATCCGCCGGTCGCCGCCGGTTCGGTCGCCGCGCCGCCGGATGATCTGCCGCCGGCGCTGGCCGGTGCGCTGACGTCCGGGCGGGTGAGCGTGTCGTGGCCGCAGCTGCTCGGCGCGGTGTTCGATCTCGTCCGGCGCGACGTGCTGCGGATCGAAGGCGCAAAAGACGAGGGCCCGCGGCTTCTGCGCAAGCCGCGGTTCAGGCTAATGCGGGGGCCCGGCGACGTCGAGCTGCCGCACGAGCGCGTCGTCGTCGACGCGCTGTTCAAAGGCGGCGCGAGCGAGGAGCGATTCCACGTGGCGCTGCGGCGGCTGGGCGGGCGTTCCGGCCGAGTCGGACGCGAGATTCGGTCCGAGCTCGCCGCAGCGCGTCTGATCGATCCGGACCGGCGGGGCGGCGCGCGCGCCCTGACCGTCGCCGGCATGGTCGTCATGGCCGTGGCGATGATGGGGGCCGTTCTGGTCGCCCTCGCCGGGATGCGGCTGGGCGTCCTGGCGATGAGCGTGCCGCTCGCGCTGTTCCTGTCGGGCCTCGGCATGGTGATTATCGGGGCGGCTTTCTCGACGCTCAGCCGGCAGGGTGTTCGCGTGTCGCGCCGGTGGGACGCCTACAGGCGGCATCTGAAGGCGGAGATCAAGCGGGGGCGCGTGCCGGCCGATGGGGAGGTGATCGGGCGGATGCTGCCGCACGCGGCCGCGCTGGGCCTGTTGCCGGCGTTCGGGAATGCGCTGGCGAAGACGGACGTGCGCAACCTGCCGCCCTGGCTGCGCACGCTCGATGCCGCCGGCGGCAGCGGCGGGCTGGTGGCCGTCATCGCCGCGAGCGCCCGGTTACAATCAGTGCGGCTATGAAATGGTTCATGGCCGCGGCGCTGAGCGTCTTCGCCTTTCTGGCGATGGCGCGCTCGGTGGTCGCGCCAGTCACGACCGGGCCCTCGGGGCTCGAGTATCTGTTCCTCGCTCCCACCCTGATCGAGCTGCTGCTGCTGGCCGCAGGCGCGGTGGCGCTGACGCTTGCGCTGCGGACGTGGACGCTGGGCATGGCGGCGCGCGGCGACGTGCCCGCGGCGCGCGGGGGGCGGTGGATGGCGCCGCTCTGCCTGCTGGCCATCAGCGTCGCGCCGCTGGCCGCGTTTGTCCCGGGGCTCACGCGCACCGGCTCGGCCTTCGTTTTCATCGGCTGCGACCTCCGCTTCTGGATCCTCACGGCGTCGCTGCTGTTCACCGCGCGCGAGATCGATCGCGTGCTGGGCGGCCGTCTGTCCGCGCGTCTTCGCTGGCCCGTCGGCTGGAGCGGCGCCGCGCGCCTGCTGGCGTGGGACGCGGCAATCTTTGCCGTCCTCATCGCGTGGCCGGTGCTGACGATGGCGACCATGCGGTTTACCGGCGATCCGCATGGCGACGAGCCGAAGTACCTGCGCTATGCGGAGAACTGGTATCAGGGAAACGGCTTCGACCTGACCCCGAAGGGCCGGATGAGCGACATGCCGCTCGACGGGCCGAGCCGCATCACGCGCAACCTCGCGCTGCTCGGGGGCGCGATCGGGCAGGAGCTGTCGGCCGCCGCGCGGGACCTGCGCGACTTCGCGCGCGCGCCGCGATCGTTCCGGTGGAACCGCGCGCACGGCGGCGACTTCTGGTTTCTGCGCGGCAAGGACGGCGGGCTGTATCAGGTGCACACGCCAGGCGTGTCGGCCGTGATTTTCCCGGCGTACGTGCTCGACCGCCATCTGCTCGATCTGAACGCCGGCTATCAGGGCGAGGTGCCGGCGAACATCTTCATGGTCAACATCACGCTGCTGTTGATCTACGCCGTGTGGGGCGTGGTGATGTTCCGGCTGCTGCGGCGGATCTTCGGCAGCGACCGCTTCGCGGCGGCGCTGTCGGTGCTGGCCATGATCACGCTGCCGGTGACGTCGTTCGCGTTCCAGCTGTATCCGGAGACGGCCGGGGGCCTGGCGCTGACCGGCGTGCTGATCTTCCTGCTGTTTCCGCGTGAGAACGGGTCGCTCGGGCGCGCATGTGCGTTCGGCCTGCTGTGCGGATTTCTGCCGTGGGCGCACGTCCGGCTGTCGCTGCTCTCGCTCTCGGTCGTCGGCTATGCGCTGCTGCCGCGCGCCGGCGAATGGCGCCAGCGGCGCGCGTTCATCGGCGGATACGCCCTAATGGTCGCGCTGATGTGCGCGTACGCGTACCGCCTCACGGGCAGTCCGATGCCGAACGCGATGTTTGCCGCCGAGGGCACGGCCGATCCGTTCGATGCGTCGTTGATCGCGCCGTACTTCGTGGGCTACATGGTCGATCGCATCTGGGGCATCCTGCCGCACGTGCCGGTCTATCTGCTCGCGTTTCTCGGGCTCGGGCCGCTGTGGCGGGCGAACCGCGCGCACGCGGTGCTGTTCGTCGCGATGTATCTGTCGCTGGCGATTCCCTCGGCCGCGCACAGCCTCGACGCCGCCGGCGCGACGCCCGGCCGGCACCTGGTCGCGGTGTTGCCGCTGGCGGCGTGGCCGCTGGGCCTGGCGGTGCGGCAGTGGTGGGGAAGCCGCGTGTTCCGCGCCGCGTTCGCCACGCTGACGCTGCTGTCGCTGCAGGCGGCGCTCGTCTACAACTGGTGGCACACGAAGGACACCGGCCGCATGTGGGACGTCAGCACCAGCGGCTGGAAGACGAACCTGCTGTTCGGGTGGACGCACGGCGACGTCTGGGCCGCGTCGCAAGGCAACTTCGTCCTGTTTCTGATCGGCATGGGGATCATCGGTGGGTTGATCGTGATGGGGATCGTTCGGGGGTTCGGGGGTTCGGAGGTTCGGGGGCAACACGCTCACACTCACACACCCTCACTCCTGGCCGCCGGGCTGCTCGTGACTGCCGCGGCCGGCGTAGGCGCGGCGGCGCTGACCGGCGATCCGATTCGTGACGACTACGTGCAGGATGCGGATACCAGCCGGCGCGTGGCGCTGACGCGTCTTGCCGAGATCGAGCGGTGCACGCTGTGCGCCGCATCGGGGCGCGGGAAGGTCGACGCCGCGTCGATGACCTGGAACGGCGTCGAGCAGTTCGACGTCTTCATCGAGCCGGGCGAGTCCCGGCAGGCGCACTTCCGGCTGGTGGCGACCGCGCGCGGCGGCGAACCGGCGTACGGGCACGTGCGGATCGAGTACGGCGACGGGACGTACTCGTCCGCGCTTGTCGTCATGGGCCTGCGCCGGCTGACGCATGTCTATCCGCGGCCGGGCACATATCTGGTGCGCGCGTGGCTGACGCTGCCTGACGACACGAAACGCGAGACCTATACCGAGGTGACGGTGCGATGAGCGCGGAACGAACGGCAACTCACTGGGCGCGCTGGGTGCGCGGCCTCGGCCTGCTGGCGGCCGTCCTGCTGGTGTTCGCGGCGGCCGAAGCGGTCACGATTCGCGCGGCGCGCGCCGAGATCGCGACGCTCAGGGCCGAGCGCGAGCAAATGCGCGCGGGCGTCGCGGCGGCCTGGACGGTAATGGCGGCCGACGACTTCGTGCTGGCGGGCATGTGGCTCGACCGGCAGAGCGCGCACCGCGACTACCTGCGGCGCCCGGGCGGCCTCTGCGGCAGCGGTGCGCCCGACTTCCGCGCCATGGCCGACTACCTGCTCGGCCACTACGCCGTCGAGCGCGCCGCCGGCCGCTCGCACGAGGCCGGCATCGAAGCCATGCGCCAGGCGATGCTGAATTCCGAGGAGTGGAAGCGCGTGCGGTAGGCCGGGGCTTTAGCCCCGGCATTTCCGCATGCTACTATTTGGGTTCTGCCAGCGACCGATCTGCCGTGCCGAGGTAGCTCAGTTGGTAGAGCATACGACTGAAAATCGTAGTGTCGCCAGTTCGATTCTGGCCCTCGGCACCATCACTATCTCGGATCAATTTACCATTTACAATTCGGCCGTCATCCCACCTTCACCCTAATCCGCGCCTGACCCACCACGATCTCATCGCCGTTCTGCAGCCGCGTGCCGCGCGAGCCGGGCGGAACGGGCACCGGACGGCCGCCGCGGATCAGGCTGGTGCCCTGCGCGCTGCGGTCGTCGCACACGCGGTACTCGCCCGATTCCGGCACCCACATGATGTGCGCGTGGCTGCGCGACACGCTGCGATTGATCTCGTTCTCGGACTCGCGGAAGGTGACGTGGTTGACACGCAGGAACCGGCGCCGCTTGTCGAGCACGTCACTGCGCCGGCCGATGTTGATCTGCCCGCCGGTGAAGGCGTACGACTTCTTCTCCGCGTCGCCGGTGACGATGATGAGATCCAGGCGCGGCGGCTGGTCGGGAACCAGCGACTCGGCTATCAGTGTCTCCGCCGCAGCCTCCCGATCGAATTCGACGTGACACTCGGGCAACATCCAGTGCGCCTGCGGCTTCGCGGCGTACTTGACGGCGACGCGCAGCGGCGGCGGCTCACAGCCGGCATCACGCAGCCTTCCCTCGATGCGCGCGCGCAGAGGCGGGTCACTGTCGAAGACGGCCGCGGCACGCGCCCGGGCCGCCTTGCCCCGGGCAAGCACGTGCACCGTCACGGCATTGAAGGGAAACACGCGCCGGTTGCGGCCGGCCGTCTGGATCTGTGCCGCGGCCGCGTCGAGCACCGCGTGCACGACCTCGATCGGCTCGCGCGGCTCGCGGCCGGCTACGCTCTCGACGGCCGCGTCGACTGCGCGTGCAATCTTCGTTTCGAGACGGCGAATCTTTCCGACAATACCCATGCGTCTCCTCAGCGGACCAGGCCCAGCGCCGCGGCGGCCGCGATGATGTCGCCCGCCGCCGGCACGGCTGCCGTCGCGCCGTATCCCGCGTTCTCGATGATGACGGCCACGGCCACGCGCTTCGACGCCGTCCCGTACGGCGCGAAGCCCACGAACCACGAATGCGACGGCGCGCCCGCCACCTCCGCGGTGCCGGTCTTGCCCGCGATGCGCGACGGATGGCCCCGAAGCGAACGCCCCGTGCCCGACAGCACCGCGTCACGCATGTAGCGCGCCAGCGTCGTCGCTCCCGCCGGATCCAGGAACCGCTGCGGCGCCGGCACGGCATCCGCCATGTTCATCCGCACGTCGCGGATCGAGCCGTCGCCCGCCAGCGCCGCGCCCACGCGCGCCATCCGCAACGGACTTGCCAGGACGTCGCCCTGGCCGTATCCCGCCTGCGGCAGCGTATCCCTTACGCGCGCGGCGTTGTTGCCCCGCGCAACCGACAGCTCCGCGCGTTCCGCCGTCTCGATCAGCCGCGCCGCGCCGAGACCGACTGCGAGATTCGCGAAGTACGCGTTGCACGACACGACCAGCGCCTGGTGCATCCGGATGCTGCCATGCGGCTGCTTGTCGAGCACATCGTCTCTGATCGGCCGGCTCCAGCCGCGGATGGTGGCGCCGACGCGGCCGTCCGGCAGCCGCACGCACGTATGCATGGCATTCGCCAGGCCCGGGTCCTGCCGCAGGGCCGCAGCCGCCGTAATCAGCTTGAACGTCGAGCCGGGCGGATACAGGCCGTAGCGCGCGCGATCGAGCAGGCGCTCGTCGGACGCCGCGCCGGCGGCGGCGTCGGGCCACGGATAGCTCACGCTCGCCAGCAGGTCGCCGGTGGCCGCGTCGATCACGACCGCGGCGGCACGGCCCGCGCCCGCGCGCGACGCATAGTCGGCGACGATGCCGGCGGCGCGATGCTGCAGCCTGGCGTCGATCGTGAGTCGCAGATCGCGGCTGCGCTCGAGAATGGCCCTGACCTCGCGGTGCTCCGGATCGTAGCGGTGGCGGAACAGCGGCACGAGCGCGCGATAATCGCGGCGCAGTGCGTTCAGCGGCTCGCCCGACACCGACGTCGTGCGCACGATCGTCTGATGGTCGTCGAAGCCGCGCAGGCTGGATTCCTGTTCGCGCTCGACGAACGACGTGTTGCTCGCGCTCCAGTTCACGCGCGCATCGGCGTCGCCGAGCAGGTGATACGCGCGGCCGCCTAGCGGATAGCAGCGCGCGCCCGCGTCGGCGCACGCGCCGCCGCCGGCGATCCCCAGCCGCTGATATTCCGCCGCGGCCTTCTTCACCACCGCCGCATCGTCGGTCGCCAGCGGCAGGCCCTGGCGATCGAAGATCGAGCCGCGCGGAATCGTGCGGGCGACATCGAGGATGCGCGGGTTGTACTGGAAGCGGCGCGTGCCGTCGGCCTGCACGCCGAGCTGCGGGCGCACCAGCACCTCGTCGGCCTGAAGGACCTGCACGCGAATCAGCATGAGGACGAGTACGCCGGCGGCTGATGCCAGCGCGACAGTCAGCACGCGCAGCGGCCGCCCGAACAGCGCAAGGTCGTTCGACTCCGGCTCGTCGGCCCGAATCGCGACGAGCAGCCCCAGCGCCGCGCATCCCGCGAGCATCGCCGATCCGCCATAGCTCAGGAACGGCGTGACGACGCCGGTCAGGGGAACGGCGCCGAGCGTGCCGGCCATCATCAGCAGCACGGGCACCGCGATGAGCAGCGTGACGGCGACGGCCAGAAAGAAGACGAAGTCGCTGGAGGCGCGCCGCGCGATGGCAAAGCCGCGCCAGATCACGACCGCGTACAGCAGGCCCGCAATCAGGATGCCGAGAAATCCCAGCTCCTCGCCGATCGAGGCGACGATGAGGTCGGTGTGGCCGGCGGGCAGGTAGCGCGTGTCGCCGAGCCCGAGGCCGGTGCCGCCGAAGCCGCCCGCGGCCAGCGCCCACATGGCCTGCGCCACCTGATCACCGCGCCGCGCGATGTTGTCCCACGGCGCCTGCCACATATAGACGCGGTCGACCACCGTCGCCGAGACGTTCAGCTGGTACCCGGCGTAGAAGCCGGCAACCAAAAGCGCGAGCCCGAGCGCGGCGAGCACGTAGGACCCGCGCGCCACGACATAGAGCGAGAGGAAGACGAGCGCGATGACGAGCGCCGGGCCGAGATCCTTCTGGAAGAAGAAAAGCGCCAGCGATGCGGCGACGGCGAGGAAGACGGGCGCGACGTAGGCCGCGCGCGGCAGGTTCAACCATCCCGGCACGGCGCGGCCGGCGATCTGTCCGGCGCGGACGCCGCGCAGCAGCTCCCATCGCCGGGCGAAATATCCCGCCAGGAAGATCGCCAGCAGCAGGCGGATGGCTTCGATCGGCTGCACGGGACCGAGGTTCACGCGCGCGTCGCTGCCGGCCGGGCCGCTGCCGAAGAGAATCAGGACGAGTGACAGCGCCAGCGCGGCGCCCAGCGCGACGTAATGGAATTCCTGCAGCGCCTTCACGCGCGCGCCGAGCGCCGACAGCGCGGCAAGCGCGCCGAGGCCGATCGCGACGCTGAGGCAGTACCGCGAGAACAGCAGCATGTCTCGTAGTGGATCGGGCCGCCCGATCATGGCGAGCAGGCCGAGCGCCGTCAGCCCGTGCAGCGCAACCAGCAGCACGGGGTCGCCGCGGATGCCGCGCCGGCGCCAGAAGAACGCGACGGCGTGGAACGCAAAGATGTAGAGCGCCGTCCAGAGGAACAGAACGCGCCGGAATCCGCCCGGCGTGCGGACGGCCAGCGCCGGTTTGATCGTCGCGAGCTCCGCGCCCGTGAGCGCGGATATTTCGGTTGGGGCCGGCCGCCCCGCGGCCGCCGCGCTCTCGCGCGCCTGCCGCAGACGTTCGCGATAAGCGACAGCGCGCTCCGATCCGTCGATCACCGTGGCAGGAATCATGACGCGCGACAGCGCGCCGACGTTCGGCATCGAGCGCCGGCCGCCTTCCGCCTGGACGATGAAGCCGAAGGTTTCACGCGCGGCAAGGGCGCGATCGGCCGGATGCTCGAAGACCCGGGCGAGCGCTGCGTCGATGGCCGATGCGTCGGCGACCGTGTTGAGATTGACGCGCGGCGCCGCGGCGTCGGGCAGGGAGCGCAGTCTGCCGGCGCCCGCGATGATCACCGCGATGACCGTCAGCGCCGACACGGCGACCAGCCGCATGTCGCCCGACGGGCGCCGCAGTTGGCGGGCCGGCCCGCGCCGCGCGTCGCGCTCGCGCGCGGTGGTGTAGCTTACGGCCATCGGGGGATCTGAATCGGCGTGCGAGTGAGAAGCTGGCGCGCCAGCTCGATCGCGGCGAGGCGCGCCTCGATGCGATCGATCGCCCGCCTCGTCGTCCGCATGCTGGCCGCCGCGTTGCCGAACGTCGGCACGCGCTCGTAATGGCGGAAGGCTTCCTCGTACGCCGTCAGCGCGCGCCGGAGGTGTTCCTCTTCCTGTTCCATGCCCTCCAGCTGCCGCGAGGTCGCGTACAGCGCTGCGCCTCGCGATCGGTAGCCCTCGGCCAGCTGCGCCGTCTCACGCGCGGTCGGCCGGTATCCGAAGCGCTCGGCCTGCGCGAGGGCCGTCGTGCCCCGATCGATGTCGTTCATGCCGACGACGAACGTGCGAAAGAGTCCGAGGAAGGGATCGGGCCAGTTGGTCCGAAGCTCCGCGGCCTCGCGGAAGGCCGTGACGGCGTCGGAGAAATTCCGCATCGCCTCGTCGCGCTTGCGTTCGACGAGGCGCTGCTCGCCGTCGATGCGGAACAGCTGGCCGTCGGCATAGCGGATGCCCCCCTTGATGCGGCCGCTGTCCGGCTCCACGACAAGCGCGCGCTGCAGGCCCTCGCGCGCGGCGCGCCACTGCGCCTCGCGCACACTCGGCGCCGGGGTCCGATAGCTGCTGAACACGCGCTCCGCGAGCTCCTCGGTGCGCTCCGCCAGACGCTCGCCGAGCGAGCCCACGCCGGCGCCGAAGTAGCTCCTGTCGGCAAGCGCGTCGTACTCGTCCCACGCCGCCTGCAGACCCGTCAGCTCGATGGCGGGCACACGCGCCGCGGTGCGCGATGCCGCGCGCGCCACGCGCATGTCGTTGCTCGCGGCAAACAGCACGGCAATCACGACCGCCACACGCAGCCAGCGGCGGCCTTTTTTCGCTTTCGCCACCGGCGGCTGCGCCGCCGCCAGAGGCTCTGTCGCCGGCGTGTCGCCCGCCTCGGGCTGCACGGTGCGCACCGTCGCCTCGGTGTCGGGCGGGCGGAGTGTCGCGCGCGTCGGCTCGGTGTCGGGTGCGTCGATCGGACGCGTGCGCCGCGTTGCCTCCTCGTCGATCGCGCGCGGCCAGCCTTCTGCCTCGGCTGCTGTCGGGCGCGACTCGGCGCACAGCTCGAGGTCCTGGAGGACGGCCGCGGCCGTGGGATAGCGCTCGGCCGGTGTCGGCGCGAGCATTTTCCCGACGATGGCCCGCAGGCCCACGGGCACGATCATCGGCAGCGGCGGGACGCGCCGTCCGCGGATGCACTGTTCCAGCGCCTCGGCCGTCGCCGCGCGGAACGGCGTCTGGCCGCTGAGCATCTCGAAGCCGATCACGCCGACGGCCCAGAGGTCCGCGTGCGCGTCCATGGTGCCGAGCTCGAGCCGCTCCGGCGACGAGTAGGGAAGGCTGTGGAAAGGACTGCGCGTGACGCTTCTCGTCCGCGACAGCGCCTTCGCGATGCCGAAGTCCAGCACCTTCACGACACCATCGTCGGTCAGGCGCACGTTGCGCGGCTTCAGGTCGCCGTGGATCATCGATCCCGACGTGCGGTCCTCGAGCACCGCCTCGAAGCGGTGCGTCTGCTCCAGGAACCCGCACAGCGCCGCCGTGATCGCGAGGCACCGATCCGGCGGCATCGGCGCCGCGGCAATGGCGTCCGACAGGTTCTGCCCGGGCACGTACTCCATGGCGATGCAGAAGTACGGCTCGTAGTCGAAGCACTCGTACACCTGAGGGACGATGTCCGACACGAGGGAGAGCTGCCGTTGCAGATCGGCGCCGTGCCGCTCGGCGCTGAGCCGATCGCGCGCCTCGGCGTCGCCGTGCAGCAGCACGAGTTTCAGTGCGACCGTCCGCCCGTCGCGCTCGTCGGTGGCCAGGCAGACCGTCGCCATGCCGCCGCGGCCCAGCTCGCGCGACACTCGATACGGCCCGATGGAGTTGTAGAGACCGTTGCTCATCGCGGTGTGCGGCGCGGCGGCGTGGAACGCGCGGTCGAATCGGCCGGGAACCAGTTCGTGAGGGGGTTCACGCCGGCAAGAGATTCGGGCCGCGTGCCGGCGAACACGTTATCGGCAAACGTCGCGCGCGAGCCGGGTTCGCTCACGACGATGCCGGGCGCGGCCGCCGACGTGCCGTTGCGCGCGAACACGCTGTGCACGATGCTGGGCGACGCGCCGGCGCGCACTCTGACCGCCGGGCCGGGGTTGTCGTGCACGCTCGCGGCCACGACCCATCCGGCGCCGCCGGCGCCGAAGTCGAGCGCGGCGCCCGACGCTCCGGTAATTTCCACATCGTCCAGCCGCACGCGCGCGTTGGTGACGGAGATGCCCGTGCCGAGCGGCGTGGCGGCGTCGCCGATGATGCGGAAGCCGGAGAGCGCCACGTCGGCGCCGCCCGTGATGGCCAGCGCCGTGTCGGACTCGGTGGATCCGGCCGGCAGGCGCAGCACGACGGTGCG
>DATKDT010000102.1:0-27625 GCA_035512575.1 Vicinamibacterales bacterium | reverse complement strand
GGGCAGCTGACGATGATGCAGCCGCGTTCGGCGACGGTGGCAAGCGCGCCGCGTTCGAGCTGCGTGGCATGTACGACGAGCATGTGAGGCGCGAGCACGCCCTGGCGATCGAGATACGTCGCGGGATCCACACCCGGCGCGACCCAGCCTTCCGGCCACACGCCGAGATCCTTCAGCATGGCGGCGATCGGTCCGCCGCCGGTCATGAGGAATTCAACCTCCTCCGGCGACTCGCCGAGATGCACCGACGAGGGCAGCATGCGCGTGCGCACATTACGATCGATCGCGGCGAACAACTCACGTGTAACGGAATACGGCGCGTGGGGGGCGAGGCCGGGACGAACGTAAGGATATGGCGGCACGACCGGGCTCGCGTCCCTTGTCGCCGCCTCGACCCGCTCCGCGCCTTCCTTCGCGCGCGCGTCTGCGTCGTGCGGCGTAAACCCGAGCAGCTCGTGGAAGATGACCGACCCCGGCGCGCCCTCCGCCAGCACCGGCGCCGTGATGAGCGTGTTCGAGATGTCGCCGAAGGCAATCGTGCCCTGGGCGCGCGCGACATCAAGTGCCATGGCGGCCGCGACACGCTGCAGGTCCTCGTGCGGCGACTCGCGCCGCGCCGCCATGAGCCCTCGAATCCAGATGTCCATCGACGGCGCGGGCGGAATCCGCCCGGCGAGCCAGGCCAGCTCGAGGTGCGTGTGCGCGTTGACGAGGCCGGGAAGAAGCGCGGTGTCGCCGAGTTCGGTGATGGGACCCGACGGAGGCTGTCCATGGCCGATCGCATGAATGACTCCGTCTTCGATGCTGACCCACCCGCGCTCGATCGGCGGACGCTCGATGGGCAGCACCCAGCGGGCGCGAAAGATCACGAGGGACGCTGCCGCTGCTTCTTGGCGGCCGGCGTGCGCGCTTCGTACTTCCGCATCTCCCCGGCCTCGCCGCCCTGGCCGTCGCCGCGGGCGACGGCAAGCGCCAGCATGCGCGGCACGTTCCGCTCGCGGAAGATCGGCTCGCCGAGGATGTCGTAGTGCATGTTGCGCCGCTTCGCGACGAAGCCGGCGTTCTCGACGTTGCGCACGATCTCGACTTCGTCCATGCAGTACGACGCGCCGGCGGCGCGGACGACGTTCTCTTCGATCATGACGCTGCCCATGTCGTTGGCGCCATAGAACAGGCTCAGCTGCCCGACCTTGCCGCCCTGCGTCACCCATGACGACTGCAGGTTGTCGAAGTTGTCGAGGACGATGCGCGCCGTGGCGAGGGTGCGCAGATAGTCGATGCCGGTGGCCTCGACGCTCGCGGCTTCGCTGGCGCCCAGCTCCGTGTTCGACGGCTGGAAGCTCCAGGCGATGAACGCCGTGAAGCCGCCCGTCTCATCCTGCAGCGCGCGCAGCCGCATCATGTGCTCGATGCGCTCGGCTTCCGTCTCCACGCTCCCGTACATCATCGTCGCCGTCGTGCGCAGGCCGGCCAGGTGCGCGTGACGCATCGTGCCGATCCACTCGTCGGCCGAGGCCTTCGAGTAGCAGTTCATCAGCTTGCGCGCGCGGTCGACGAGAATCTCGGCGCCGCCTCCGGGAATGCTGTCGAGACCGGCGGCGATGAGCCGATCGATCACCGTGGGCACGGGCAGCTTCGAGAGCCGCGAGATGTGCAGCACTTCGGGCGGCGAAAGCGCGTGCAGGCGGAACGACGGCCAGCGCTGCTTCACGCCGCGGAACAAATCCTCGTACCACTCGAGCGGCACGTCGGGGTTGTGGCCGCCCTGCAGCAGCAACTGTCCGCCGCCGAGTTCGATCGTCTCTTCGATCTTGCGGTGGATCTCGTCGGTGCCGAGGACGTAGCCCTCGCCGGAGCCGACCGGTCGATAAAAGGCGCAGAAGGCGCAGCGCGCCACACAGACGTTCGTGTAGTTGACGTTGCGGTCGATGATGTAGGTGACGACAGGTTCGGGATGGCGGCGCAGGCGGATCGCGTTGGCGAGCTCGCCAAGCAGCGGCAGCGGCGCCTGCTGGTACAGCGCGAGCGCCTCGGCCGCGTCCACACGCGCCCCTTCCCTGGCTTTGGCGACGGCTCTCTCGAGAAGACTCATGCTGCGTAGAATCTGACGGGCTGCACGGTGTCGATCACGCCGACGCGGCGTGCGCCTTCATAGAACTGCACGAGCGCCTCGTGCTCCCGCCAGCCCAGATCGTACTTGATATTCTCCCTCAGGTAGCGCCGGGCCACCGCCGGGTCGGCCGCGATGCCGGTTCGGGCCTGATACGACGCCGCGTAGGCATCGGCGAGCGCATCCGACGCCGCGGCGCCCTCGACCTTCGCCTGATGGAGGCGCGCGATGCCCTCGCCGTCAATCGCGTCCTTCCGGCCCGCCCAGAACGCCCAGACGAACGGCAGCCCCGTCATGTCCGTCCACTCGGCTCCGAGGTCGATCTTCTCCAGCCCCATCGCGCGATGATCCACGAAGAGCGCCGGATCGCCGATGAGCATCGCCGCATCGGCACGCGACAGCATTGCGGCGAGATCGGGGGCCGTGGGAATGAACGTCGGCGCGATGCCGAATCGATACGCACACAACACACGCGTCAGCGCAATCGAGGTATTCGAGCTCGTGTCGGCCGCGATGGTGCGAATCCGCTCGCGCGGCACTTTCGTGAACAGCGCGACGGAGTCCACCAGTCCCTCTGACGCAATCGCGATGCCGAACACCACGCGGTAGTCCTCGTGCAACTGATACGCGATCGTCGGAATCATGCCGAGGTCGATCTCGCCGCTGCGCAGCAGCGACGCGCACATCGAGGGAGGGTCGAACCGGAGCTCGAACGCAGGCTCGTGGTCGAGTCCGTGCACCAGCGGACGCACGTTCAGGTAGTCGACGGCGCCGAGACGAACCCTATTCAGGATCGGGCGATTCACGTGACGGAGAATCGTCCGCTGCGCAGCACCGGCTCGTGCCCGGCCGCCCGGATGTTGCGCTCGACGTCTTCGACCGGCGCGCGCCGCCAGCCCAGACCCAGCGCGTCGACAGCCGACACGCCGTCGATGTCGTCGGCCCCGTAGGTCAGCGCCACCTGCGCCAGCTTCGGCCCATACAGCGGCCAGTCGACCTGAATGTGCGCGACCTCCGACATCAGCCGCGCCGCCGCAATCGTCCGCACATCGTCGAACCCGGTGGAGGGCGCCGCGCGATCGTCGGTGCGCGGCAGCGGCGCGAACGCCTTCACCGCGCCGGTTTCGCGCTGCAGTTCGCACAGCCGCTCGATGAGCCCGAGCCGGTTGTCCCAGCCCGCGCGGTACACCACGACGCGCCACGCGCCAAGGCCGCCGGAAATGACGTCGCCGACCGCGCGCACGGGGTCCACGATGATGTCGATGGGCACTTCGGCGATCGATTCGAGGCCCGCCGACGCCAGGCGCGACGCGATGTCGGTGAGCGTGCTCCGCGATTCCGACGCCAGGCCCACCAGATCCGCCAGCGAAAATCCCGTGACCGCCCGATCGCCGGCGATGGCCTTCGCGCCCACGACCGACGCTTCCGCCTCGTCCACGGTGCGCGGAAGGCCGACCAGCCGTACTTCCCGCGCGCCTTCCGGAATCTCGTGCGCGCGCGGCTCCTCGGCGTCCACGCGAATCTCGAAGACCGTGACGTACGTCGAGCGATCGCCGTGTCGCGCGCGGCGCGCCGCGTCGGCGCGCTGCCCTATCTCCAGCAGGTTCGACGAGGTGAGCAGGCCTTCGACGTCGCCGCGACTGAGCGCCGCGGCGCTCATGGCTTCCATCCCTGACGGATGCGGCCCCAGACCTCTGCCGCCTTCCGCCCCGCCGCCTCCGTGGTCGTCAGCCGCTTCGGCCACTCGCGCGTGAAGCCCTCCGACGGCCACTTCCGCGTGGCGTCTATGCCCATCTTGCCGCCGAACGCCGGCATCAGCGCCGCATCGTCCAGGTCGTCGACGGGTCCGGTCGTGATGACGACGTCGCGCGCGGCATCGAAGTGCGTGCCGACGATCCAGGCGACCTCGGCCTCGTTCTGCACATCGACGTCTTTGTCGACGACGATGACGCATTTCGAGAACATGAGCTGCCCGAGCCCCCAGACCGCGTTCATGATTTTGCGCGCGTGGCCCGGATAGCGCTTGTCGATCGAGATCAGCACGATGTTGTGGAAGATGCCGGCCGCCGGAAAGTGCATGTCGACGATCTCGGGCAGCGTCTTCCTGATCAGCGGCAGGAAGATGCGCTCGCTCGCGAGGCCGACGTAGTAGTCCTCCATCGGCGGAATGCCGACGACGGTGGTGTGGTAGATCGGCTTCTTCCGGTGCGTGATGCACGTGAGGTGAAAGACCGGATAGTCGTCAGCGAGCGAGTAGAAGCCGGTGTGATCGCCGAACGGGCCTTCGCGGCGGCGCTCGCCGGGCTCGACGTAGCCTTCGAGCACGTACTGCGAATTGGCCGGCACTTCGAGGTTGACCGTGCGGCACTTCACGAGCTCAACGCGCCGCCGGCCGAGCACGCCGGCGAGCATCAGCTCGTCGAGTCCTTCCGGCATGGGCGCGGTGGCGCAGTACGAGAGGACGGGATCGGGGCCGATGGCGACGGCCACCTCGAGGCGTTTGCCGAGCCGCTCGGCGACGCGGTGGTGCTGCGCGCCGCCCTTGTGCCGCTGCCAGTGCATGCCGGTGGTGCGGCCGTCGTACACCTGCATGCGATAGGTGCCGATGTTGCGCATGCCCGTTTCCGGGTCGCGGGTGAAGACGAGCGGCCACGTGATGTACGGGCCGCCGTCCTCGGGCCAGCACGTGAGGATCGGCAGCTCGTCGAGTGTGCCGTTCGGTTTGACGACTTCCTGGCACGGCCCGTCCGACACCGTCTTCGGCGCGGCGTCCTTGAGACGGTTGAGCAGCGGCAGCATCTTCATGGCGTCGAAGATGCCTGAGGGCAGCTTCGGGCTCGTCAGCTCCTCGATTTGGTGCGCCAGGTCGTCGAGCTTCTCGACGCCCAGCGCGAGACACGTGCGGTGGAGCGACCCGAACATGTTGATGGCCACCGGCACGTCGTAGCCCTTCGGGCTGTCGAACAGCAGCGCGGGCCCGCCGCCCGGCGATTTCGACGCGCGGTCGGCAATGGCGGCGATTTCGAGATGGGGATCGACCGGCTCGCCGATGCGCGCAAGCTCCTTGCGGCGCTCGAGGTCGTCTATGAAAGCATTCAGGTCGGCGTACGCCATGCTGTGTTCTACGTTCTGTGTCCTGTGTTCTTACGTAACGGCAATCATCGCTCCGGCAATTCTATCCGCCAGCGCCAGGGCGGCGCGGCCGTCCTCTCCGGTGACGCGCGGCGCTCGCCCGGTGCGCACGGCGTCGAGAAAATCCTCGATTTCGCGGCGCAGCGGCTCTTCCTTTTCGATGGGCAGACTGCCCCCGGCGATGGCGGGGCGCTCGCCGGCCCGGTCGAGCCGATAGGCCTCGACCTGCTGCTCGGCGTAGTCGATGGAGATGTACGCGTCGCGCTGGAACACGCGCAGCTTGCGCACGCGGTCCTTGCTGATGCGGCTCGCCGTGAGATTCGCGATGCAGCCCGACTCGAACTTGAGCCGCACGTTCGCGATGTCGAAGCGCGGGCTCAGCACCGGCACGCCCACCGCCTCGAGATCGGTGACCTCCGATCGCACCATGGCGCGGACGATGTCGAGGTCGTGAATCATCAGATCGAAGATGACGTCGATGTCGAGGCTGCGTTCGGGAAACGGCGAGAGCCTGTGCACCTCGATGAATTTCGGCGCCGTGACGTGCGGCAGGGCGGCTTCGACGGCCGGATTGAAGCGCTCGGTGTGGCCGACGGCCAGCACCGCGCCGCCGGCCTTCGCGGCGGCGATCATCCGATCGGCCTCGTCGAGCGATCGCGTCATCGGCTTCTCGACGAGCACGCCGATCCCGCGCGCGAGCAGCGGATTCGCCACCTCCAGATGCGACTCGGTCGGAACGGCCACGGAGACCGCGTCGATCTCCATGCCGTCCAGCTCGCCGGCATCGGTAAAGACCCCGGCGCCGGACGCGCGCGCATGCTCTTCCGCCTTCGCGCGGTCGCGGTCGACCACGGCGACCAGCTTCACGCCGGGCGTCGAGCCGAGGATGCGCGCGTGATGCCTGCCGAGATGCCCCACGCCGACGACGGCCGCGCGCAGGTCGCTCATCTCGCCCTCCCCACCACCGCGATGCCCGCGGCGTCGGCAGCCGCGACGAAGGCGTCGCGATCGAAGATCAGCGCCTTGCCCGCGTCGAGCGACAGCGCGGTGGCGCCCGCCGCGCGCATTACCTCGATCGTCGGCAGACCCACGACGGGCACGTCGAAACGCATGTCCTGGTTCGGCTTCGCAACCTTCACGACCGAAAAGCCCTTCCCCGCCAGCGTCCCCGCGCGCGCAATCACCGCGTCGGTGCCTTCCATCGCCTCCACGGCCACCACCGCCTTGTCCTTCACGGCGATCGTCTGCCCGATGTCGAGCCCGGCAATCGCGTCGGCCATCGTGTAGCCGAACTCGATGTCGGCGCGCTCGTCGTCGCTCGGCGCGCGGCCCGTGAGCACGCCCGCGCCGGCCAGCATGGGCGCCAGCAAGGCGGTTGAGTCGATGAGCGTGATGCCCTGCTCGCGCATCACCTCGGCCACGGCGGAAATGAGGGCGTCGGTGTTCTTCGACTTGAGCTTCATCAGCACCGAGAGCAGCGTGAAGTCGGGCATGACGTCGCCGAAGATCTTGACGTGCTTCACCTGGCCGGCCATGACGGCCTCCGTCACGCCTTCGTCCTTCAGGAATGTGATCGCCTTGCCGAGCTGTCCGAGCGCGATCCATTCCAGGCGCGCGCCCGCCTTGCGGGCTTCGTCCTCGAGCTCCGGGAGCGCCTCTTCCTTGATCGCGACGACGCTGACGGGACGCCCGAGCTGGCGCGCGGCGTCGAGAATGAGAAAGGGAAAGCGACCGTTGCCGGCGATGAGGCCGAGGCGCATGAGCGCCTAGTCCTCCACCATGTCTTCCACTTTCCGCACGGGACGCCTGAGGATGACGCCGCGTTTGGATTCGCGAATGAAGTCGACGAGGTACTGGACCTCGGGACACCGCAGCGCGGGATCGCGCTCGATCTTCTCGAGCGCGCGGCTCGTGTTCAGCTTCGACGTGAGCAGGTAGCGGTAGGTCTTCTTCAGCTTCGCGAGCAACTCGTTCGAGAAGCCGCGTCGCGCGAGTCCAATCGTGTTGAGACCGTAGATGCGCGCGCGGTTGCCGACGGTCTTCGCGTACGGCAGCGCGTCTTTCGTCACCACCGAGAAGCCGCCGATGAAGGCGTGCCGGCCCACGCGGCAGAACTGGTGGATGCCCGAGAAGGCGCTGATCGTGGCGAAGTCCTCGACGGTGACGTGGCCGCCGAGCGTCGCGCCGTTGCCGAAGATCGTCTGATGGCCGACGTGGCAGTCGTGCGCGACGTGCGCGTAGGCCATGAACACGTTGTCGTCGCCAATCGTCGTCACGCCGCCGCCGCCCTGTGTGCCGCGATGGATGGTGACGAATTCGCGAATCAGATTGCGCGCGCCAATTTCGAGACGCGTGATCTCGCCCTTGAACTTGAGGTCCTGCGGGATCAGGCCGACCGACGCGTACGGGAAGATGCGCGTGCCGTCGCCGACCGACGTCCAGCCGTCGACGACCGCGCCGGTGGCGATATGGCAGTCGCGGCCGATCTTCACGTTCGGGCCGATCACGGCATACGGCTCGATGACCGTGCCCTCGCCAATGTCGGCGCCGTCGCCGATGATGGCCGTCGGATGGATGCGCCCGGCGGCCGCTGCCGTGCCGGCCTTCGCGCCGTCAGCCGCGCCGTCCTTGATCCCCAGAATCAGATCCGCTTCGGCGACGATGTGCTCGCCGACGTAGGCGATGCCCGAGGCGCGCGCGATGCGCCCGCGCCGGCGGCCCAGCGACACCTCGAGCCTCACGCGGTCGCCCGGCACGACCTGGCGGCGAAACTTCGCGTTCTCGACGCCGCGCAGGAACGCCCGGCCGTCGCCCTTGTGGGCCGAGAACAGCAGCAGCGTGGCGACCTGGGCCAGCGTCTCGATCATCAGCACGCCCGGCATGACGGGCGTGCCAGGAAAGTGCCCCTGGAAGAAATCCTCGTTGACGGTGACGTTCTTGACGGCCACCAGCCGCTTCCCCGGATCGTGCTCGGTGACGGCGTCGACCAGCAGGGACGGATAGCGATAGCAGAGCCGGTCGAGGGTCGTGTGGATGGAGGGCGACACTGAGACGTGACTGTATCAGGCTCCAGACCCCGGACTCCAGACTCCGGCAGACCCCGGGTACCTGGAGCCTGCTGGAGCCTGGAGTCTGGAGCCTGGGGCCTTATTTCTTCAGCGTCGCGTTCGCGCGCGTGATGATCTCGGGCGTCAGGTCGAGGCCGCGGTTGGCGAAGACGAACGACCCGAAGTCGAACACCATGTGCAGGCCTCGCTCGGTGGCGAGCGCCTGCACGATCGGCAGGACCTTCTCCTGGAACTCGCGCATCAGCTCGTTGTTGAGCGTTTCCTGCTCGGCTTGTGCTTCATTCTGGAAATACTGCAGGTCGCGTTGCGCCTTGGCGATGTCCTGCTCGAGCTGCTTCATTGCGGCGTCGCTGAGGACCGACGCCTGCGTCTTCTGTCTCTCGAGCATCGCCTGCAGTTGCTTGCCCTTTTCCTGCCCCTCGGCCTGCTTCTTCTTGATGAAGTCGTTGATCCTGCCGGCCGCGGCCTTGCCGAGCTCCGACTCCGACGCCACGCGCTGGAAGTCGACGTAGGCGACCTTCGCGCCCTCGGGGAACGGCACGGGCGCCGGCGGCGCGGGCGCGGTCTGGGGGGCCGGCGCCGCGGGCGGCGGGGTCTGCGTCTGCGCGAATGCCGGGCCCGCGTAAATGGCGGCGGCCAGCACGAAAATGCCTGCTCTGAACTTCATGTCTCTCGATCCTTTTTAGAACGTTGATCCGACGGCGAACTTGAACGTGAATTTCTTCTGCGGCAGCAACTGGTTGTCGAAGATCCCGTCGCGCTGCGGGTTGTAGGCGAAGATCAGCCGGAACGGGACGTTGAGCACCGGCATGAAGAACCGGATCTCGGCGCCCGTCGACGTCTTGAAATCCGGAAAGCGCAGGCGCTGGCCCTCGGCCTTGACCTGCCCGGCGTCGTAGAACAGCAGCGCCCGCACCGGGCCGCCGACGTTGACCAGGAACTCGCCGTTGAACAGCAGGCTCTTGTTGCCGCCGTCGATGAAGCCTTCCGGGGTGCGCGGCGAAATCGTGCGGATGTCGAAGCCGCGCACGCTGTACTCGCCGCCGAGGAACAGCTTCTCGTAGATCGGCAGCTTGTTCCGCCCGGTGTCGGGGTCAATCACCGCGGTGTCGCCGAAGGGCCGGATGTACTCGCCCTGCAGCCGGAAGCCCAGCGAGATGCGCCGGTTGAGCGGCACGTACTGGATACCCTCGAGCCGCCCGCTCCAGAAGCTGGTGTCGCCGCCCAGGCCGGCGAAACCGAACGAACCGCTGTAGCGCTTGCCCGAGCTGGCGAAGATGGGATTGTCGACCGTGTTGTGCACGATGCTCGGCGAAATCTTGCTGATGCGGCGCCGACCCTCGTTGCCGAGCAGCAGGTACTGCGACAGCACGCGCGGGTCGAACAGCGGATCGACGTCCTTCAGCTCCGTATCCTCGTAGCTGTAGCCCAGGAACAGGCGCGTGAAGGTGGCCAGCGGGAAGCCCCAGATCGTGTTGCCGCCGGCCGACCCCTGCGTGAACTGGCCGATGTAGCGAATCTCGCGCACGAAGATGTCGACGCCCGCCGTGATCGGCCGGTCGAACAGGTACGGCTCGGTGAACGCGATCTGATAGTTCTTGGCGCGCGATCCCTGCTGCAGCGAGATCGACAGCGTCTCGCCGCGGCCCATGAAGTTCGCGGTCTGGAACGACAGGTTGCCGAAGAAGCCCTCGAACTGCGAGACGCCGGCGCCGAACGTCAGCTGGTTGCGGTTCTGCTCCTCGACGCGCAGCGTGACGTCGACCTTGTTCTCGCTGTCCGGCGCCTTCTCGATCTTCACGGCCTCGCCGCCGCCCTCGATCGGCTTGAAATATCCGAGCTGGTTGATGCGGCGAATGCTCTGCTTCAGACCCTCGGTGTTGAACACGCCCGACTCGAAAATCCGCAGGTCGCGCCGGATGACGCTGTCGCGCGTCGTCGTGTTGCCGACGAACGTGATGCGATTGACGAAATACTGCGGGCCTTCCTCGACACGGATGACCACGGGGGTCGACGCCGTAGGCCCGTCCGGCGCAGCCCCTTCAGCTTCGGCCGTCAGCGCCGGGAAATCCGGATAGGCGTTGAACTCCATGTAGCCGGCGGCGCCGTACACTTCCTGCGCCTTCTCGCGGCCCTTCATGAACTTCTTGTGGCTGTACCAGTCGCCCGGCTTCAGCTTGAAGAGCTGGGCAAACCCCTCGTCGCTGACGATCTTGTTCCCTTCGACCGTGAGCTCCGCGACGCGGTAGCGCGGCCCCTCGTCGACCGGCACGCGCAGGCGCACCCAGCGCGTCGCGCCGTCGGCCGAGTCCTCGACGATCTCGATCTGCGGCTGGCCGACGCGCGCCCTGATGTACCCCTTCTCGAGGTAATACCCCGTCACCGCCTCCGCATCGTCGGCGAATTTGGCTTCCTGATACGTGCCGGCGCCGGTGATGAACGAGAGCCAGCCCTTCGGCTTGTTCTCCTTCATCTTGCCGCGCAGCTTGCCGTCCTTGAACGCGGTGTTGCCAACGAAGTCGACTTCCCGGATCCTGACCTTCGGCCCTTCGCTGACGTGGAACGTCAGGTGCACGAGCTTCGGCCCGCCGGCGACGCTCTTGATCTCCGGCTTCACTTCCGCGTACTGATAGCCCTTCTCGGCGTACAGCTCGCGCACGATGCCGGCCACGCGGCGGATCGTTGGCGGATCGATGAACGTGTCGATGCGGATGACGATGTTCTCTTCGCTCAGCTTGGCTTCGATGGCGGCCGTGTCGACCTGCTTCGAGCCCTGATAGTCGATGATCTTGACGCGCTGCCGCTCGTACATGTGGATGATGACGTCTTTGGCAGGCACGCCATTCGGGTACGTGGCGTCGACCACTTCAATCGACAGGTCGTCGAGGAAGTTGGTGGCCCAGAGGCGGTTGAAGTCGCGGCGCAGCGACTCGGCGATGTCGTTCGACCACGGCACCCACTGGCCCTGCAGCGGCGCGCTCGGACGCGTCTCGATGTAATAGAGATACGTCATCGGGTCGACGATGCAGACGTTGTCGGGCTCGCACCGCGGCACGAGGTGGCGGAAGATCGGGCCCGAGCCGGCCGGCGGCATGGGCGCCTGGGGCTGCTGTACCTGGGCGGGCGCGGGCGACACTGGAGGTGTCTGGCCGGCGGCCGCCGCAGGCAGCGCGAAGATCAGGGCCGCGAAAAGAAAAGGGTGCTTCATTCGTTCGGACATGCCGGGACCGGTCCCGGCGGAGCGGGGACCCGTAAACGCCCCAGTTTACTGGAAGTTAGACGTTCACCACCAGCCGGCGGCCGGTCTCGGGCTGGCCGGCCAGCCTCCAGGCCAGAACGCCGCCGTCGAGGAAGACTTCGACCGTGCCGGTGCGGAGCCCGCCGCGGATGAGCTCCTCCGACAGCGGATCTTCCACATAGCGCTGGATCGCGCGGCGCAGCGGCCGGGCGCCGTACGACCGGTCGCGGCACGTGATGTCGATGATCCAGTCGATGACCTCGGGCGCCAGCTCGATGCGCAGCTGCCGGTCGGTCAGGTTCGCGTTGAGCTGGTCGACCAGCAGCAGCATGATCCGGCGCAGGTCGTCGTCGCTCAGCGCCTCGAAGACGATGATCTCGTCGATGCGGTTGATGAACTCGGGGTTGAAGGTGCGGCGCACCTCGCCGAGCACCATCTCGCTCACCGACTTGTTGACGTCCTTCGTGTCGGTCGACTGGAAACCCATCGACGCCTTCTTCTGGATGAAGCGGGCCCCGATGTTCGACGTCATGATGATGATCGTGTTCTTGAAGTTGATGCGGTTGCCCAGCCCGTCGGTCAGGTGGCCGTCCTCGAACACCTGCAGCAGGATATTGAACAGATCGGGATGCGCCTTTTCGATCTCGTCGAGCAGCACGACGCAGTAGGGATTGCGCTTCACCTTCTC
Source organism: Vicinamibacterales bacterium (assembly GCA_035512575.1). Taxonomy (GTDB): domain Bacteria; phylum Acidobacteriota; class Vicinamibacteria; order Vicinamibacterales; family SCN-69-37; genus JALYRV01. Next base: position 15,389 of record DATKDT010000102.1, on the reverse strand, counting down.
GGTGAGCTGGCCGCCCTCTTCGTGCCCGACGTATCCGGGCGGCGAGCCGATCAGCTTCGACACGGAGTGCTTCTCCATGTATTCCGACATGTCGAAGCGGATCAGCGCGTGGTCGCTGCCGAAGAGGAAATTCGCGAGCGCGCGGGCGAGTTCGGTCTTGCCGACGCCCGTCGGGCCGAGGAACACGAAGCTGCCGACCGGGCGCGTGGGCGCCTTCAGGCCCGCGCGTGAGCGGCGGATCGCCCGCGACAGCGCCGAGATCGCCTTTTCCTGGCTGATGACGCGGCGGTGCAGCTCCTCTTCCATCCGCAGCAGCTTGGCGCTCTCGTCCTGGTTGATCGACGTGACGGGCACGCCCGTCCACTTCGACACCACCTCGTCGATGTCCTCGCGGTTGACGATGACGCGGCGCGAGCTCGAGGCGACGTCGAACTTCTCGCGCACGAACTGCAGCGACTCGCGCGCCTGCACCTCCTGCTCGCGATAGAACTGCGCCTTCTCGAAGTTCTTCTCCGAGACGGCCGACTCCATCTGCTCGACGGCGACGCGGATGCTCTTGTTGATCTCGCCGAACTCGCCGGTGTAGCCCGCTTCGCGCAGCTTCGCGCGCGCGCCCGCCTCGTCGACGAGGTCGATGGCCTTGTCGGGCAGGAACCGGTCGTTGATGTAGCGGCTCGACTGGTAGACGGCCGCCTCGATCGCCTCGCGCGTGTACTCGACGTGATGGAACGCCTCGTAGCGATCCTTCACGCCCATGAGCACCTCGATCGTGTCCTTCTCGGACGGCTGATCGACCTTCACTGCCTGGAAGCGGCGCTCGAGCGAGCGGTCCTTCTCGATGTACTTCCGGTACTCGCCCGGCGTCGTCGCGCCGATGCAGCGGATCTCGCCGCGCGAGAGCGCCGGCTTGAGGATGTTGGCGGCGTCGAGCGACCCTTCGGCCGAGCCCGCGCCCACCAGCGTATGGAGCTCGTCGATGAACACGATGATGTTCGGGTTCTCGGTCAGCTCCTTCATGATCGCCTTGAGGCGCTCTTCGAACTGGCCGCGGTACTTCGTGCCGGCGACGATCAGCGAGATGTCGAGCGCCAGCAGGCGCTTGTCGGCGAGGAAGTGCGGCACGTCGCCGAAGACGATCTTCTGCGCCAGGCCCTCGACAATCGCCGTCTTGCCGACGCCCGGCTCGCCGATCAGCACGGCGTTGTTCTTGGTGCGGCGGCAGAGCACCTGCTGCACGCGCTCGATTTCCTTGTCGCGCCCGACCAGCGGGTCGAGCAGGTTCTTCATCGCGGCGTCGGTGAGATCGCGCGAGAACTCCGCGAGCAGCGGCGTCTCCTTCACGCGCGTCAGCGTCGTCTTTTCGTTGAGCAGCTGGACGATGTCCTCGCGGACCGACGCGAGGCGCATGCCCTTCTCCGTCAGGATCGTGGCCGCGACGCTCTGCTCCTCGCGCAGGATGCCGAGCAGCAGATGCTCGGTGCCGATGTAGTTGTGCATCAGCCGCTCGGCCTCTTCGGCCGCATGCTGCAGCACGCGCTTGGTTTCCTGGCTGAACGGAATCTCCACGGACGTCGAGACCTTCTCGCGGAAGACCGTGCGACCTTCGATTTCCTTGCGGATGGTCTCGAGCGAGAGATGCGAGCGCTGGAAGATGCGGCTCGTCAGGCCCTTGCCCTCACGGATCAGTCCCAGCAGCAGGTGCTCGGTCTCAATCGAGATGCTCCCAAGCTGACTGGCCTCATAGCGTGCAAAAAACAACACGCGCCGTGCGCGTTCCGTGTAGCGTTCAAACATGCGATGAACCTTATTATACAGGCACTTAGACGCCTGCCGCGGACGGCCCGTCGCATTCGTGAAGCCGGAGGGATAAACGACGCCGGCTATGCCGGCTGCAGCGTGAAGGCGTTGGTCGAGCAGGTGGTGTAGGCCCCGCTGGCCGAGCCGACCCCTTCGTAGCGCGGCGTGCCGACGAGCACGGGGCCTTCGTAGGTGCCGTTATGGGCCTTCGTGCTTTCCATGGCCAGCGCGGCGTCGGGCGTCGCACCCGTGGCGAGCCGCACCGCGTCGCTGGCGGCGCTGCCGCGCAGCCAGCCCTGCAGCTGTCCCTTGACGAGCGCGACGTCGCCGGTCAGCGTGTGCCCGGGCACCGAGACGCGCCACACGTCGAAGGCCGCCGTCGAGCTCAGCACGACCTTGATGGCGGCCGACGACACCCCGGCGCCGGCGCCGGAGCCGCTGAGGCACGTCGAGGTGCCGAACATGATCAGCGAGTAAGTGCCCGCGCCCAGCACGGCCGGCGCCGCCGGAGCGGTCGGGGATGAGGCGCCGCACGCACCCGCCCCAAGGCCAACAATGAGCACCGCGGTAAGTACAAACAGCCGGCTGGACCAGTTGCGCATGGCTGGAGCCCCTCCAGCGCAAGGCAGATGCCAGCTACTGCTGAGTTCGAACTAGACCGCTGTCAGCTGCCCGTGTTCGAGGCGGAAGACGCGGTCGCAGGCGGCCGCGAGGCGGGGGTTGTGGGTCGCGATGATCGAGGTCAGCCCGCGTTCGGCGTGCATCTCGCGGAGCAGCGCGTGAATCGAGTCGGCGGTCGTCTCGTCGAGGTCGCCGGTCGGCTCGTCGGCCAGCAGCAGCGACGGATGCATGACCAGCGCGCGCGCGATGGCGACGCGCTGCTGCTCGCCGCCCGAGAGCGTGCCCGGCCGGTGATCGAGCCGCTCGCTCAACCCGACGCGGCCGAGCAGCGCTGCGGCCCGCGCCCTGCGCTCGCCCGCCGCCAGGCGCGCGATGCGCATCGGCATCTCGACGTTCTCGAGCGCCGTGAACTCCGGCAGCAGATGATGGAACTGGAAGACGAAGCCGATGTGCCGGTTGCGAAAGTCGACGCGCGCCGCGTCGCTCATCGTGTGCAGCGCCCTGCCGCCAATCTCGATCTCGCCCGCATCGAACTCGTCGAGCCCGCCGAGCACGTGCAGCAGCGTGCTCTTCCCCACCCCCGACGCGCCGACGATGGCGATCATCTCGCCCGCGCCCGCCGACAACTCCAGCTCGCGCAGCACGGTCAGGACGCGTCCGCCGGGAGACGCGTAGGATTTCGAGAGCGCGCGAACGGAAATGAGGGGGCTGATCACTGGTATCGAAGTGCCTGCGCCGGGTCGAGCTTCGCGGCCTGGCGCGACGGGTAGATGGTCGCAAGGAAGCAGATGGCCACCGAGGCGAGGACGACCGCCAGGAAGTCCGACCACTCCACGGTGAACGGCACATAGGAGATCTGGTACACCTCGGTCGGGATGCGGATCAGGCGGAAGCGATCCGCGATGTACGACACGAGCAGGCCCAGCGCGGCGCCCACGGCCGTGCCGATCACGCCAATCACCAGGCCCTGCAGCATGAAGATCGTCCGGATCCGCTGCTTCGAGCACCCCATCGTCTTCAGAATCGCGATGTCGCGGCTCTTCTCCATGACGAGCAGGATCAGCGACGCGATGATGTTGAGCGCCGCGACCATGACGATGAGGCCGATCGTGATCGAGATGGCCATCTTCTCGAGCCAGAGCGCCGAGAACAGCGAGCTGTTCATCTCGGACCAGTCCTGCAGCTGATACTGCGGGCCGAGCGCCTCCTCGATGCGCCGCGCGAGCGCCGGCGCGTCGAACATGTCCTGGGCGCGCAGCTCGATGAAGTCGGGCCCGAACTTGCGCAGCAGCTGCGACGCCACGTCCATGTGGACGAAACCGTAGGCCGCGTCGAATTCGTACAGCCCCAGCCGGTAGATGCCCGCGACCGTGAACGTGCGGGGCGCGCGCGGCACCATGCCGGCCGGCGTCAGCGTCCCTTCGGCCACGATCAGCTCCACCTGATCGCCCACCGACACGCGCAGGCCGGCCGCGAGGTCGGCGCCAATGACGATGCCGTCGGGCTCTTCCTCCGAACGGTTCGAGAGCGCGGCCAGACCGCCGTCGAGCATCGACCGGCTGACTTCGGTCACGCGCGGCTCGAGCGCCGGATCGACGCCCTTGATCGTAATGAACTGGTCGCCGCCGGCGCTGCGCAGAATGCCTTTGCCCAGCACCACCGGCGCCGCGCCTATGACACCCGGCTGCGCCTCGAGCCGCTTCAGATCCGCCGCCGGATCCTCGAACCCGCCGCCCACGCGAAACGCATAGATGTGCGCCGTCGACCCGACGATGCGATCGCGGAGCTCCTGCTGCAGCCCGGTCATCAGCGCGAGCGCGATGATCAGCGCCATCACACCGACGCCGACGCCGAGCGTGGAGATGAGCGAGATGAGCGAGATGAACGCCTGCTTCCGCCGCGCGAGGAGGTAGCGGAGGGCGATGAAGAGTTCGAAGGGCATCAGGCTCCAGGCTCCAGACCCCAGGCTCCAGACGTGGCACGCCGTTTGTTCGTCGCGCGCGACCGGAGGTTTGTATGAGCCGTAATCACGAGAAGCTCTCCGTGTTCCAGAAGTCCGATGAACCTGCTGTCCTAGTCTACCGTCTGACCGCGACGTTCCCAGCCGATGAGCGCTTCGAGCTGCGATCGCAGATCAGACGGGCGGCCACTTCCACGCCCACGAATATCGTCGAAGGCTGCGCCCGCGAAACGCAGCGGGACTATCTGCGATTCCTCGACATCGCGCTGGGATCCGCCAACGAGCTCGCCTATCTTCTGCACCTCGCCGGCCGTTTGTCGATCATGAAGCCGGAGGAAATCGAAGATTGCAAAAAGTTCGCACTCGACGTCGTCAGGATGCTGCAGAAACTGATCACCACCCTGCGACATCAAGATGCGTGACAGGCTGGAGTCTGGGGCCTGGAGTCTGGAGCCCTCAGTCTCTGGGCCTCATGAGCGGAAACAGAATTACATCCCTGATCGACGGCGATCCCGTCAGCACCATCACGAGCCGGTCGATGCCGACGCCTTCGCCGCCGGTGGGCGGCAGGCCGTATTCGAGCGCGCGGACGTAGTCCTCGTCCATCTGGTGCGCCTCCTGATCGCCTTTCTCGCGCTCCCCGAGCTGCGCTTCGAAGCGGCGGCGCTGCTCCGCCGGATCGTTCAGCTCGCTGAAGCCGTTGGCCACCTCGAGGCCGCCGATATAGAGCTCGAACCGCTCGACCGTGTCGGGGTCGTCCGCTTTCTGTTTCGACAGCGGCGAGACCTCGGTCGGAAAGTCGTAGACGAACGTCGGGTCGACCAGCTGCTCCTGCCAGAGCCGTTCGAAGATTTCGGTGGCGAGCTTCCCCGCCGTGGAATTCGCCGGCATGTCGATGCCGAGCTCCTTCGCGATGCGCGCCGCCGTGTCGCGGTCGCGCATGTCCGCTTCCGTGACGGGCCGCCCGAGTTTTTCGGATGCGGCCTCAGCGCCCGCCTGCCGCAGCGACAGGCGCCGGTACGGCCCCGCCATCGAGATTTTCCGGCCGTTGAACTCCACGTCGGTGGTGCCGGCCGCCTCCTGCGCGACGTACGTCAGCATCTCCTCGGTCATCCGCATCAGGTGCTGATAATCGACGTAGGCTTCGTAGAACTCCAGCATCGTGAACTCGGGATTGTGCTGCGTCGAGATGCCTTCGTTCCGGAAGTTGCGATTGATTTCGTAGACCTTCTCGATGCCGCCGACGCTGAGCCGCTTGAGATAGAGCTCCGGCGCGATGCGCAGGTAGAGCTTCATGTCGAGCGCGTTGTGATGCGTGACGAACGGCCGCGCCAGCGCGCCGCCCGCGATCGGCTGCATCATCGGCGTCTCGACTTCGAGATAGCCGCGCGCCTCCAGGAAGCGCCGCATCGCCGAAATCGCCCTCGCGCGCACCTCGAACACGCGGCGCGAATCGGGATTGACGATCAGGTCGAGATAGCGCTGGCGGTAGCGCGTCTCGACGTCGGTGAGGCCGTGCCATTTCTCTGGCATCGGCAGCAGGCACTTCACCAGGAACTCGAGCTTGGAGGCCCAGATCGTCAGCTCGTTGGTCTTCGTCCGGAAGATGCGCCCTTCGGCGCCGACGACGTCGCCGAAGTCGAGCAGCGTGAAGATCCGGAAATCGCGCTCCGGCAGCGAGTCGGCACGGATGTAGATCTGAATCTTCTGCCGGCCGTCGGAGATCACCAGGAAGTTCGCCTTGCCGAAGCTGCGGATCGCCAGGATGCGGCCCGCCGCGCGCGCCGCCGGCTTCTCCTCCTCGAGCGCCGCCGCGTCCTTGCCGCCGTGCGCCTCGACGAGCGCCGTCACCGTGTCGGTGCGGTCGAACACGGACGGATACAACGGGACGCCCAGCGCCTCGAGCTCCACAAGGTTCTCGCGCCGCTGGCGAATCAGATCGGATTCCGAAGGGACCGTCGGTTCCATCACATCTTCACGTCTGCAAGTCTCAGGTCTTCAAGTTCTTCCGGATGGCGTCGACGACGCCGTTGACGAAGCGCACCGAGTCGTCGCCGCCGAAGCGGCGCGCCAGCTCCAGCGCCTCGTCGATGACGACCGCGGGCGGATCCGCGCGGCGCCGCAGCTCGAACGCCGCCAGGCGCAGGATCAGCCGATCGATCAGCGCCACGCGCTCGAGCCGCCAGTTCTGCAGCGCGCCGGTAATCAGCGCGTCGAGCCCGGCCTGCTCGGCGCGGACGCCGTCGAACAGCGCCTCCGCGAACTCGCGGACGCTGAACTCCGCGTCCCCGTCGAGATAGTCGCCGGCGGCCTCCCAGTACCCGGCGGTGGCGGTGCCCGACGGCGCGTCGCCCAGCCGCCCGACCTCCGCGCGATACAGCAGCTGCAGCGCGGCCTCGCGGGCCCGCGTGCGCTCCGGCCGCCCTTTCGCGACGTCGGCGGTCACGGCTGCATCGCCTCGTAGGCGCGCACCATGTCGACCACGGCCTGCGCCGCCTCGCGTCCCTTGTTCGACGGCCCCTCCACCGCCCGCTCCAGCGCTTCCTCCGCCGAATTGGTCGTCAGCACGCCGAACGACATCGGCACCCCCGAGTCGATCGCCGCCATCGTGATGCCGTGCGCCACCGCCGACGCGATGTAGTCGAAATGCGGGGTGGCGCCCCTGATCAGACACCCGAGACAGACGACGCCGTCATAGTGGCCGCTGTCGGCCAGCCGCCGCGCCATCTGCGGCACCTCGAACGCACCCGGCACGTCGAACACCCGCACCGCATCGTCATCCAGGCCCGCCTCGCGCAGCTGCGCCAGCGCGCCGTCGCGGAGGCGCGTGGTCACGAAGTCGTTGAACCGGGCGACGACGACGGCAATGCGCAAGTTACTTTCCCTTGAACTCGGGCTTGCGCTTCTCGAGAAACGCCTTCGTGCCCTCGCGCATGTCCTCGGTCGTCGACACCAGGCCGAACAGCGTCGTCTCGTAGATCTGCGCCTCGGCGAGCGACATGTCGGCGCCGCGGTGCACGGCGTCGATGATGTAGCGCGCGGCGACCGGCGCCTTCGAGGCCAGCTGGTGCGCCAGCTTCTTCGCCTCGGCCATCAGCTCCGCGGCGGGCACGACGCGGTTGACGAGGCCGATGCGATGCGCCTCGGCCGCGCTGAGCGGGTCGCCCGTGAGCAGAATCTCGAGCGCGACGCCGCGCCCCACCAGCCGCGTCAGGCGCTGCGTGCCGGCGTAGCCGGGAATGAGCCCGAGGTTGATCTCGGGCTGCCCGAGCTTCGCGGTGTCGGCCGCGACGCGGACCGTGCAGGCCATCGCCAGCTCGCAGCCGCCGCCGAACGCAAAACCGTTCACGGCCGCGACCACGGGCTTGCCGAGCTGCTCGATGGCGTCGAGGACGCGCTGCCCGCGCTGCGCGTGCTCGCGCCCGCCGACCGGCGTCTGCACCGCCAGCTCGTTGATGTCGGCGCCCGCGACGAAGGACTTCTCCCCCGCCCCGGTCAGCACGACCGCGCGCACCGCCTCGTCCGCCCCCAGCTCGCCCATGACGGCGGCAAGCTCCTCCATCGTGGCGGTGTTCAGCGCGTTGAGCACGTTCGGACGGTTGATGGTGACGATGGCGACGGCGCCGTCGCGCTCGAGGATGAGATTTTCGAATGCCATGAGAACCCTAAAAAGGAATGAAATACATCAGCCACCCGAGGATGAAGGCGACGCCGACGAAGCCCGCGAACAGCCGCAGGCCGGTGCGCACCTGGTCGCGCACGGCGTCCCTGGCAATCACCGCAAAGACCGTCGACGTCATCAGGGCGAACAGCACGAGCAGGCCGAGATGCGACGTCACTTGCGCCCCCTGGCGACGTCGAAAGCGTCGAGCATCACGAGCGTGTTGAGCAGGCCCGCGGCAATCATGAAGGTGTTCCCGTACTCATAGGTGATGGCCGTGGCCACGCCGCCGCCTGCGCCCAGCAGGCGCGCGATCAGATACGGGAGGCCCGCCATGACGTTGGCGAGCGACGCGAGCGCCACCAGCGGATCGGCCGGCGCGAACGGAAACAGCCGGCCGTCGAGCAGCAGCCCGGCGATGAACATGGCGGGCAGCACGGCGGCGAAGACGTACGCCTTCTGGCGTTTTCCCAGCGTGAAATGGCCCGCGCCCGGCATCAGCCACGCGAGCAGCAGCAGGACGTACGGAGATGGTGCGGTGTCGGCCTTAACCCCTGCGGGCATCCGACAGAGTGTACTGCACGCGGAGCGTGCGCGCGACCACCCACGCGACGGCCGCGCCGAGCGGCAGGGCCGCGGCGAACCGGACGACGTTGGCCATCGGCCAGCCGAGCGCGTGCTCGCCGAGCCACGACACCGCGGTCGGCACGCCGGCGATGCACAGCAGCAGCACGTTGCCGCCGCGGTCGAGCGTTCGCGGCCGCGACGCGAGCGCCAGCAGTGCGCCGGACGGCGCGGCGGCATAGAGGCCCAGGCACCGCGCGCACACGGCCCAGGGCGCGCCATCCCAGTGGAAGGTGCGATCGGGTTGCTGATGGCACAGATAAGACGAAAGACGGAAGACCAAAGACGAAAGCCAGGAGTCAGGGGCCGAGGCCGTGAGGGCAAGCAGCGCGAGCGCGAGCCACGCGACCGATGCGCCGAGGAACAGTCGAGCCGCCACGGCGCATGATACCCGCCTTCGCGCTGCGCGCTTCGGCGGGCAGGCCCGCGCGCCGCGTCCGGCGGCCGGCGCTACTGGTCCGACAGGCCCGAAGAGAGCGTGTCGGCGCCCAGGAAGTATCCCTTGCGCGTGCGCGGCGTCAGCTCTGGCCGGTCGGTCACCCGCACGACGACGCGGCGGTACTTGCCGTCTTCCCGCGCATTGCGCGGCACGTATCCAATCGAATACTGGCTCGCGAGCTCCGTGGCGATCGCGTCGTACACGTTCGCCAGGTCCTGCACCGTTTCCGGGAAGAACGGCATGGCGCCGGTCTCGGAGGCGAGCTGCTTCAGCGCGAAGTCGGCCTGCGAGAAGTAGCGGCGCGACTGCGAGGGCCGGCCGCTGAGATCGTCCCTGAGGCCGATGGTGTAGATGGACACGCCGCTCCGCTTCGCCAGATCGAGCACATCGTCGAAGCTCAGAAGGCTGGAGGTGTCTTCGCCGTCCGACAACACGGCGATGGCCTGGCGGCGCACGTCGGGGCCGGTCGTCGCCGGCTGGCCGAATTCCTTGAGGGCGACATAGATGGCGTTGTGAAGCGCCGTGGCGCCCTGGGCGCCGGTGCTCTGCACCGCCGCGCGGACGCGCTCGCGGTCGCCGGTCAGCGCCTGCAGCACCTTGACGCCGTCGGCAAACGACACGATCGCGGCGCGGTCGCCGTCGCGCATCGTTTCGATGAAGCCGTTGGCGGCCTTGTGCACGGCTTCGAGCTTGCCGGTCATGCTCGAGCTCGCGTCGATCAGCAGGATCAGATCGAGAGGCACTTCGGCGGCCGCGAAGAACTTCACCGGCTGCCGCACGCCGTCTTCGTAGACTTCGAAGTCCTCGGCGCGAAGGTCGGTGGCGTACCGCTCCTTGATGTCGGTGACGATGACGTTGAGGGCGACGAGGCTGGTCCCGCTGCGGAAGGTGGCCGATGGGGGCTGCTGCTGTTGCTGCTGCGACTGTGCGCCGAGCGGCGCCGCCGTCGCGAGCACAAGTACCGCGAGTCCAACCGACGTCCGCATCATGGCCGCCTCCGTCGTTTGCCGGGGCAAGGGCGCCCTCCGGGCTTTGACCGGCTTTGTGCAAACCGCTTGCCCACCTTCGGGCGACCGCGGGGCCCTAGAAGGGGGCTTTGCCGAAATGCTGCGCGTAGCGATTGCGAAATTCGTCGAGCGTGTACGCGTGCGAGAGTCCGCCGAGATGTTCGAGAGCATACGTAGCGGCGACGCTGCCGATGCGGCCGCAAGCTTCCCAGTCGAGGCCCAGCGTGAGCCCACGCATCAGACCGCCGCGGTATGCGTCGCCCACGCCGGTCGGGTCCGCCTCGCGCGACGGCGCAACGGCGGGAACGTCAATGGAACCACCCTTCGTGCGAATTGTCGAGCCTTTTTCCCCTCTCGTGACGATCAGGGCGTCGGCGCCGGCCACGACGTCGGACTCCGAGAGCCCCGTCTTCTGGCGAATCAGCTCGAACTCATAGTCGTTGCAAATCAGCACCGAGGCGCCGCTGATGCCGTCCTGGAGCTCGCTCCCGCTCATGCGGGCACACTGCTGGCCCGGATCGAAGATGAAGCGAATGCCGAGCGCCCGGCACTCCTCGGCGTACTGCACCATCGCGGCCGGGTCGTTCGGCGCGACGATGACCAGGCCGCAGTCCTGCACGGTGCGGAACGAGAGCTCGGCGGCATGCGCCATGGCCCCCGTATAGAAGGATGCGATCTGATTGTTGTGCTCGTCGGTGCTGCAGAAGAACGACGCCGTGAACTTGTCGGGCACGACGCGCACGAGCGTCGTGTCGATCTTCGCCGCCTCGAGCCACTGGCGGTAGTCCTCGAAGTCCTGCCCGGCCGCCGCCATCAGGTACGGCCGCTCGCCCAGCAGCGACAGCGTGTACGCGATGTTCGGCGCGCAGCCGCCCCGCCGCTTGTCCATCGTGTCGACGAGAAAGCTGAGGCTGACGCGCTCCATGTGCCCGGCAAGAAAATGCTCGGTGAACTTGCCCGGGAACGACATCAGATAGTCGTAGGCGATCGATCCGGTGACGACTGTCTTCATGAATTTGTTGATCTGCTGATTTGTTGATCTGCTGATTTAGGGCAGGTACCTGCCCACGAGTGGCTGAAGGGCCCTCTTGACCGACTGGGGCACGGCTTCGGGTCTCGTGAGAATTGCGTGCGCGAGGGCGCGGCCGCAGCCGCACGTGCGCGCGATCGGCAGCCGCGCCACGGCGTTGGCGATCACCTGCTGCGCGGTCTTCGCGTTCTGCACGAGGTTGGCGATGATCATGTCGACCGTCACCGCGTCGTGCTCGGGATGCCAGCAGTCATAGTCGGTGACCAGCGCCAGCGTGGCGTAGCAGATCTCCGCCTCGCGCGCGAGCTTGGCTTCCTGCAGGTTCGTCATGCCGATGATGTCGAAGCCCCACGAGCGGTACAGGTTCGACTCGGCGAGCGTCGAGAACTGCGGGCCTTCCATGCACACATAGGTGCCGCCCTTGTGCACGGTCGCGCCGGCTTTCAGAGCCGACTCGTGCGCGACATCGCTCAGCGGCCCGCAGAACGGATGGGCGAAGCCGACATGCGCGACCAGGCCCTGCCCGAAGAACGTGCTGATCCGCCCGCGCGTGCGATCGAAGAACTGATCGGGGATCACGATGTCGAGCGGCTTGAAGTCGTCGCGCAGGCTGCCCACCGCGCTGGCCGAGAGAATCCACTCCACGCCCAGCACCTTGAAGCCGAAGATGTTCGCGCGGAAATTCAGCTCGCCCGGCAGCAGCCGGTGCCCCGCGCCGTGCCGTGCCAGAAAGGCGACGCGGCGGCCGCCGAGCGTCGCGGTCACATAGGGGCCCGACGGCTCGCCGAACGGCGTCTCGACGACGCGCTCTTCGCGATCGGTGAGCTCGGCCATGTCGTACAGGCCGCTGCCGCCGATGATGCCGATGCGAATGTCTGACATGCGTGGGGATTTTAGCTTACCGGGACCGGCTCCACGTACTTGCGGCCGTCTTTTTCGCGAATGTAGCCGGCGGCGATGGCGGGGTCGTGCTCGAAGAAGATCAGATACTCGCGCTCGATCGCTTCGCGCACGAAGGCCTTCTTGAACGCCAGCGTGTCCATCGGATAGAGGTCGTAGCCCATGATCCACGGCTCGTCGACATGCGCCGTCGTCGGGATCATGTCGGCCGTGAAGACCGCGGTCCTGCCCTCGCTCTCGATGAAGACGACGTCGTGGTGCATGCAGTGGCCGCCGCTGCGGCGCGTGCGCACGCCGGGCATCACCTGGGCGTCGCCGTCGCGGAGATCCAGCTGGCCGGCCGCCTCGAGCGGCCGGAAGTTGTCGGGCAGATAGCTGGCGCGGTTGCGCTCGTGCGGGTGCGTCGCGTCTTCCCAGTCGCCCCGGCTCACGATATAGCGCGCGTTGGGGAAATGCGGGCGCAGCGTCCCGTCCGGATCGCGCACGACGAAGTCGCCGATGTGGTCGAAGTGCAGGTGCGTCGCGAGGGCGATCTCGATGTCGCCGGGCGCGTGGCCGGCGGCGGCCAGCGTCTCGTCGAGCGTGACGCCGCGGTCGATGCCGTAGATGTCGGTTTCCTTCGCGGACATCTTCCCGCCGATGCCGCCGTCGATGATCATCAGCTGCTCGCCGCGCACGAGCAGCGGCCGCAGTCCCAGCTGGATGCGGTTGCGCGCGTCGGCCGGCGCGCGCTTCTCCCACAGCGGCTTCGGCACGACGCCGAACATCGCGCCGCCGTCGAGGCGGAAGTGGCCGTCTGAGAGCGTCACTAATTCGAGAGAACCGAACTTCATAGGCTCCAGACTCCAGTCCCCAGGCTCCAGCAGGCTCCAGCTCTACCTGGAGTCTGGAGTCTGGGGTCTGGAGCCTCTTTGTTTCAGCTCCACCAGCACCCCGTGCGCGCTGGAGGGGTGGATGAAGGCGACGAGCGAGCCGTGCGCGCCGGGGCGGGCGGTTTCGTCGATCAGTTTCACCCCCGCGGCCTTCAGCTTCGCGAGCGAGGCCGCGATGTCGGGCACTTCGAACGTCACGTGATGGAGCCCGGCGCCGCGCTTTGCCGCGAACTTCGCGATCGGCGAATCGGGCGCCGTCGCTTCGAGCAGCTCGATCGCCGCGCCGCCGGCCGGCATGAAGTGCGCGCGCACGCGCTGCGACGCGACTTCCTCCGCGGGCTCGAGGTTCAGCCCGAGCGCGTCGCGCCAGAAGCGGAGCGCCGCGTCGATGTCGGTGACGGCAATCCCCAGGTGATCCATCCGGATCGCCCAGGTGTGCCCGCCCAGCGCGCGTCCGATCATCGCCTCGCTGACGGCATAGGGATCGGTCTGGCGCGCGGCGATCCGCTCGAGCTCGCGCTCGAACTCACCCTCGGTGAGCACGTCGTGCTCGAGATGCCGCATGAACGCGCGGCCGAGCAGCTCGCGCAGGCGGAACTCGGCGCGCATCCGGCGCCGCTGCCCGATCTCGTGCTTCGTGTGCTCGCGGAACTTCCCGATCGACTCGACGAGCTCGGGCACGCCCTTGCCGGTCGTCGCCTCGGTCTTCATGATCGGCGGGCGCCAGGTGTCGGGCGCCCAGGTCTGCATCGCCAGCATCCCTTCCACCGACGCCGCGGTGCGGTCCGCGCCCTCGCGGTCCGCCTTGTTGACGACGAAGATGTCGGCAATCTCCATGATGCCGGCCTTGAGCGCCTGCACTTCATCGCCCGCGCCCGGCACGATCGTCACGATCGACACGTCGGCGGTGCGGACGATGTCGACCTCGTCCTGGCCGACGCCCACCGTTTCGATGATGACGATGTCGAAGCCGGCGGCGTCGAGCACGAGCGCCGCTTCCGCGGTGGCCCGGCTCAGCCCGCCCAGGTTGCCTCGCGTCGCCATGCTGCGGATGAACACCCCGTCGTCGATCGCGTGCGCCTGCATGCGCACGCGATCGCCAAGAATGGCGCCGCCGCTGTAGGGGCTCGTGGGATCGACGGCAATGATGCCGACCTTGTGGCCGGCCGCGCGGTACTCGGTGGTCAGGCGATCGACGAGCGTGCTCTTGCCCGCGCCGGGGGGGCCGGTGACGCCAACCAGGTACGAGCGGCCCGTCGTCGGGAACACGCGCCCGATGAGCGCGGCGCCTTCGGGCGCTTCGTTCTCGATGAACGAGATGGCGCGCGCCACGGCGCGGATGTCGCCGGCCAGCACCCGCTCGGACAGCGTGGGTGCGGTCATTGCGCCAGCAGCTGCCGCGCGATGACGAGCCGCTGGATTTCGCTCGTGCCCTCGCCGATGGTCGTCAGCTTCACGTCGCGGAAGTACTTCTCGGCCGGATAGTCCTTGACGAACCCGTACCCGCCGAAAATCTGCACGGCGTCCTCGGCGGCCCGTACGGCGATCTCGCTGGCGTACAGCTTCGCCATGGCCGATTCGCGCGTGGTGCGCGGGCCCTGATCCTTCATCCAGGCCGCACGGTACGTCAGCAGGCGCGCCGCCTCGATGCGGCACGCGTTGTCGGCCAGCTTCCACTGGATCGCCTGGAACGATCCGATCGGCTGGCCGAACTGCCGGCGCTCGGCCGCGTACCCGCGCGCCGCGTCGTAGGCGCCCTGCGCGAGCCCGACCGACAGCGCGGCGATGCCGATGCGTCCGGCGTCGAGCACCTGCAGCGTGTTGATGAAGCCCTGCCCTTCCTCGCCGACGATCGCGCCGGCGCCGACCCGGCAGTTCTCGAAGATCACTTCGCTGGTCTCGCTCGCGCGCATGCCCAGCTTGTTTTCCTTCTTGCCCGGCCGCATGCCCGGCGTGCCCTGCTCGACGACGAACGCGGAGATGCCGCGGTGGCCCTTGGCGCGATCGGTGACGGCCATGACCACGATGACGCCGCCGGTTGCGCCGTGCGTGATGAACTGCTTCGATCCGTCGATCACCCACTCCTTGCCGTCGCGGCGCGCGGCCGTGCGCATGCTCGCGGCGTCCGATCCGGCGCCTGATTCCGTGAGGGCCCAGGCGCCGAGCATCTTCCCCTCGGCGAGCGGGACGACGTACTGCTTCTTCTGCGCGTCGGAGCCGAACATGAAGAGGTGCGACGAGCACAGGCCGTTGTGCGCCGCGACGCTCAGCGCGATCGACGGGCACACGCGCGCGAGCTCCTCGATGCAGATGCAGTAGTCGAGCGCCGACATGCCCGCGCCGCCGTAGTCCTCGGGAAACTGGATGCCCATCAGCCCGAGCGAGGCGAGCTGCGGCAGCAGCGACGCCGGAAACTGCTGCGCCTCGTCCCACTCCATCACGTGCGGCCGCATCTCCGCCTCGGCGAAGTCGCGCACG
>DATKDT010000101.1:0-20327 GCA_035512575.1 Vicinamibacterales bacterium | reverse complement strand
CAGAGCGTCACCCTGACGCTGACCGTGGTCGAGCGCTATCAGGACGCCGACAGCCAGGGCCTGCCCGTGCAGCGCGAACATCGCGTGAGCCGGACGGCGGAAATTCGCGTGCACGACTCGGTCAAGGAAATCGGCGACATGGCGCGCGCGTTCCTGATCGCGTTCTCCGAGCAAGTGGGCACGACGGAGACACTCAAGGACTTCTCGCGCACGTGCGACGGCGGTGCGGGCTATGAAGACGAGCTATTCGACGTGAAGAAGAATCTCGAACAGTTCACGATCAGGGCGTATCGGGTGGATCAGCCGGCCGTCACCTTCGCCTTTGCCGCGCGACCGTCGTGTCTTCCCAGACCCGGCATCAATGGTGATGCGTGCGCTGCGACCTTTGTGCGCTGGGAAGACACAGAGATTAGCACCGGCAAGGAAGGCATCGTCGAGGGCACGAGCTACGTGAGCGCCGTCTACGAAGACTCGCGGTGGCTGCTCTGTCACAGCGGATTCGAAGGCCGCAACCTCCTCACCGGGCTGCGGGTCATTCGCTGAATGCTTCGTCAGTTCCAGTTCCAGTTCGCAGTTCTCGCGCTGATGCTCGTGTCGGCGTGCGCTGGCGGGACGCCGCCGCCAGAGACGTCGCCGATGGTGACGACGGGCGTGGTGGGCGGGACGGTGAAGATGTCGATCGTCCCCGGCGCGGCAGTGCCGTCCGTGCTCGTGAGCGTCGCCGGCACCACCCTCACCGCCAACGTCAGCCGGCTCGGAGATTTCGTCCTCGCGAACGTACCGGAAGGCCCGCTGGAGCTGCGCTTCACGGGTGAAGAGATCGCGGCGATCCTGCCGCTGGGCACGCTGGCCGGCGGCGAAACGGTGAGCGTCGCCGTACGGCTGACGCCGGCCGAGGCGGCGGTCGCGTCGATGTCGCGCATGCGCGGCGCGGAGGCCCTGGTCGAGGGCGTCATCGAGGAGCCGTCCACCCCGCTGCCTCCCAACACCATCATCGTGGGCGGCCGCATCGTGATCCTGCCCTCGGGAACGCCCGTCCGCGGGGCGGACGGCGCGGGCATCACCGCGGCGCTGAAGCCGGGCATGCGCGTGCGCGTGATCGGTACGGTCGGCGCCGCCGGCGTCACCGCGCGCGAGCTCGTCATCCTCTAGATCCGTGCTGCACGTCTCGCGTCCGGCAGGTCGTGTGCGAGTGCCGGAAATGCCGGAGCGCGCGCCGGAGCTGAAGCTCCGGCCTACGACGCGCTTCGCGCCGGCGCCGACCGGCTACCTCCATGTCGGCCATGTCCTGAATGCCATCTATGTGTGGGGCGTCGCGCAGGCCATTGGCGCGCGCGTACTGCTGCGCATCGAGGATCACGACCGCCAGCGGAGCCGGCCCGAGTACGAGCGCGCGCTCGTCGAGGATCTGCAGTGGCTGGGGTTCGAGCCGGCCGGCACGTCACGGCAGAGCGACCGCGACGCCATCTACGAAGCGGCGCTCGCCGGGCTGCGTGATGCCGGCCTTCTGTACGCCTGCGACTGCAGCCGGAAGCAGATCGGCGCCGCCCGCTATCCGGGCACGTGCCGCAATCGGGGACTCGAAGAGGCGCCCGGCCGGGGCATCCGCGTGCGCATCGGCGAGGGTACGGAGACCTTCGACGATCTACTCATCGGCCGGCAGACGCAGTCGCCGGCCGGCCAGGCGGGCGACGTGCTGCTGCGCGACAGGCACGGCATCTGGACGTATCAGTTCGCGGCCACCGTCGACGATCACGCGCAGGGCGTGACGCACGTCATCCGCGGCGACGACCTGCTCGACTCGACCGGCCGCCAGCTCCGGATCGCCCGTCTGATCGGCCGCGCGGATCCGCCCGTGTTCCTGCACCATCCGCTGATCATGAAGACGCCGGAGCAGAAAATCAGCAAGTCGGACGCCGACACCGGCATCCGCGAACTGCGGGCCGGCGGCTGGAGCGCCGCCCGCGTCATCGGCTTCACGGCCGCCCTGGCCGGCCTGATTCCGGCGCCGCTCGATCTCACGGTTTCGGACCTGACGGAGTTAGTCTTTACCCATGGGTGACCTGCATCATCCCGTGCTGCCCGGGCAGGGGGCCACGGACTACGAGCGCTATCTCAGGACGGACGAGCTGTTGTCGCTGCAGAAGACGCCGGACGAACAGCTGCATCGCGACGAGTTGCTCTTCCAGACGATTCACCAGTCGGCGGAGCTGTGGCTGAAGCTCGCCTGCTTCGAGATCGACACAGCGATGGAACGGCTCGGCCGCGACGAGATCTGGCCGGCCGTCCGGCTGCTGCGGCGCGCGTCGGACGCGCTCGACCTGGTCAACGACAACACGCTCATGCTCGAGCACCTCGCCCCGGCCGACTATCACGTCGTCCGCAACGGCCTCGGGCATGGCAGCGGGTTCGACTCGCCCGGCTTCCGCAACATTCACGAGCGCGGGCCGAAGCTGAATGAGGTGTTCCAGGCGGCGATGGCGCGGCGCGGCGTCGACGTGGCGGCGCTGCACAAGGAGTCGAGCGCGTTCGAGGATCTGTTCCAGCTGGCCGAGCGGTTGATGGACATCGACAGCCGCGTGATGCTGTGGCGCACGCTGCACCTGCGCCTGGTCGAGCGGGTGATTGGCGGCAAGGTGATCGGCACGCAGGGGACGCCGGTCGAAGTGCTCGGCCGGCGTCTCGACGTGCGCTATTTCCCGGAGCTCTGGGAGGTGCGGAACCAGCTGACGGAGCAGGCCGGCCTCACCGGCCTCGCTAAGCCGACTTCCTGATCCCGTCGGCCCGCTTGGCCATGTCGATCTTGCCGCGGAACTGCGCGCCCTCGGCCATGGCGACTTTCGGCGCCGCGATGTCGCCCTCGACATTGCCGTGCTCGAGCAGCTCGATGCGCTCGGTCGCGGTGATGTTGCCCTTCACGGTGCCTTCCACGAGCACCGCGCGCGCCGAAATCGCGGCGTGGACCTGCGCCTCGCGGCCCACGCGCACGACGTGGTCGAGCACCTCGACCTTGCCTTCGATGCGTCCCCCAATCGTGAGGTCCTCGCGGGCCGACACCTCGCCCTTGATCACGACGGACGCGCCAATCGTCACGGCAGCCGACGCCGCCGCGGACCGGGGCCGCTCTGCCGCCGCCACGGACGGTGTCACCGCGGCCACGGGCGCCGGATGCGGCTGCGCGGCAGGCGCCGGCGGCGCGGCAGGATTCTGAACAGGCCCATCATTTTTCTTCCACATCGCTCGTGTCTCCTTCTGCGTTCTGCGTTCTGCGTTCTTAGTTAGCGCTCATTCTCTTGAGCAGTCGCGTATCGTTGAGCATGACGCCCGCGCCCATGACGACGGACGTGAGCGGGTCTTCGGCGAGCTGCACGGGCAGCCCGGTTTCCTGGCGGACGCGCTTGTCGAGGTGGCGCAGCATCGAGCCGCCGCCGCTGAGCGTCAGCCCGCGGTCGTAGATGTCGGCGGCCAGCTCCGGCGGAATACACTCGAGCGCCTCGCGGATGGCCTGCATGATGCCGCGCACCGGATCGGTGAGCGCCGACCGGATCTCCGCGTCGCTCATCTCGACGATCCGCGGCACGCCTTCCGAGACGTGCCGTCCCTTCACTTCCATGATGGCCGGCCGATCGAGCGGCATGGCCGAGCCGATGAGGCGCTTGACCGACTCGGCGGTGCGCTCGCCAATCAGGAGCTTATGCTGGCGCTTGCAGTACAGCATGATCGCCTCGTCCATGGCATCGCCGCCGAGGCGCACGCTGCGCGAGTAGACGACGCCCGAAAGCGAGATGACGGCAATGTCGGTGGTGCCGCCGCCGATGTCGACGATCATGTTGCCGACGGGCTCCCCCACCGGCATGCCCACGCCAATTGCCGCGGCAATCGGCTCGTCCACGAGATGCACTTCCGAGGCGCGGGCGCGGATGGCGCTGTCGCGTACGGCGCGCCGCTCCACCTGCGTGATCTCGGACGGCACGCCGATGACCATCCGCGGCCGCATCCAGGACTTCAGCCCGGGCAGCGCCATCCTGACGAAATGCCTGAGCATCTGCTCGGCCGCGTCGAAATCGGCAATCACGCCGTCGCGCAGCGGCCGCACCGCGCGGATGTGCGGGGGCGTGCGCCCCAGCATCTCGCGCGCGGCGTGGCCGACGGCCTCGACCTGCGATTTCCGGGTGTTGAAGGCGACGATGGACGGCTCGTTGACGACCACACCGGACCCGTGCGCGAAGACGCAGGTGTTGGCCGTACCCAGATCGATAGCCAGATCGATGCCTCTCACGCGCACTCCTTGAAAAACTGGAAGGGAGGAACGCGCGCGTTACTCGCAAACTTCGTTCCGCTGCCTGGGCGGAGGTGTGAGGGGCGTGGCGGTGACGCTCGTGAACCGAAGCGTCCGGTGAGGTTACGGATCTGAACGCGGGATCACGAGACTGGATCCGGCGTTCGCCGCGAGGTGTGTAGGAATACTTACGCGCTGGTTCGTTTTGACATTGCCGGCGGCGCCGGAACCCCTGCCCCGGCCGGCGCGTATCATAGCGCATGACCAGACGAGCCCTGCCCCTGAGAATCCCCGCGGCCATCCTCGCGCTCGCGGTGTCGGCGGCCTGCCACGTTGATTTCGTCCCGCGCGCCGAGGCGCGCGAGGAATGGAAGAAGTCCTACCCCATCGAAGCCGGCGGCTCGCTGACCCTCGAAAACACCAACGGGAAGATCGTGGTCAGGCCGCACGACGGCTCGACCATCGAGATCGTCGCCACGCGGATTGCCAAGGCGGGGTCGGACGAGGCGGCGAAGAAACTGCTGGCCGACACCCGCATCGAAGAGACGGTGAGCGGCGCGTCCGTCAGGGTGTCGAGCCGCCAGTCGCGCGTGAGCTTCGGCGGCACGCAGTACCAGGTCAATTATGACGTGCGCGCGCCCGCGGGCATCGCGCTCGACCTGAGCGCCACCAACGGCACCATCGACGTCGGCGACTGGGAAGGCCGCGTCGAGATGAGCGCCACCAACGGCACGCTCGAAGGCAAAGGCCTCAAAGGCGAAGTCCAGGCGAGCACGACCAACGGCAGGATCGACGTCAGGATGGCCGCGCTTGCCGATCGCGGGGTCAGCCTCGAGACGACGAACGGCCGCGTGTCGGTGGAGCTGCCGAAGGACACCAGGGGCCGCGTGCTCGCGCGCGTCACCAACGGCCGCATCTCGGTGGAGGGGCTCAACGTCGAGCCGTCGTCGTCGAACACGCGCCGCCGCTACGAAGGCGTTCTGAACGGCGGCGGCGGGCCGACCGTCAGCGTGGAAACGATCAACGGCGCCATCACGGTCCGAGGAAGCTAGACGTTAAGGGCAAAGGGCAGAGGGCACAGGGCAAAAAGACGCAAAGGGGAAAAGGAAAAGGTAAAGGGGAAAGGGCCGGGCCGAGGCTCCCCGCCGGCGCTTTCGTCCCTTGCCCCTTTACCTTTTCCTTTTGCCCTATCTTTTACTTTGCCCTTTGCCCTTTGCCCTGTGCCCTTCTCTGGTTATTCGCCTCTGAGCTTCTTGACCGTCGTCGTGAGCATGGCGATCCACTCTGTGGCCTCCGCAACCAGCGGATCCACCGAAGACCCGACCAGCGGATCCCCTGAAATCACGCGCAGCCAATAGCGGGCTTCGCGGGCTTCTCGCAGCGCGATCGCATATTTGGCCGCCATGTCGCGGCGACTGTTGGCAACTTGTGCCTCTTCGACGTTCGCTCCAATCGACGTCGCGGCGCGAACCAGCTGTCCGAGGGCTGACCCGAATCGCTCCTTTGTCGGAAGTAATCGCCGGTTCAGCGCCAGGACGGCTGCCGAGAAACGTAACGCGCGCTCAGCAAGATCCTGACGGGCCATGCCCGCGTGTCAGCAAGCGCGATGCCTGACACGCAAGGGCACACGGCAAGGGCAGAGGGCAAAGGGCAAAAGGCAAAGAGACGCAAAGGGAAAAAGGAAAAGGGAAAGGGGAAAGGCGCCGCAGGGTTTCGTCCCTTGCCCCTTTACCTTTTCCCTTTCCCCTATCTTTGCCTTTGCCCTTTGCCCTCTGCCCTTTGCCCTTTTTTCTGAATCTGCCTGAGCAGCTTCGTCAGCACCTGACCTGGCCCGACTTCCACGAACTGTGGATCCGGCTGTTCCAGCAGGTACAGCATCGACTCGAGCCACCGGACGGAGTTGCCGATCTGCTCGGCCAGCGTGGCGCGCACCATGTCGCCTTCATACGGGCGGGCGCGGACGTTCGAGATGACGGGAATGGCCGGCGGATCGAGCGCGAACGGCTTCAGGAATTCCCCGAACTCGCGCTGCGCGTCGCGCATGTAGCGTGAATGGAAGGGGGCGCTCACGTTGAGCGGCACCACCATGCGCGCGCCGGCCGCCTCGAGCGCGGGCTTCACGGCGTCGAGATCCTCCTTCGGCCCGGCAATCACCGTCTGCTCGAAGCTGTTGAAGTTGGCGACGTCGAGGCGCCGTCCTTCCTCGCACCGGTGAAGCACCTCCTGGATCTTTTCCGGCTCGAGGCCAATCACCGCCGACATGCCGCCGCCCGACACCCGGCCCATCAGCGCGCCGCGCTCCTTCACCATCGTCACGCCCGTGGCGAAGTCGAAGCAGCCGGCGGCAAACAGCGCGTTGTACTCGCCGAGCGAATGGCCGGCCACGAAGGCGGGCACCGGCTCGCCGTCCTCCATCCGCGCGCGGAACATCAGGGCATTGACAACGAAGAGGGCGGGCTGGGTGAACTGCGTCTGCCCGAGCTCGCCGCGCGGGTCGTCGAGACACAGCTCGCGGATCGAATAGCCGAGCATGCGGCTGGCCGTCTCCGTCATCTCGGGAAAGCGCTCGAACAGCTCGCCGCCCATACCCTTCGCCTGCGATCCCTGGCCGGGAAACATCACGATGTGCATCGGGGAAAGAATACAGAATGTAGAACGCAGAATACAGAAGGCTTCCTGCCGCGCCGTGCGCGGTTTGATTCTGGATTCTGTATTCTGTGTCCTGTGTTCTCAGTAGACGTCTACATCGCGACCGTGCGCGCGTTCGGGCCGCGGCTCGAGGACGCGGCGCTGCCGCTGTCGGACCTCGAGCGCGAGCGCGCCGCGCGTTTCAATCATCTGTCCGACCGGTGGGAGTTCGTGCTCGGACGGCTGATGGCCCGCCATCTGCTGGCGGAGCGCTGCGGCACGCCTGCCGGTGAGTTCCGCTTCGTCGAGAACGAGCACGGCCGCCCCGACATCGCCCACCCCTCGCTCGATCGTCCCCTGCGCTTCAATCTCTCCCACAGCGGCGGCCTCGTCGCCTGCGTAATCGGCGAAGCCGGCCAGGTGGGCGTCGACGTGGAGCGGCTCGATCGGCCGCCCGTCGACCCGCGCGTGATCCGGCGCTATTGCTCCGAGGGCGAGCAGGCCGCGCTGGCGGAGATGCCCGAGGCGCTGCGGCACGAGCGGTTCCTGCAACTGTGGACGCTGAAGGAAGCGTACGTGAAAGCGCGGGGCACGGGCCTGACGCTGCCGCTGCGGCAGGTGTCGTTCGACCTCGGCATCGAGGGGCCGGGCGACGTCAGCTTCAATGGCGTGGACGAGGAGGCGCGGTGGATGTTCGCGCACACGAAGCTCGAGCCGCGGCACCTGCTGGCGGTGGCGGCCGAGCGCGAGCCGAACGCCGACGCGGGCCTGAGGCTGCGCACGTTTTCGCCCGAAGACGCGCACCTCGCATGAAACTGTTCGCCATCAGCGATCTTCACCTCGGGCATGAAGCCAACCGGCTGGCGCTTGCAACCGTCCCGGACCATCCCGACGACTGGCTGATCGTCGCGGGCGATGTGGGCGAGACGTTCGCGCACCTCGAGCTCGCATGGCGGACGCTGCTGCCTCGGTTCGCGCGAGTTTTCTGGACGCCCGGGAATCATGAACTCTGGACGGCGCCCGACACGCCGCGCGGAGGCGCGCGCTACGAGGCGCTGGTCGATCTCTGCCGGGCGCACGGCGTCGTCACGCCGGAGGATCCGTACGAGACGTGGCCCGGCGATGGCCGTACGGTGATTGTGCCCGTCTTCACGCTGTACGACTATTCCTTCCGGCCGGACGATGTGGCGGAGGGGGATGCGGTGGCCTGGGCGCGCGAGAGCGGCGTGCTCTGCTCCGACGAGCGGCTGCTGTCGCCCGATCCGTTCGCGACCCGCGGCGAGTGGTGTCACGAGCGCGTGCGGCTGACGCGTGCGCGGCTCGACACGATTCCCGCGGACCGGCCGACGGTGCTCGCGAGCCACTTTCCGCTTCGCTACGACCTCGCGCGGCCGCCGCGCATCCCGCGCTTCTCGATCTGGTGCGGCACGCGCCTCACCGAAGACTGGGGCGCGCGCTATCGCGCGTCGGTGCTCGTGTCGGGACACCTGCACCTGCGCTCGACACTCACCCGCGACGGCATCCGCTGCGAAGAAGTGTCGCTCGGCTATCCGCGCGAATGGAGCCGCGATCGATCGTTCGACTCGTTCCTGCGCGAGATCCTGCCCGCCTCGAAGCCCGATCCCGATTTCCTCGCCAACAAATGGCGGGGGGATCCGTTTCTCTGGAATGCAGAACACAGGACATAGAACACAGAATGGGAGCTGCGCACGGCGCGGCGGATAAACTTCTGTGTTCTACGTTCTGTATTCTGTATTCTTATTCTCGTGCGCAAACTCCGCGTGCTCGCGCTGATGCACGATTACATGGTGCCGCCCGACGATGTGTCGGGGCACGATCTGGCGTCGGTGGAGTGGAAGACCGAGTACGACGTCCTCGAAACGCTGCGCGACGATCTGAAGCACGAAGTGCTCGTGCTGCCCGTGAAGGACGAACTCGGCGGCATCCGGCAGGCCGTCACGGAGTTTCAGCCGCACATCGCGTTCAATCTGCTCGAGGCGTTTCACGAAATCGGCACCTTCGATCAGAACCTGGTCGCCTACCTCGAGCTGATCAAGCTTCCTTACACCGGCTGCAATCCGCGCGGCATGCTCCTCTCGCGCGACAAGGCGCTCTCGAAGAAACTGCTGCACTATCACCGCATTCCCGTGCCCGATTTCACGATGGTGCGCGTCGGCCAGCGGCCCCGGATGCCGCGACGCATGTCGTTTCCCATGATCGTGAAGTCATTGACGCAGGAAGCGTCGATCGGCATCTCGCAGGCGTCGGTCGTCGAGGACGAGACGAAGCTGCGCGAGCGCATCCAGTTCGTCCACGACAGCATCGGCACCGACGCGATCGTCGAGCAGTTCATCGACGGCAGCGAGCTCTATTGCGGGCTTGTCGGCAACGACCGCCTGCAGGTCTTTCCCGTGTGGGAGATGAGCTTTGCGCGCATGCCCGACCGCACGCACCGCATCGCGACCGAAAAGGTGAAGTGGAGCCCGAGCTACCAGAAGAAGGTCGGCATCTCCACCGACCAGGCGAAAGATCTGCCCGAAGGGATGACCGAGAAGATTCAGCACCTCTCGAAGCGCGTCTTCAAGGTGCTGCACCTGAGCGGCTACGCGCGCATCGACATCCGGCTCGACGAGCAGGGCCGCATGTACGTGCTCGAGGCCAATCCCAACCCGCAGCTGGCCTACGGCGAAGATTTCGCCGAATCGGCCGAGCGCATGGGCATCAAATATCCACAGCTGATTCAGCGCATTCTGATGACCGGCCTGCGCTGGAAGGCCGACCGGCTGGGTTAGCGGTTCGGCTCGGCCAGCACTCCGTAGACCTCAGGCCGGCGCTCGCGCAGGAACTGGCGGCGCGCGATCGAGGACGCGTTCTCCGTGAGATCGATGTCGGCGATCAGGATCTCGTCGCGCAGCTGTCGCGCCCGCGCGCGGACCACGCCGTCGGGCCCGCACACGAACGACTCGCCAGCAAAGGTCACGCGCGCTTCCCTGCCGACGCGATTGCACAGCGCGACGAAGTAGCCGTTCTGGAGAGCGGCCGTGCGCATCTCGCCTTCGAACAGCCCCTCGGGCCACTCGTCGACGGCGCCGGCCTGCGGCACCACCACAAGATCGGCGCCGCCGAGCGCGAGCGCGCGCATGTATTCGGGAAAGTGCCGGTCGTAGCAGATGGCGACGCCAATGCGGCCCGCCTTCGTGTCGTACACCGGCGCGCCCGTGTCGCCCGGCGCGTAGTAGCCCCGCTCGTGAAAGCAGGCGAAGTCGGTGATGTGGATCATCCGCGTGCGCCCGAGCAGCGTGCCGTCGGCGTCGAACACCGGCGAGCAGTCGTACGTCGTCTCGCCGTCGCGCTCGAAGAGATTGAAGACGATGACGAGGCCGAGCCGGCGGGCGGCTGCGGCAAGCGCATCGGTGGTCGGGCCCGGCACCGGCTCCGCCAGCTCGCGCACGTCGCCCTCGGCGGGATGCTGCGGATGGAACGGCTCGAACGCGAGCTCCGCAAACGCCGCGATATCGGCGCCGTCGCGCGCCGCCTGCTCGAGCGCCGCCAGCCCGCGCGCCAGGTTCGCGGCCTTGTCGAGCGTGGCGTGCTGTTGAATGAGGGCGATCTTCACGGTTTCACGACAACAGGGACTGCGGCCGCTCGCCTCGCCGGCGCGGCCAGGGGATGCCGCGGTAATACCAGACGACCCGAGTGATCGCCAGCAACGGCAGCAGCAGATAGAACAGCTCACTGAACGGGCCGTGAACGAGGTGGCGCGAGAGCGTGAACTGGCGCGATGAGAATGGACTGAGAAACTGAACGCCGTCGTGGACGGCCCCGATGCTCGTGGTCGTATCGAGCAGGCCGTGCGAGACGGTGGCCAGCGCGATGAAGACGCCGAAGAGCAGTCGATACCCGTCCCACCGCGCGCGGCCGAGCGTGGCGAGCGGAGCGAGCAGTCCGAGCAGCGCGGCAAATGACAGTGAATGCGTGAAGCCTCGATGCCCGCCGAGGGACTGGAGGTCGCCGGTCACGCCGTAGAACGGACGGCCGATGGCATCGATGTCAGGGATGACGGCGCACACAACGCCGGCGATCAGAAACGTCCGCAGCAGGGGCCGCGGCGCGATCATCGAGCCTCCGGCAACCGCAACCATCGCATGCGAGAGTGACGATGGCATCGGACTCAGCGCACCGGAGGAGCGCGGCGTCTGCCAGCGACGCTGCCTGATCCGCGTACTTCCTGAGCAGCGCCTCCACTTCCGGAAGGTGGTCCGCCAGCCTGAGCGCACTTCCCGAACTCGTCGAGATGCCGGGGGTTCGACGACAGGTCGCGCGGCCCACGTTTGAACCGGCCGACCGCCGGGCCGGCGAGATCGAGCGCGGACGCACGTTCAGCGCGCTCCCGGGCCACCAGCTGCAGCCCCTGGCGCAGAATCTCGGACTCGGTGACGCCGGTGGCCTTCTTCAGCCGCTCGAGCACCGCGCGCTCCTCCGCCGTCAGCCGGACATGCACGTAGCGCTTCACGCCCCGAATGTAGCACACAGATTTTGTGCTACAAGCGCCTCACACGTCCTTCCATTTGTCGACGCGCACCGACAGCATCCAGTACTTCTTCCGAAGTCCGAGGACGTGCGGGATGTAGTCCGCTTTCGAAATCTGCCCCGCGCGGTGACGATCGCGCAGGCGCCGCAGCTCGAAGCGATAGAGGCCGTTGAGCTGGTCGCGCAGCAGCGCGGGGTCGGTCTCGTCGCGCGGCGCGAGGCCCAGCCCCGCCAGCGCGTCGAGCATCTCCGGAGCCCACCTGGAGCCTGGAGCCTGGAGTCTGGAGCCTGTTTTATCCGAGCGCGACATCCAGCGTCATCATGACCGCAAAACCCACCATCGTGCCGAGCGTGGCCAGGTCCCCGTGGCCGCCGCTCTGCGACTCGGGGATGACCTCTTCGACGACGACGAAGATCATGGCGCCGGCGGCGAAGGCCAGCGCGTACGGCAGGATGGGGCGCATCGACAGCACGGCAAGACACCCGATGACCGCGGCCACGGGCTCGACGCTGGCCGACAGCTGGCCGTACCACCAGGACTTGGCCCTCGACATGCCCTCGCGCCGCAGCGGCACCGCGACGGCCGTCCCCTCGGGGCAGTTCTGGATGCCGATGCCGACCGCCAGGGCAATGGCCGCGGCAAGCGTCGCCGATTCGAAGCCCGCCGCGACCGCGCCGAAGGCGACGCCGATGGCCAGACCCTCGGGAATGTTGTGCAGGGTAATCGCCATCACCAGCAGCGTCGTTTTCCTCCATGAGGTCTTGACGCCCTCGGCTTCCTCCATCTTGCCGAACAGGTGGACGTGCGGAAGGATGTAGTCCACCAGGCGCATCGAGAAGGCGCCGGCAAGAAAGCCGACGAGCGGGGGCATCCACTTGACCATGCCCATTTCCTCGGCGAGGTCGATGGCCGGATTGAGCAGCGACCAGAAACTCGCGGCAATCATCACGCCGGCGGTGAAGCCAAGGGCGGCGTCCAGCGATTTTCTGCTAACGTCTCGGAAGAAAAAGACAGCGCCGGCGCCGAGGGCGGTCAGACCCCACGTGAACAGCGTTGCCACAAGGGCCTGCCAGACCGCAGGCCAGGACGCAAACGTTTCGAGCATTCAAAACTTATATCATGGCCCCCCGAAACACTTTGCAGAAAGAGCATTCAGCATGAATCGACGACTGATCCTGGCGTTTGCCATTACTGCCGCCGTCGCGGTGCCGGCCGCGCAGCAGGCCGAGCGCATCGACGCCGACGTCAACGCCCGCATTCGCAAGGAAGGCATGGACAACTCGCAGATCATGCGGACCATGCACTACCTCACCGACGTGTACGGTCCGCGCCTGACCGGCTCGCCCAATCACAAGGCCGCGGCCGAGTGGACGGTGAAGGAAATGACGCGCTGGGGTTTCGTGAACGGCAAGCTCGAGCCGTTCGACTTCGGACGTCCGGGCTGGCTCAATGACAAGGCCGCCGGCCACATCGTGTCGCCCGTGAAAGACAACCTGGTCTTCGAGGTGCTCGCCTGGACGCCGTCCACCAACGGCACCGCGCGCGGCAAAGCCGTGCAGCTCACGCTGCCCTCGCAGCCGACGCAGCCCGAGCTCACGGCGTATCTCGACGGCGTCAAGGCGCAGGTCAAGGGCGGCATCGTCCTGGTCGGCCCGCACACCGAAGTGCGGTTCCAGGAGACGCCGCCCGCCAAGCGCCGAAGCGACGAATCGGTGCTGGCCGGCATCGGCCGCGCGAATCTGCCGCCTGCGCCGCGCGGCGGCGGCCCGGGACGCGGCGGACGCCAGGGCGGCCCGACCCAGCCGCGAGAAGGCGCGCTCAACGCGGCGGCCGTCGCAGAACAGGTCGACGCGTTCCTGCTCGCCAACGGCGCCCTCGTGCGCATCAACGACGCCGGTCGCGAGCACGGCCAGATTCGCGCGTTCCAGCATCGCGCGTACGACCCCACGAAGACCGTTCCCACGGTCGTCCTCCGCAACGAGGACTACGGCCGCATCTCGCGCCTGCTCGCCAACGGCCCGGTGGAGCTCGAGTTCACGATCACGAACCGCATCTTCCCCGAGGGAAGGACGTCCTACAACGCCGTCGCCGAGATCCCCGGCACCGACAAGGCGGACGAGGTCGTCATGCTCGGCGGCCACCTCGACTCATGGCACTCGGCCACCGGCGCCACCGACAACGCGATCGGCTGCGCGGTGATGATGGAGGCGGCGCGCATCCTCAAGGCGATCGGCGTGCAGCCGCGGCGCACGATCCGCGTCGCGCTCTGGGGCGGTGAGGAACAGGGCCTGCTCGGCTCGCAGGCCTACGTCGCGGATCACTTCGGCACCGCCGAGAACCCGAAGCCCGAGTTCCACACGTTCAACGGCTACTTCAACGTCGACTCGGGCACCGGCCGCATCCGCGTCGCGTCGATCTTCGGCCCCTCGGAGGCCGCCTGGGTCATCGCGTCGGCCTTCAGGCCCTTCGAGGACTTCGGCATGATGGGCGCCACGGCCACGACGAGCCGCAACCGCGGCGGCACCGACAGCACATCGTTCAACGCCGCCGGGCTGCCCGGCATCGGTCTGAGCCAGGATCCCATCGAGTACAACTCGCACACCTGGCACACCAATCTCGACACCTACGAGCGCATCGTCGAAGACGATGTGAAGAAGTCGGCGATTGCGATTGCGGCGGCGGTGTACCACGTGGCGATGCGCGACGAGATGCTGCCGCGATTCACGCCGCAGACGATGCCTGCGCTTCCTGGCGGACGAGGCGGCGGCCCGAATCAGTAGGGGCTTGGCACATGACTTGAAGGCTTCAGCGTCTTGGAGGCTTTCAATGGCAGATGACAGCACGACGCGGCCGGGCGATCCGTTTTCGCAGGCAGCGGAAACGACGATGACGGTCGTGGAGCGAGGGGCGGAGGTCGTGGGGTCGATGCTGGGGCGCGCGGCGGGCACGCTGACGTCGACAGCAAGCGCCGCGACGTCCGCGGCGGCGCGTGTCGGTTCGGCGGCGCGCACGGGCGCGAGCAAGGCGGCAGCCGAGACCAGCGCGATGCTGAGCCGGGGCAGCCGGGCCACCGAGCGCGCGGCGCGGCGCGTCGCGAGCGCGGGCGCGACGCGCAGCACGTCGGGCGCGCGCAAGCGGAGCAAGGCCGCGGCGCCGGCGACGACTGGGCGCAGGAAGCCGAAGAAGGCCGCGCGGCCGAAGGCGGCGTCCAGCCGGAAGGCCACGAAGGCGGCAAAGCCCGCGAAGAAGTCGTCGAAGCGGGCGTCGAAGAAGGGCTCGAAGAAGCGCTAGAAGGCCTGGGACGACCGCGGTAGGACTCAGAACGTAGAACACAGGACGTAGAAAAGGCCCGGCCTGCCGAACAGCAGCCGGGCCCTTTTTATTCTGTGTTCTGTATTCTGTGTTCTGTATTCTGTGTTCTGTGTTCTGTGTTCTGTGTTCTATCTCCCTCGCTGTTCTGCCACAGAGAGATACAGCGCATTGAACAGGAACTTGAAGGTGCCGTGCGGCTGGGCGCGGAAGGCGATTTCCGGGCCGAACAGGTACACGTGGCCACGGCCGAGCGGGACGTCGGCCACGGCGATGCCGCCTTCGAGATAGTTCTGACCCCAGGCCCAGCCGCTGCGCAGCGGCGTGGCGTTCGGGAACCAGGCGACGGCGCGCACGCCGGCGGCCGGCGCCTGCGGCGTCAGCGAGAAGACCGGACTGTTGTTGAAGAACACGTCGACTTCAGACGGCAGGCCGTGCGCGAGCGGATGCGTCGTGTCGACCGCCACGCGCAGCACCGAGCCGGGCACGTAGTACTTCTCGCGCGGCAGCGGCCGCTGGCGGCCGTCCGGGCCCATCTCCACCAGATGATCCTCGAGCGGCAGGTTCAGCCAGCCGGTGATCTCGGTGGACCCGCCGATGGCGATGATGGTGCCGCCCTGCTCGGCGAACTCCCTGAGCTTCGGCCCGGTCGTCTGCTGATCGATGCTGCCGAGCCGGCGCTGATATTCGGCCGGGATGTTCTGCGGCCCCTGCCCGCCGCCGCGGCCTCCGCCGCCGGCCGAGATCGCGCCGTTGACGAAGACCAGCACGTCGTACTTCGCGCGCAGGTTGCCGGCATTCAGGTCCTGCGGATAGACGACCTCGAACGGGAACTCGAAGTTCTCGAAGATCAGGCGCGTCCAGCCCGACGGCATCATGCCGCCATACCGGTCGTAGAGCCCGATGCGCAGCTTCCGCAGCGTGGACGACTCGCCCGTCGGCGCCGCCTTCGCGGCCTCGAACCTGACGCCGAGCTCCTTCGCAATCCGATCGATCGTCGCGCGTGTCGACGGCTTCGTGGCGACGTAGAACGTGCCGGTGCCCATCGGGCCGTGGTTGAGCCAGCGCACGTCTTCGCCGGCGGCG
Organism: Vicinamibacterales bacterium; assembly: GCA_035512575.1. Classification (GTDB taxonomy): domain Bacteria; phylum Acidobacteriota; class Vicinamibacteria; order Vicinamibacterales; family SCN-69-37; genus JALYRV01. The sequence continues at coordinate 4,494 of DATKDT010000101.1, read as the reverse complement.
ACAAGCCGGTTGATGGCAATGAAGCTGTTGTTCGTCGCGTGCCCGAAGTAGTAGCCGGGCGCGCTCGCCGCGCCCGTGACCGTCGATGACGGCACGGAGGCGAAGCCTGAAATTCTCTCGAACGGACCGTCGAAGCCTTCCACCACGCGGTCGAACGCCACGCCCATCTGGTACGCGAGCGTCCCGCCGGCGCTGTCGTACGGCGGCGTCGGCGCGCCTCCCGGGAAGGGAATGTCGTCGGGATGATCCTGCGGCTCGAACATGTCGAGCACGTGCGGCCGGAAGGCCTGCGCCGTCTTCACGACATACGATCCGGCCGGATACTGCTTGCCGGCGGCGCTGAAGGGCGCCGTCGCGCGGTGCACGGTCACGCCGTTCTTGATCAGCGCGTTGACGAAATGCGTGGCCGCGCCGAAGTCGGCCTGGCTCGACGGCAGGATGTAGCCGCGCGGGTCGCGCCACTCGGGCCTGCGCAGCGCGGCGTAGTACTTCTGCCCCTCCTCGCCGGTCATCGCGCCGCCGCCGCGGCCGCCCCCGCCGCCGCGCCCGCCGGCCGGTCCGGCGCCCTGCCCGCGATCCCCGGCAATCATCGCCTGGATCTCGGCGACCCGCCGCGGACGCGGCGTCCACGCATCCCGGCTGCCGGCGGCGATACTGTCGCGGCCCATTTCATAGATGTTGTAGAGGAACGTCTCGCGATAGCGCGACGCCAGATCGAGCACGGCGTAGTTCGCGGTCACCGAGTAGTCGACCGACTGCCGGAACTTCCACACCTGCTGCGGCGCGATCGGAAAAAAGTAATTCGAGTCGGGCAGCTGCCGCGTCGGCAGAAACGGGATCGAAATCGGCGTCGGATTGCCGATGGTCTCGGTCAGCAGCCCGATGATGTTGTGGAAATACGCGGTCGTCCGCAGCCCGCCGTTCCACCAGGTCGAATAGCTGGCGCCGCGGCGGGAGGTGACGCCCGGCTTGCCCTCGGCGATGAAGCGCGTGGCCATCGCCGAGCCGACGAGGTCGATCGTCGCGGGCACCAGCGGATGGAAGTTGAAGTTGAACGGGTCGCGGAACGGCGGCGCGAACATCACCGTGCCCTGCGGGCCGGTCTGGTGATGATTGTACATGATCTGCGGCAGCCACTCGGTGTACATCACGCGGTTCATGTTCGCGCTTTCGTCGAGCGCGGCCATGTAGAAGTCGCGGTTGTTGTCGTGGCCGGCGTACTTCTGGTAAAGCACCGGGATGCCGCCGGTGGATCGCTGCTTCGGATCCGGGTTGCGCATGTACCAATTCGACACCAGCTCCATGCCGTCGGGATTGGCGTGCACCGCGAGCACGATCACATCGTCCAGAATCCGCAGCGTTTCGGGATCGGTGCGGCTGACGAGCTGATAAACCGTTTCCATCAGCTGCTGCGCGCCCAGCACTTCGGTGGAATGCAGGCCGCCGTCGATCCAGATGACCGCCTTGCCTTCGCGCGCGAGCGCGCGGGCCTGCTCGTCGGTGAGCCCTTCGGCCATCGCCAGCCGCTTCGAGATCGACTTGTAGTGATCGAGCCGCGCGTGGTTTGCGGGCGATGTGACGATCGACATCAGGTGCGGCCGCCCTTCGGCCGTCTTGCCGATCTCCACCACCTTCATGCGTGGCGACTCTCTTTCGAGCTTGCGCCAGTACTCCGTCAGCTGCGTGTAGTTCGGCAGCACGTAGTCGGTGCCGATCTCGTAGCCGAACTGCTGTTTCGGCGTGGTGACGGTGCCCTGGGCCAGCGGCGCGGCGGCCGCGGCGAACGACAGCAGGACGATGCTCAGAATGGTGCGGCGGAAAATGTTCATGGGGATGGCGACTCCAATGAGCGTGACGATATCAGAACTGCGGCCAGCCCGGCGAGATCCGCCCACGGCGACGGATGCAGCAGGCACAGGCCGCCCAGGATCAGCGCGGCGCGGACAGGCCAGCGCGAGCCCGGCCGGGTCATGCCCGCCGCGAGCGCCGTGACGCCCGCGAGCGCCGTCAGCGACGTGAGCAGGATGGCCGCCCAGCCGCCCTGCAGCAGCAGGCCCACGCCGGCCGGCGCGATGGTGAAGGCAATCGGCACCAGAAACGCCGGCGCCGTGTATTTCCAGGCCGCGGTGAGCGTGCGATGGGGATCGCCGCCGGTCAGGGCCGCCGCCGCGAACGGCGCGAGCGCGGTTGGCGGGCTCACTTCCGACAGCACCGCGTAATAGAAGATGAACATGTGCGCCGCGACCGGCGCGATGCCGACGGCCGTGAGCGCAGGCGCCACCATCACCGCCGCGATGATGTACGACGCCGTGACGGGCACGGCAAGACCCAGCATCCACACCGCCACCGCCGACCAGAGGATCGTGAACAGCGTCGACCCCCCCGCCATGGCCACGATGAGCCCCGCGGCCTTCAACCCCAGGCCCGTCAGCGTCACGATGCCGACAATCAAACCGGCAGTGGCGGTGGTGGCGACAACAGGCAGGACGGAGAGGCCGCCGTCGGCGAGCGCGCGGCCGAGACGCGCGGGGGTGATGGCGGTGTCGCGGCGAAGCCAGCTGAGCGCGATGGCGACGAGCGACGCGAGGAAGACCGCGCGAAAGGCGGTCGTGCCGAGCGCCATGAAGACGGCAATCGCGATCAGCGAGATGAAGTGATAGCCATAGCGCCGCGCCAGCTGGCCCGCGGTGTGCGGCGGCCGCTCGATGGAGACGGCCGGCAGGACGCGCGCGTCCATCTCGACGGTTACGAGCAGCGCGGCGTAGTACAGCAGCGTCGGCACCGTGGCCATGACGAGCACCTGCAGATACGAGATCTGGAGGTACTCGGCGATGAGGAAGGCCGCCGCGCCGAGCGTGGGCGGCGAGATCAGCGCGCCGATGCCGGCGGCCGCCAGCATGCCGCCGGCCGTTTCCGCGCGATACCCGGCGCGGCGCAGCATCGGCCACGCCACCGATCCCAGCATCACCGTCGTCGCGACGCCGGAGCCCGACACCGTGCCGAGCAGGAAGCCGGACAGCGTGACGGCGCGGCCCGGCGCGGCGCGCGAGGGCGTGCGCGTGGCGACGGCGCGCGCCCATTCGACGAAGAACCAGCCGGCCTTCGACTGCTCGAGAATGGCGCCGAAGATCGTGAAGAGAATGATGTAGGTCGCCGCGACGTCGAGCGGCACGCCGAACAGCCCCTCGAGCGTCATGAAGAGGCTGCCGGCAAGCCGCGGCGCGTCGTAGCCGCGATGCGCGAGCGCGCCGGGCAGCCAGGGTCCGGCGAACGCGTACGCGAAGAAGCCGATCGCGACGGCCGGCAGGATCCATCCGGTCGACCGGCGCGTGGCCTCGAGCACCACCGCGAAAGCGAGGAAGGCGGCCGCGATGTCGAGTGCGGTGGGCGTGGCCGCGCGATAGAGAATCGCCTCGCCCTGCCAGAGGAAGTATCCGAGCGACGCCGCCGCGCCGGCCGCCACGAGCACACCCGTACGCGGCGAGCCGAAGACGAACGCCAGCAGCAGCAGACTGACGAGCAGGAACGACGCGCGATAGAACTCGGGGGGGACGATGGCGACGACCCAGTAGAGCGCGTAGAGCGAAAGGGCCGCCGCGCCGGCGGAGGCCAGACGGCCGGCTACTTCCACGATCGCGCCCGATAGTATCGGATCGCGCCGGGGTGAAACGGCGCGGGCGAGTCGGCCGGGCCGGTGGCGGGCGCGAGATGACGCGCTTCGGGATGAATCGCGATGAGCGAACGTTGCTCGTCGAACAGCAGCTTCGTGATGTCGTGCGCAAGCGGCTCGGGCATCGAGGCCGGGGCCACCAGCAGGTTGCCGACCGTGATCACCGGCACCGGCTCGACCTGCCCGCGGTAGCTGCGCGCCGGCACCATCGCCTCGCCGTAGAGGCCGGGCCCGTACTTCGCGGACAGCGCGGCCGCGAACTCCGCGTTCGGCAGCAGCCGCAGGCGGATGCCCGACGTACCGGCGAGGTCCTGCACCGCGGGCGTCGGAAGGCCACCGCTCCAGAAGAAGGCGTCGAGCTTGCCGTCCTTGAGCGCATTGACCGACTCGCTGACGCCGAGCGCCTGGCGCGTGATGTCGCGCTGCACGTCGAGCCCCGCGGCCTCGAGCACGCGCGCGGCAATCAGCTCCGTGCCGCTGCCGGGCGATCCCACCGACACGCGCCGGCCGCGCAGATCGCGCACCGACGCGATGCCGCCGTCATGGAGCGTCACGACGTGCGTGAAATTCTGATAGAGGATCGCAATCGTCTGCGCGGGCACGGGGCCGGTCGACGCGAATGCGCCGGCGCCCTTGACCGCGTCAGCCAGCGTATCGGCCAGCGTGAACGCCAGGTCCGCCCTGCCCTGCTGCAGGAGCTTCAGGTTGTCGGCCGACGCGCCGGTGACTTCGGCCGTCGCCTGCACGCCCGGAATCTTCTCGGAGATGATCTTCGCGAGCCCGCCGCCGTACGGATAGTAGACGCCGCCCGTGCCGCCGGTGGC
>DATKDT010000100.1:0-6840 GCA_035512575.1 Vicinamibacterales bacterium | reverse complement strand
ACCTGCATCCGGTACAGGCTCGACGCGAAGGCGCCGACGATGACCTTGCCCTCGGTGCTGCCGAGGATCTCCTCGAAGCCGGTGCGGACGTCCATCTCGGAGCCCGTGACGCCCCGCCGTTCGACGTTCGTGCTGTCGGAGAACAGCGCCAGCACGCCGCCGGCGCCGAGCTCTGCGAAGCGGTGCAGGTCGAACGGCTCGCCGTCGAGCGGCGTCTGGTCGATCTTGAAGTCGCCGGTGTGCACGATCACGCCGGCGGGCGTGTGGATGGCCAGCGCGAAGCAGTCGGGAATGCTGTGCGTGACGCGGATGAACTCCACGCGCATCGAGCCGACGGTCACCGTCTGCCGCGGCGCCACCGCGATCAGCCGATCGCGCGCGTCGATGCCGTGCTCCTCGAGCTTCGGGCCGGCGAGCGCGAGCGCAAAGGGCGATCCGTACACGGGGCCGTCCACACGCGAGATCACATGCGCGATGGCGCCGATGTGGTCTTCGTGCCCGTGCGTCAGCACGAGCGCGCGGATGCGGCCGCGCCACTCGTCGAGCGCGCTCAGATCCGGGATCACCAGGTCGACGCCAAGCAGCTCCGGCTCGGGGAACATGACGCCGGCATCCACCAGCAGGGCATCGCCGCCCGACGCGACGAGCATCATGTTTTTGCCGAATTCGCCGACACCGCCAAGTGGAATCACTTCCACGCTGGACGCGCCCGGCGCGATGGCCTCGTGCGGCATAGCTGTCAAACGGTTCCGCTGCGCAACCAGCCTTCAACAGAGCTGGGCGTTCGAGTCGGACACGGCTCGCGCGAGCTGACCAGGGCGATCAGCGGTGCTCGGCCTCGATCCAACCGTCTGGGCCCGCTGGGACGGAACCCGCTACAAGGTAGGGAATTACAGGGCGAAACTATAGCACAGGGGGCTGTCTGACCGAACTGAAAAGCTCCGCAAGCCTAGCCAGTTCTGTAAGTTGCAGCGTTTCGGCTCGCCGGCGCGGATCCAGGCCCGCCAGCGCCAGCACGGCCGGCGCGGAGCGGTCGAACGGCTTGAGCGCATTAAGGATGGTCTTGCGGCGTTGGCCGAACAGCGCCTGCACCATCGCCGCGAACAGCGCCTCGTCCGGGATGCGCAGGCCGTGCCGGCGGAAGCTGAGCTGGACGAGGGCCGAATCGACCTTCGGCGGCGGGCGAAAGGCGCCCGGCGGCAGGCGCATCAGGCGCCTCACGTCGGCGTCGAGCGCCGCCATCACGCTCAGCACGCCCGCCTCGCGCTTGCCGGCGCCGGCGGCCAGGCGGTCGGCCATTTCCTTCTGCAGCATCAGCGTGGCGTCGTAAAAGAGCGCGTCCTGCCGCTGGATCTCGAACAGCTTGAAGATCACCGGCGTCGAGATGTTGTACGGCAGGTTGGCCGCGACGCGGTACCGGGGCCGCACCGGCGCTTCACGGCTCTCGCCGCGGCCGGCCCGGTAGGCGGTCGACTGCGGATTGATGCCCGTCAGGAACGGGATGACGTCCGTCTCGAGAATGTCGGCCGTGACGATGGTGACCGACGGCGGGACGCGCTCGGCGAGCCGGCGCGCGAGGTCGCGATCGATCTCGACGGCCACAATCGGCACGCCGCGCGCGGCGAGCGGCAGCGTCAGCGCGCCTTCGCCCGGGCCGATCTCGAGAAAGACGTCGCCCGGGCGCGGATCGATGGCGCTGACAATCTTCTGCGCCCAGGCGTCCTGCAGGAAGTGCTGGCCGAAGCGCTTCCGCGGCACGTGGCGCTCGCGCAGGCGCTGACGCTCAGGACGGGACGTCCGCTCCCTCGTCGTCCTCGGCCCCTTCGCCGCGCCAGTATCGCTCTTCGATCTCTTCAATCTCTTCCTCGCTGAGCCCGAAATAGTGCCCGAGCTCGTGAATCAGCGTCTCGCCGATGCAGACGACCAGGTCGTCCTCGTTCTCGCTCGCGTCCTCGATCGGAAACTGATAGAGCGTGATGCGATCGGGCAGCGTGTTGCCGTAGCCCCAGGTGCGCTCGGTCAGCGGCGTGCCCTGATAGAGGCCGAACAGCGAATCGGGCGGCTCGATCTCCATCTCGTCGAGCAGATCCTCCGACGGCTCGTCTTCGACGACGATGGCGAGGTTTTTTACCGCCTGGCGGAAGCGCGGGGGAATGGTCGCGACCGCTTCCTTGACGTATTGCTCGAAGTCGGCGCGAGTCATTGTTTCAGACCGAGGGCCTTGTAGTAGTCGCAGTCGCGTCGCACGGCGCAGCGGTCGCAGAGCGGCTTCGGGCGGCAGATGCGGCGGCCGTGCAGGATCAGCAGATCGGAGGCGAGCACCCACCTGGCGTCCGGCAGGGCGCCGGTCATCTGCTTCTCGACGGTTTCCGGATCGTCGCTCTTCGCGATGCCGATGCGATTGGCGACGCGCAGCACGTGGCGGTCGACCGGCAGCCCGGGCACGCCGAGGGCGTGGCCGAGCACGACGTTGGCGGTCTTGCGGCCGACGCCGGGCAGGGAGGTCAGCTTGCCCATGTCGGCCGGCACGTCGCCCCCATGCTCGGCGACCAGGGCCGCGGAAAGTCCGGCGAGCGCCCGCGACTTCGCGCGGAAGAACCCCGTCGGCACGAGCTGCGGCTCGAGCTCGGTGGTCGTCGCCTTCGACAGCGCGCGCGCGTCGGGATAGCGCTTGAAGAGCGCCGGCGTCACGGTGTTCACGCGCGCGTCGGTCGACTGCGCCGACAGCACGGTGGCGACGAGCAGTTCGTAGGCGTCCCTGAAATCGAGCTCCGTCCACGCGCCGGGATGCTGCTTCTCGAGCGCGTCGATGACGCGGCGGACTCTCGCGGTGACCGGGCGCCAGGCGGGGCGCCTTTTCGCGGCCTTGGCCATGAGCGCATCGTAGCAGGCTTGATCATGCCGTCTTCCAATTGAGTTCGAGCTGCGGATCGACGCGCGTGAGCGCGGTGAGAAAGACCGCGGCTTCGAACAGCTCGCGGCCGGGATGGAGCAGGCGCAGTGCGAGGGCGTCGGCCAGCGCCACGACCTCGCGCTCGGTGGCGGCCGGCGGATCGACGGGCTGCGCGCGCATGCGCTCGCCCGCCGCGTCGCGCACGCGCAGCCGGATCTGGCGCGCGCCGTGCCCCGAGCGGCGCAGCGCGGCGCCCGCCTGTTCCGCGAGGCGCGCGACGGCGCCGCGCGCCTGCGATCCGCCGCACGATCCGAAGAGCGCGGCGCGGGCCACGCCTTTCGGCACATCCGCCGGCGCGAGGGGCCGATCGTCGAGCCCGAGCGCGTGGCGCGCCAGCACGCTGCCGCCGCGGCCAATCAGCTGGTGGAGCAGCGCCTCGTCGAGCGCCGCCAGTTCGCCGAGCGAGTTGACGCCGCCGGCACGCAGCCGTGCCTGCTGCTCGTCTGAAAGGCCCGGCAGCCGCCGGATGTCGACAGGCGCCAGCAGGCGCGCTTCATAGCCGGGCAGGACGATGAGCATGCCTGCCGGATGCATCAGGCGCGACGCCACCGCCGCCACGGCGCGCGTCGACCCCACTCCGGCGGCCGTCGCAAGGCCGAACTCGCGCGCCAGCTCCCGCCGCACATCGTCGAGCGACGGCGCGCGCGATGCGCCGGTCGCGTCGATCCGCAGCCACGCCTCGTCGATGGCCGTCCATTCGATGGCGCGCGTGCAGGCGCGCAGGCGCTCGTCGATCTGCGCCGACACCTCGAGATAGCGTTCGATGCTGCCAGGCAGGCGCACTGCATCGGGGACGGCGGCGAGCGCATCCGCGACGCGCATGCCGGTGGCGACGCCGTGCTCGCGCGCCTCGAAGGAGGCGGCCGCGACAAGGCCGCGCGCCGTGTTGAGACCGCCGATGAGGATGGGGCGGGCGGCCAGATCGGGACGGGCCGCGCGCTCGACGGCGATGAAGAAGTCGTGGAGCTGAACGTGCGCGATCACGCCGCCGCCGCCTCTAGTGCACCGGGTTCTTGCCGCCGGCCGAGTCGGAGTACGCGCGCAGGTGCTCCTGCAGCGCGCTGATGAGGCCGGGGACGACCGACACGGGAAGGACGATGCGCGAGCGGACGGGGGCGCGCACGGTGTGATCGGCTTCGGCCGCCTTGATGTCGCGCTCCGACAGCGGCAGCACTTCGCAGAACGACAGCGTGATGTCGAACGGCGTGTGCGCGATCGCGCAGAAGTTGGAGTACACGCGCGGCGGCTCGTTGCCCTCTTCCGGCACGATGGTGAAGTTGACCTGCTTGCTGGACGACATGGATCAGTACCTTCGCATGACGCCGATGACGACGCCCTGCACCTGAATCTGCTCGGGATCGAACAGCATCGGCTGCATCGCCGGGTTGGCGGGCTGCAGCCGGATGCGGCCCTGCTCGCGATAGAACTTCTTGAGCGTGACGTCGGCGCCGCCGACCAGCGCGATCACCATCTCGCCGTTTTCCGCCGTCTTGCGATCCTCGACGATGACGTAGTCGCCGTCGCGAATCTGCTCGTCGATCATCGAGTCGCCCTTCACGCGCAGCACGTACGTGTCGCGCTTGCCGACCAGATCTTCAGGGACGTTGATCGTCTCGGCGCCGGCGATGGCTTCGATCGGCGCGCCGGCGGCGACGTAGCCGAGCAGCGGCACTTCCACGGAGCGCGTGCCGATGCGCGCGGGAATCAGCTCGACCGAGCGGCTGCGGTTCCACGAGCGCTTGATGAAGCCTTTTTCCTGCAGGTTGGTGAGGTGTTTGTGCACCGTCGCGAGCGACGAGAGGCCGAAGCGGCGGCCGATCTCCTCGAGGCTCGGCGCGTAGCCGTGCTGCTGGATGAAGTCGTTGAGGTAGTCGAGTATTTCGCGCTGACGTTTGGTGAGCGGTAGCACAGGGGCCCCCTTCCCACCGGGACTTTATGCAAAAGAAAAGCGAAAGTCAACCACCGAACGCAATGGTGGCAGGCTCTGTCATGAACCCCGACAGGTCACTTCTTGTGCGTCTTGCGCGAGATGACCCTGCGCCTGGCGATGTCATCGGCCGTGGGATGGTCCGCGGCGTCCTGCCGAAAGTGTTTGATAAGTGCTTGTTTCGCAATGGCTTGCAGCTTCGCACCTTCCGCGAAGAGCTTGTCGGCTCGCCGCAAGAGGGCGCGCACTTCTCGCGAGGAAACCTGGGGGGGACGCCTGGACGGGGGAGCCACGGTAACCCAGCGTACGCAAGGATGATTCCACGGTGATTCACGGTATGAGTAACCAAAAACGGGCGGCGCCGGTCTAAATTCTCAGTCAGTGCAGCAGGGCCACACGTGCAGACAAAGACCGCGCAGCTTTCCGACGTGCTTCCCTGGGATCTTCCGGCGGCCCCGGCGCCCGTGACCGCGCCTGGCTCGACCGATCTCGCCGACGCCGACGACCGCGTGCTGGTCGCCGCGTTCCAGGCGGGACACGAAGCCGCGTTCGACGTGATCGTGACGCGCCATCAGCGGCACGTGTATCAGATTTGCTACCGCTTCGCGGGCAACCATGAAGACGCGGCGGATCTCGCGCAGGACGTGTTCGTGCGCGCCTATCGCGGCCTCCGCAGGTTCAAGGGCGACTCGGCGCTGGGCACGTGGCTCTACCGCGTCGCGGTCAACACGTCGCTCAACAAAGTCGCCGTCAAGCGGCTCGTGATGGAGCCGCTCGACGCCGCGCCGCGGCTCGATACGCGCGGCGAGCATCCAGACACCACGCTCATGCGCCGCGAAGACGCGGCGCGCGTGCGCAATGCCATCCGGCGGCTGCCGCCGCGCCAGCGCGCCACGCTCGTCCTGCGGATGTACCGCGAGCTGTCGCACGAACAGATTGCCGACGTGCTGGGCAGCTCGGTCGGCGCGGCGAAAGCGAATTTCTTTCACGCGCTCGCGAACCTGAAGAAGCAGCTGGCCCCGAGGGAGAAATGACCGACAGGGAACTCGACGACATCGTGAATCGCGTGTCGAACGCGCTCGACGTGCCCGAGCCGTCGCCGCTGTTCTGGGAGCACTTTCCCGGACGCGTGCGCGCGGCGGTGCAGGCCGAACCGGCCGCCGCGCCCGCCGGATGGTGGACGCGCCGCGCCCTCACCCTCGCCATGTCGCTCGCCCTCGTCGGCTCGCTGTCGTTCTGGGCGTGGAGCTCGCGCGCGCCCGGCTCGGCCGGCACGGATATGCCGGGTGATGCGCCGTACGCGCAGGGCCCGGACTCGACCATCGACGCGGGATGGTCGGCGCTCAGCGCGACGGCGGCCTCGGCCGGCGTCGAAGGGATGCGCGAAGCTGGCTTCGGCGTGACACCGGGCGGCGCCGACGCGGCGATCGACAATCTCTCCGACGCCGAGCGCGCCACGCTGTTCGCGCTGCTGCAGGCCGAGATGGACGGAGATGATTCAGGTGGGCTTTAGGCGCGCGTTCGCCGTCCTCGCGATCGCGGCCGTGGGCGTCGCGCCCGCGGTGCTCGACGCGCAGGTGCGGGGCGGCACGCAGGGCCGGGCCGGCGGCCGCGGCCAGATGGCGCAGCGCGGCGGCCTCACGGCGGCCGACATCCAGGCCCAGTTCGACCAGTATGTGATCAGTCAGGCCGAGGGCGTGCTGCTCATCTCCGACGAGCAGCGTCCGCAGTTCGTGCGCCGCGTGCGCGCGCTGCAGGCCGCGCGCCGCCAGGCGCGCGTCGCGCGCAACCGGCTGCTCGCCGAGATGAGCCAGCTGCTGCGCGGCCGCGGCGGCGATGAAGAGCGGCTGGCCGCCGCCACGCGCGCCATCGATGAGCACGAGCGCAACACGCTCGCGAACGTGCAGAAGGCCTACGCCGTCATCGACGAGGTGCTGACGCCGTGGCAGCGGGCGCGCTT
>DATKDT010000099.1:0-12955 GCA_035512575.1 Vicinamibacterales bacterium | reverse complement strand
CTCAAGACTGAAGACGAAAGACGAAAGAACGACGACGAAAGACGAAAGGCCGGAGCGCTCATGCGCTGCCGGCCTTTTGTTTTCGTGCGCGCGGAACGCGTGGCCCCTCTCGTGCATCCAATTGGTTGTGCTCTTCCCGAGCGCCAGTTGAAAGGACATGCAATGAAGAGGTTTGTTACCGCGCTCGTCGTCACGCTCGCGTTGCCGGCGCTCGCGCACGCGCAGCAGCCGGCTGCCGCCGCCACGCTCAAACAGGACATGCGCAAGCTGTGGACCGATCACGTCGTCTGGACGCGCGACTACGTCGTCGCGGCGCTTGCCGGCGCGCCTGGCGCGAAGGCGTCCGCCAACCGGTTGATGAAGAACCAGGAAGACATCGGCAACGCGGTGGCCGCGTATTACGGCGCGCCCGCCGGCACGGAGCTCACGCGGCTGCTGAAGGAACACATCACGATTGCGGTGGATGTCGTGAACGCCGCGAAGGGCGGCGACAAGGCGGCGCTGGGCGCGGCCGACGCCCGATGGCAAAAGAACGGCAACGACATCGCCGACTTTCTGAGCAAGGCCAACCCGCACCTGCCTCGCGCGGCCGTGGCCGACATGATGAAGATGCACCTGTCGACGACGACGGCGGAAGTGGTGGCGCGGCTGAACAAGGACTGGGAAGGGGACATCCGGGCGTACGACAAGGTCTATGAGCACATCCTCATGATGTCCGACGCGATCGCCGGCGCCATTGTGAAGCAGTTCCCGCAGAAGTTTTCGTAGGCGCCCGGAGAGCCGGTTGCCGCCTACGCGGCGCCGGCTGCTGTTGCAGAATCTGCCGCACCGCGCCTGTTAGCGATCGGCGGTCCACTGCCCGCCGGTTGACTGAACCTCGCCTTGGATCCTGAGCTTGTGCTCCAGCGAGCCGATCAGGCTTGCCGAGGTTCGCCGCATCAGCAGCAGATACACCGCAAAGCTGATTCCGAATGTCACGAACCAGGCGTACGTGTAGAGCGTGTCGAAGATGTTGGGACTGGCGACCACGCCGCCGGGCGTCATGGCCGCGCGCAGGAAGCCGGGCGTGACGGGAAGGATCGCGAGGACGAGCGCGGTCATCGCCCGCATGTTGATGCCGCGGGTGTAGGTGTAGCGGCCCTCGACGGCGAACAGGTCGGGCACCGACAGCTCGCGGCGCCGCAGCGCCCAGTAGTCGGCAATCAGGATGCCGCCAATCGCGCCCATCAGGCTCGAATAGCCGATCAGCCACGTGAAGATGTACGCCGAGGCGTCCGCATACAGCTTCCACGGCATCATCAGGATGCCGATCACCGCTGTAATCATCGCGCCGGTCAGATAGCTCACGCGCTTCGGCGCGAGGCTCGAGAAGTCGTTCGCGGGCGAGACGACGTTGGCCGCCATGTTCGTCGTGATCTGCGCGGCGATGACGATCAGCGCGCCGAAGATAATTACCGCCGGCGATCCGATGCGCGCAATCAGCACCACCGGATCCCACACCGCCTCGCCGAACACGACGATTGTCGCGCTCGTCACCGCGACACCGATGAACGCAAAGCCCGCCATCGTGAGCGGCAGGCCGAGCGCCTGGCCGAGCACCTGCGAGCGCTGGCTTTTCGCATAGCGCGTGAAGTCGGGGATGTTGAGGCTGAGCGTCGCCCAGTAGCCGACGTTCGCAGTCAGCGCGGCGGGGAAGAGCGTCCAGAACGGCGTCGAGCCCTGCTGCAAGCGAGACGACTCGCGCAGGACGTTGCCGAGGCCGCCGCCGTTGCTGACGCCCCACCAGAGCAGCAGCAGGCCGGCGCCGAGCAGCAGCGGCGCCGCCGCGCTCTCGAGCCAGCGGATGCCTTCCAGCCCGCGCAGGATGATGGCGACCTGAATCAGCCAGAACGCCGCGAACGAGATCCAGATGCCGCCCGCAATGCCGCCCCACGCCGGCCACGCCGCGGTGAGCAGCGCATTGAGTGCGAGTCCGCCAATCCAGGTCTGGATGCCGAACCAGCCGCACGCCACGATCGCGCGCAGCGTTGCCGGCACGTTCGCGCCCCTGACGCCGAAGCTCGCGCGGCACAGCACGGGGAACGACACGCCGTACTTCGTGCCCGCGTGCGCGTTGAGCACCATCGGGATGAGGACGATGAGGTTGCCGAGGAGGATGGTGACCAGCGCCTGCGCCCACGTCATGCCCTGCTGCATCAGGCCCGACGCGAGCGTGTAGGTGGTGATGACCACGCTCATGCCGATCCAGAGCGCGGCGATGTTGTACGTGGTCCAGGTGCGCTGCGACAGCGCGGTCGGCGCGAGGTCGGGGTTCCAGAGCGGGCTGGAGTGGAGTTCGGAGTTCGAAGTTTCCACGGTCACCATGTTTAGGCGCCGACCTCTGCTTCGTGCCCTCCGTGGTACTCCTTCTCGTCCGGCCGCTTGATCTGCGAGTGCGCGACGACGCGGTCGCGGCGGCTGCCTCGGAAGTCCTCGACCGACGTCCAGCCCTTGTCGGCGTGCTTGTCGAGGAACTCGCCGAGCCCGCTCGTCAGCGCCTTGATCACGTTCGGGCCAATCGCGTGATCGAGCATCGCGGCGGTGCACACCTGCACCGTGCCGCAGCCCAGCATGAAGTACGACAGCGCCTGCGTGAAGTCGGTGACGCCGCCGATGCCCGAGAACTCACGCTCGGGGAACGCTTTCGTCAGCTGCGCCATCTTGGCGAGCGACTGCGGCAGAATCGCCGGGCCGCCCAGCCCGCCGCTCGAGACGTAACCCTCGACGTTCATCTCGAACTCCAGCGTCGCCGGATCGATGATTGGCAGCGACGGGAAGGTGTTCGACGACACGACCGCATCGGCGCCGCCCAGAAATGCCGCGCTGGCTTCGACGACGATGTCGGTGGTGGAGGGCGTGAGCTTCGACCAGACCGGCACGGTGGCGACTTCCTTGACGACCTGCGTGACGATCGAGATCTGCGCCTGGTCCTTGCCCAGGTTCGAGCCCATGTCCTTGCGGTCCATGTGCGGGCACGAGAGATTCAGCTCGAGTGCGTCGGCGCCCTCGGCCTGACAGGCCTTCGCGAGCGTCTGCCAGTGGGCGAGCTCGGTGTCGCTGCCCGACCCGGCCATGATCGACGCGACGAGGATGTGGCCGGGATACTGTTTCTTGATGCCGGCGATCTTCGGAATCCACCAGTCGAGCGGCTTGTCGGAGATGAGCTCCCAGTTCCATGACGAGTGCAGCGCGCTGCCCGCGCGTTTCTGCATGCTGAGGTGTCCGGTAGCGGGATCGGCCCGCAGGAACTTGGTCTTCGGACCCTTGACGTTGACGACCGGGTGCAGGCCGATCGTCTTGGTGACGACACCGCCCCAGCCGGCGTCGAAGGCGCGCATGATGTTCGCGTCCGACTCGGTCGGCGGCGCCGACGAGAGCAGGAACGGGTTCTGGAACTTCAGCCCCGTGAACGTGACCGACAGTGTTCCCATTAGAGTCCTCCCGACCGGCCCTGATGCTCGGCGCTTGGCTGCTCGAGCTCGCTGGCTCGGACGCGCGGTATTTGCTCCGGCCTCCTGTCGGCCAGGCAATAACGGATTACTGGAAAGCCTGGCCTCCGAAGTCGGCCGTCGCAAACACCGCGCATCCGGCCGCGCTCGCTGTCAAGCGCAGGGGCCGTGTCCGGTGTTCATCAGCGACGCCGTTAAAAAGACGTCGGAGGGACCGCTCTTTGGCCCGACTCGCCTCGGCGGCGCTGAGGAACACCGGACACCGCCCCGAGCATCAGCGAGCGCCTCGTAAAGGGGTGACGGTAACACAACTCGTCGTATAGTTCTCGCCAGCATGCAGATCGAACCGCTCAGGAATTACATCGGGGGCGTATGGACGCCCTCGTCGGCCTCATCCTTTCTCGACGTGCACAATCCGGCGCGCGGCACGGTCATCGGGCGCACGCCGATGTCGACCGGCACCGACGTCGACGCCGCGGTGAAAGCGGCCGCGGCCGCCTATCCCGCCTGGAGCGAGACGCCGCCGGTGGTGCGCGCGCGCGCGATGTTTCGCTTCAAGGCGCTGCTCGAAGAGCACGCCGAGGCGATCGCCCGCCAGGTCACCACCGAGCACGGCAAGACGCTCGACGAGTCGCGCGGCAGCGTGCGGCGCGGCATCGAGTGCGTCGAGGTCGCCTGCGGCGCGCCGTCGATGCTGATGGGCTACGGCCTCGAGAACATCTCGTCGGGCGTCGACTGCCAGGTGATGCGGCAGCCGCTCGGCGTCACCGCCGCCATCGCACCATTTAATTTTCCCGCGATGGTGCCGCTCTGGTTCCTCCCCTTCGCCATCGTCTGCGGCAACACCTTCGTGCTGAAGCCGTCCGAACAGGTCCCGCTGTCGCAGCAGATGATTTTCGATCTGCTCGACCAGTGCGATCTGCCGCCGGGCGTCGTGAACATGGTGCACGGCGGGCGCGACGTGGTGGAGGCGATCTGCGACCACCCCGGCATCCGCGCGGTGTCGTTCGTGGGATCCACGCCGGTGGCCAAGGCCGTGTACGAGCGCGGCACGCGCGCCGGCAAGCGCGTGCAGGCCCTCGGCGGCGCCAAGAACTTCATCGTGGTCATGCCCGACGCCGACATGGATCTGGCGATGCCGATCATCACGGAGTCCTTTTATGGATGCGCGGGCGAGCGGTGCCTGGCGGGCAGCGTGCTGCTGCCGGTGGGCAAGTCGCACGGCGACGTGCGCGAGCGGCTCGTCGAGGCGGCAAGGAATATTCGCGTTGGCGACGGCATGGAGCCGGGCGTCGACATGGGCCCGGTGATCAGCGCGGCGCACCGGAAGCGGGTGCTCGGCTACGTCGAGAAAGGCGTGAAGGAGGGCGCGGCACTGCTGGTCGACGGCCGCGAGGCGCGCGTGCCGGGCGACGGCTTCTTCGTGGGGCCCACGGTGTTCGACGGCGTGCGGCCCGGCATGGCCATCGGCCACGAGGAGATCTTCGGGCCGGTGGCGACCGTGGCGCCGGTGAAGAATCTGGATGAGGCGTTCGAGCTGATGTACGCGCACCCGAACGCCAACGCGACGTCCATCTTCACGTCGAGCGGCAAGGCGGCGCGCGAATTCGCGCATCGCGCCACCGCGTCGATGGTGGGCGTCAACATCGGCGTGGCCGCGCCGATGGCGTACTTCCCGTTCGGCGGCGCGCGCGACAGCTTCTTCGGCGACCTGAAGGTGCACGGCCGCGACGCGTTCGAGTTCTACACCGACAAGAAAGTCACCATCTCGAGGTGGTTCTGATGCCGCGGAACGTCCATACAGGAGTGATTCAGGCCGCGACGCCGTTCGACCCGTCGTGGCCGATCGAGAAAGTGCGCGAGGCCGCCATCGACGTCCATCTGCCGCTGATCGAGGAGGCAGGGAAGCGCGGCGTGCAGATTCTCGGGCTGCAGGAGATCTTCAACGGCCCGTACTTCTGCCCCTCGCAGGACGCGCACTGGTACGACATCGCGGAAGAAGTCCCCGGCCCCACGACCGACCGAATCGCGAAACTCGCCGCGAAGCATCAGATGGCCGTCGTCGTGCCGGTGTACGAGCGCGAGGCCGCGGGCATCTACTACAACACCGCCGCGGTGTACGACGCCGACGGCACGTATCTCGGCAAGTACCGCAAGAACCACATCCCGCACACCAGCGGCTTCTGGGAGAAGTACTTCTTCAAGCCGGGCAATCTCGGCTATCCGGTGTTCCAGACGCGCTACGGCAAGGTCGGCGTCTACATCTGCTACGACCGGCACTTTCCCGAAGGCGCGCGCCTGCTCGGTCTCAACGGCGCGGAGATCGTCTTCAACCCGTCGGCCACCGTCGCCGGCCTCTCGCAGTACCTCTGGAAACTCGAACAGCCGGCGCATGCCGTGGCCAACGGCTACTTCATGGCCTGCAGCAACCGCGTCGGCACCGAGGCGCCATGGAACATCGGCCGCTTCTACGGCTCCTCCTACATCGTCGATCCCCGCGGCAACTTCCTGGCGACGGGATCGGAGCACAGGAACGAGCTCGTGTCGGCCGAGTGCGACCTCGACATGATCGAAGAAGTGCGGCGCGTGTGGCAGTTCTATCGCGACCGCAGGCCTGAAACGTACGGACCCATGGCGGAGCTGCTGTGAGCCTGCTGATCAAGAACGGCCTCATCCTCAACGCGAGCGACATCTACCGCGGCGACGTGTTCGTCGAGGGCGACCGCGTGACGACCATCGGCACGAATCTCACGATGCCGGCCGATCGCGTGATCGACGCCGGCGGCAAGTACGTGCTGCCGGGCGGCATCGACGTGCACACGCATCTCGACATGCCTTTCGGCGGCACCACGTCGGCCGACGACTTCGAGTCTGGCACGACGGCGGCGGCGTTTGGCGGGACGACGTCGATTGTCGACTTCGCGATTCAGTATCGCGGCCAGTCGCTCGGCGAGGCGCTCGACGCGTGGCGGAAGAAGGCCGAGGGGAAGGCCGTCATCGACTACGGCTTCCACATGATCATCACCGAGCTCACCGACGCGGTCGAAGACGAGATGGACGCGATGGTCGAGGAGGGCGTGACCTCGTTCAAGCTCTTCATGGCCTATCCCGGCGTCTTCATGCTGGACGATGCGTCGATCTTCAGGGCGATGCTGCGGTCGGGAAAGAACGGCGGCACGATCTGCATGCATGCCGAGAACGGCGGCGTGATCGACGTGCTCGTGAAGAAGGCGCTGGCGGAAGGCAAGACCGCGCCGAAGTATCACGCGCTGACGCGGCCGGCGCGCGCGGAGGGCGAGGCCACGCATCGCGCGATTGCGCTGGCCGAGATGGCCGACGTGCCCGTCTACATCGTGCACCTCTCGGCGGCCGAAGCGCTCGACATGGTCACCGAAGCACGCGATCGCGGGCTGCCGGCGTATGCCGAGACGTGCCCGCAGTATCTATTCCTGTCGTACGACAACTACGAGGAGCCCGGCTTCGAGGGCGCGAAGTACGTCATGAGCCCGCCGCTGCGGCCGAAAGAAACGCAGGACCGGCTCTGGCGCGGCCTTGCGTTCAACGACCTGCAGGCGATCTCGACGGATCATTGTCCCTTCTGCATGAAGGAGCAGAAGGTGCTCGGGCACGGCGACTTCTCGAAGATTCCGAACGGCGCGCCCGGCATCGAGACGCGCATGAGTCTGGTCTACGACGGCGGCGTGCGCACCGGCCGCATCTCGCTCAGCCGCTGGGTCGAGCTGACGTCGACGTCGCCGGCGAAGATCTTCGGCATGTTCCCGCGGAAAGGCACGATCGCGCCCGGCTCGGACGCCGACATCGTGATCTTCAACGCCGAGCGCTCGCAGCTGCTGTCGGTCGACACGCTGCACATGAAGGTGGACTACAACCCCTATGAAGGCCGCACGGTGCAGGGCGTCAGCGAAACCGTCATCTCGCGCGGCCGGGTCATCGTCGAGGACGGGAAGTTCGTCGGACGCAAAGGCGCCGGCGAGTTCATCAAACGCAGCGCGCGATCATGAGGTTCGGCGGTTCGGACGTTCGGACGTTCGGGTGTTCGCTTGTCCGGTTCCGAACCATACAGACGAACGCCCGAACACCGAACATCCGAACTCCCGAACGACAGCTATGACAAGAACCCCGATGACCGGTGATGAGATGGTGGCGCTGTCGAAGCGCCACACGATCTTCGAGTGGTCGGCGCAGGGGGCGGCGGATCCGATTCCGGTGGCGCGGGCGAAGGGCGTGTACTTTTGGACGCCGGAAGGGAAGCGCTTCATCGACTTCAACAGCCAGCTGATGTGCGTGAACATCGGCCATGGCGACGAGCGCGTGATCAAGGCGATCCAGGAGCAGGCCGCGGTGCTGGCGTACGCCAATCCCTACATGGCCACCGAGCCGCGCGCGCGGCTGGGGGCGAAGCTCGCGGAGGTCACGCCGGGCGACATCGACGCCTTCTTCTTCACCAACGGCGGCGCCGAGGCCAACGAGAACGCCATCAAGGTGGCGCGCTGGTACACCGGCCGGCACAAGATTCTGGCGCGCTACCGCTCGTATCACGGCGCGTCCGCCGGCTCGATCTCGCTGACCGGCGATCCCAGGCGCTGGGCCGCCGAACCAGGCATGCCGGGCGTGGTGCACGTGATGGATCCCTACCACGGCATCCAGCGCGGATGGGACACGGCCGAGGCCGCGCTCGCGAATCTCGAGGAGCACATCCAGCTCGAAGGGCCGCAGAGCATCGCGGCGTTCATCCTCGAGCCGGTCACCGGCACGAACGGCATCCTGGTGCCGCCCGACGGCTACCTGCGCGGCGTGCGCGACCTGTGCGACAAGTACGGCATCCTCATGATTGCCGACGAGGTGATGTCGGGCTTCGGGCGCACCGGCAAGTGGTTCGCGGTCGATCACTGGGATGTCGTGCCCGACATCCTGACGATGGCGAAGGGGCTGACGAGCGCGTACGTGCAGCTCGGCGCCGTCGGGCTGCGGCGTCCGATTGCCGACTTCTTCAAGGACCGCGTGTTTGCCGGCGGCCTCACCTACAACAGCCATCCGCTCGCGTGCGCGGCGGCGCTTGCGACCATCGACGTGTATCAGCAGGACGGCATCATCGAGCGCGCCGCGACGATGGGCGCGCACATGAAGGCGCGGCTGGACGGGCTGGCCGCGAAGCACCCGTCGGTGGGCGCGGTCAGATCCATCGGCCTGTTCGGCATCGTCGAACTCGTCCGCGATCGGAAAACCATGGAGCCGATGGCGCCCTTCAACGGCGCATCGCCCGAGATGAAGGCGGTCGGCGCGTTCTTCCGCGAGCACGGCCTGTACACGTTCGTGCGATGGAACACGTTCTTCACGAATCCGCCGCTGACGATCACCGAGGCGGAGCTGGACGAGGGCTTCGACATCATCGATCGGGCGCTCGCGGAGGCCGACAAGGCCGTCGCGCGCTGACGGCCGCGTAGTATTCTTCTGTGGTGCAGGATCCCTTCGCCCTCTACAGAGAGTGGTTCGACCAGGCCGTCGACTCGTCGGAAGCGCTCGACGCGAAGGCGGCGTCGCTCGCCACGGTCGACGCCGCCGGCCATCCATCGTCGCGCATGGTGCTGATTCAGTATTTCGACGAGACCGGCTTCACCTACTTCACCAACCTGGCATCCCCCAAGGCGCGCGATCTGGCCGCGCGGCCCGACTCGGCGCTCTGCCTCCACTGGCCGCTCATCGAGCGGCAGGTGCGCATCGAAGGGCCGTCCGTGCAGGTGCCGGACGAGGAGGCCGACACCTATTTCGCGTCGCGTCCGCGTGACAGTCAGATCGGCGCGTGGGCGTCGAAGCAGAGCGCGCCGCTCGAGCAGGAGGACGCGCTGGAGATTCGCGTGGCGCGGTTCACCGCCGACTTCGACGGCAAGCCGGTGCCGCGGCCGCCGTTCTGGTCGGGCTATCGGCTGGCGCCGTCGATGATGGAGTTCTGGATCGGCAGACCCGGACGGCTGCACGAGCGCATCCGCTACGATCGCGCGTCGAGCGACGCGCCCTGGACAGAAGTCAGACTCTACCCGTAATCGCCTAATCGCAGATCCCTAATCCCTAATCCTCGATGAAACGCCCAAGAAAACCCTACGACAAGTACGGCATGTACGAGCGCGCCGTGCAGCGGCCCCGGTTCGACATCGACTTCGTGAATCGCGTGTTCACCGGCGAGCGCGCCCGCGTGCCGCTGGCGCTGCGCGAAGACTTCTGCGGCACGGCGTTCATCTCGGCCGAGTGGGTGCGCAGCCATCCGAAGCGCACGGCGCTGGGCCTGGATCTCCACGCGGCGACGCTGGCGTGGGGGCGCAAGTGGAACATCGCACCACTTGGCGACCAGGCGCACCGCGTCACGCTGCTGCGGAAGGACGTGCGCTCGGTCTTTTCGCCCAAGGCAGACGTAACAGTCGCGTTCAACTTCTCCTACAGCGTCTTCATGACGCGCGAGGATCTGGTCGACTACTTCCGCAAAGCGAAGCGCGCGATCAAACCCGACGGCGCCTTCATGCTCGACGGCTACAGCGGTCCCGACTCGCTCGAGCGCGGCAACGAAGTGCGCAACTACGCGAAGTTCGTCTACACCTGGGACCAGCGGCCGATGGACGCCATCACCGGCCGCGCGCTGCGGTACATCCACTTCAGGATGAAGGGGCAGCGGAAGAAGATGGAACGCGCCTTCACCTACGACTGGCGGCTGTGGGCGATCACGGAGCTCGTCGACGCCCTGCGCGAGGCCGGCTTCTCGCGCGTGGACGTCTACGACGAGAAGAAGAACGGCTACCGGCGCGTGGCGCGCGCCGAATGGAAGGACGCTTTCATCCCCATCCTCGTCGCCTGGGTCTGACGCGGCGGCGCGTCCTTGCCGTCGTAGGTCACCTTCTCGAGGAACAGGCCTGAGGCGGGCGCGGTGAGGCGCGCGGGCAGGTCCGAGTCACCCTCGAGCATCGCCTCGATCTGCTTGCGCGTCAGCCCGCCTTGTCCCGCTTCCACCAGGATGCCGACGATGCGGCGGACCATCTTCCAGATGAAGTGCGATCCGGCGACGCGGACGAGCACCAGATCGCCCTCCTCCTCCACCGTCAGCGATTCCACGAGCACCTTCGTCGACTTCTCATCGGGATCATCGTCTGTAAACGCGCGGAAGTCGTGGAGGCCGGTGAAAATCGCGGCGGCCTCGCGCATGCGGGTGATGTCGAGCGGATCGCGGACCCACCACACGTAGGGCTTCGCGAAGGCGGTGCGGCGGCGGGCGATCTGGTAGACGTAGCTGCGCGAGGTCGCCGAATGGCGCGCGTGAAAGCGCCGGTCGACCGTCTCGGCCGAGAGGATGTTGATGTCGGCCGGCAGCAGCGCGTTGATCCGGTCGGCCAGCATCGCCGGCGGCATCTTGACGGCCGTGTCGAGGTGCGCGACCTGCTCGAGCGCGTGCACGCCGGCGTCGGTGCGGCCCGAGCCGTACAGCTCGAAATTCGGCGTGCCGAGCACGTCGCGCGCGGCCTGCGCGATTTCGCCCTGCACGGTGCGCGCGTTGGACTGGATCTGCCAGCCGCGGTAGCGGGTGCCGGCGTATTCGATGCGGAGAAGAAACCTCGGCACGCGTTCGAGGTTATCCGGCCTTGCGGAGAATCTCCAGCAGTTCCTCGGCGAGCTTCCGCATGTCGCGGTGCGCGGCGGCGGCCTGCTCGGCGTAGGGGAGGCCTTTCGCGGCGTCGCCGTGGCGGCCGTACGAGTAGGCCACGTTGTAGGCTGCCCGGGCCAGCTGCAGCTTCTCGACGTCGAGTCCTTCGGTCAGATTCCGGATGCGCCGCTCGCGCGTGGGGTTGTCGGCGTCGAGCGCATGCGCCTGACGCAGGTCGTTTTCGAGCCGGCGCACCGACCGCTCGTAGCAGCCCGTGGCACTCACGTAGCGCCCGGCCGCGGGCTCCCACTGTTCCTTCTGCGAGTCGATGAGCCCCTGATAGAACGCGGCGACGCAGTACTCGCGGTTGCGCCGCAGCGCCTCGGCGAACTCCGTGTAGGCGTAGTCCTTCTGGTCCATGTCGTACGCGATGAAGCCGCTCAGGGCGTACACGTCCGCGTCCTGGAACAGCGTCTTCGCGCTTTCGACGTCGACGCGCGCGACGGGCAGGTTCTTCGCGTGGTACTGGTTCCAGGCGCGCCAGAAGTAGGCCTCGCCGCGGAGGATGCCGGGCGTGTCGATGATCTCGGTGGCCGAGCGGATGGCCTCCGGCCGCTTCGCCGCGCGTGTGAGGCATACCGTGCGGTTCAGCATCGACTCGCGCCGCGCGCCGCCGCGCCGGATGACCTCGTCGTACATCGCGGCGCAGGCTTCGTGTTCCTCGAGCGCGCTCAGGACGCTGGCCAGCAGCCAGGTGACGGCAATGGCGTCGGGCATGGCGGTGTGCCCGGCTTCGAGCAGCACGCGCGCGTCGAGATGCACGGTGGCGCCGCCCTGATACAGGCGGAGGCGGCCAAGCTGGTAGGTCACCTCGTGAAAGTCGGCGTCGCCGGCGAGCGCGTCGAGATGCGATCGCAGCTCCGGCGAGCAGATGCCCGCCGCGTACTGCATGAGCGGCGTCCTGCCGTGTGCGGGGGCAAGCACGTCGAACGTCAGATTCGGCTGCAGGCGCGCCGGCGTGAACGCGCACCGCGCCGCTGCCATCAGATAGGTGCCGACGATATCGCGGGCGGGCGCGGGGCCGAGGGCGGCGTCCCACTTCTCGAGCGCGTCGAGGACCGGCCCGACGGCGATCATCGCGCCGTCGCGGAAGTCGCGATCGTGCCGGCCGAGCGCCCAGGGAAGGGCGTTGACCATTTCGAGATATCGCGGGCCGACAGGCCCGCGGGAAGAAAGCAATCCCTCGGCTCGTTCAATCCACGACGTGGCTTCCATCGCGAGCTCTTTCTCGCGCGCGGCGAGCAGGATGGCCGCATCGAACGCCTTGCCGGTGACGAGCGCCGGCTGAAAGCCTTCGCCGCGGAGCGCGCTGTAGGTGTCGAACGCCCTGACGAGGCAGCTGTGGCAGCCGCGCATGAACAGCGCGTTGGCCTCGGCGAGCCGCTGCGCCTGCTGCTTGCGGATCGAGGTGCCGCAGGCCGTGCCGGCGAGAGCCGCGACGAGGAGAAACGGGATCAGGCGCCGCACGCCGGTTGAGACACCGCGGAAGCGAGGAAGTTCCGGCTAGGAGCGTTTGCGCCGCAGCAGCTTCAGCGCGCGCTCGAGCGCCTGGGTGGCCTCGGCCTGGCGTCCCGCCCGTAGGTAGTGCAGCGCCAGCTCGATCTGCGGCGCCGCGGCCGCGGGCTCCTGCTGCACGCGCGCGAGCAGCACCGCCTCGCTGTGCGTCTCGCGCTGCTCGCCGGCCATCTGTTGGACGGCCTCCAGCTGGCGGCGGACTGACACGACGGCCGGGTGGTTCTCGCCGCGGCCCATGGCCATTTCC
>DATKDT010000098.1:0-44242 GCA_035512575.1 Vicinamibacterales bacterium | reverse complement strand
TGGACGATCTTCGCCGCGCGCACGAACAGGTGGCAGCCC
This sequence comes from Vicinamibacterales bacterium, assembly GCA_035512575.1. Classification (GTDB taxonomy): domain Bacteria; phylum Acidobacteriota; class Vicinamibacteria; order Vicinamibacterales; family SCN-69-37; genus JALYRV01. Next base: position 44,203 of record DATKDT010000098.1, on the reverse strand, counting down.
TTCCAGCGCTGCAGCCTGCCGCACCAGACGACGAGCGGAGCCGGGGGCGCATCCGGCGCCGGCGCCACCGGCGACGCGTCCACGCCGTTCGGAATAATTTCGATCTCGCTGCCCACGCGGCCGGCCAGCGACGCCGCCACCGTCTTCGACACGGCAATGGTGTGCGCGCGCGGTGTGCGCGCCGCCGCGAGGTGCAGCAGGCCGTCGATCGACCACGACGCCTCGTGGCAATCATGTGCGTGGCAGATCACCGGCACGCGGGCCAGGCGGCCCGCCCATCCACCCTGCATCTGCGCGGAAATGCCGTGCGTGTGCACCAGAGCGATGCCGCGCGCCTTCACCTCGCGCGCGAGAGCGCGCGTCACCGCGACCTGCTGATCGATTCGCGCCAGGCGCGCGACCGGCGGTGTCTCGATCACCATCCAGCCCCGCTCGCGCCACGCCCGCGCCAGCGCTCCGCCGCGGGGGGTCGCCAGCATCAGGCGATAGCGCGCGGCGTCGGCGCGGCTGACGATGGTTTCGATGATGCCTTCGGCGCCGCCGCGCTCCGCGGCGACGGTCACGTGCAGCACGGCAACCGGCACGGCGCAATGTACCACTAACTTCCCTGCCCACAATTCTGTCGTTCGCTTACAATAACGTCAGCGCGCCGGCATTCTCTTCCCCGAAACCCTCGTTGTCTGGCGCGAATTCGCCGATCGCGTGGGGTACACCTCTTGCCGTCGGGCTTGGGTTATCGCCACCTTTATGACTGAACCTCGCGCCCGCCGCTCGCGCAATGCCGGCCCGGCCCGGCGGACGCCGCCCGCACGCCCGCGCGCCCCGCGCACCGGCGCCGGCGCCGGCGACGCGTTCTTCCGCCATCTGGTCACCAGCCTGCGCAACGGCGTCGTTGCCGTCAGCCGCGACGGGCGCGCCGCCGCCATCAACGATCCGGCCTACCGCATCCTCGGCCTCGAGCCGTCGCGCCACGACACCGGCCGGCCGGTCGCCGACATCCTCGCCTCCGAGCCCGAGCTCGCGCGCATCCTCACGCGCGCGGCCGAAGGGGGCCACCTGCCCAACCGCGTCGAGCTGCGCCTCAAGGGCTCGGGGCGCGTCATCGGCTACACGCTCTCGGAAGTGAACGACGAGGCCGGCGCGCGCGTGGGCGCCGCGATGTTCTTCAAGGACCTCACGCGCGTCGAGCAGCTCGAAGAGCGCGAGCGGCTCCGCGACCGCCTCGCCACGCTTGGCGAAATGGCCGCCGCCATCGCGCACGAAGTGAAGAACCCGCTGGCCGGCATCGAGGTCATGGCCGGCGTCCTCAAGCGCCAGCTTGCCGGCCACGACGAGGCGCAGGAGACGCTGAGCGACATCATCAACGAATGCAAGCTCGCCAACTCCATCGTCGTCGAGGTGCTGGAGTTCGTGCGGCCGATCCGGCTGCAGGTCGACGAGCAGGTGCCGCTGCCGGCCGTGCTGCGCGACGCGGTGACGATGGCGTCGAGCACGGCGGCGCCGGGAAGCACGAAGGTTGTGGTCGACATCGCGGCCGATTTGCCGGCGGTGCCGGGCGACCCGTACCAGCTGCGGCAGCTGTTCACGAACCTCCTCACGAACGCCTTCGAGGCACTCGACGGCCGCGGCACGGTGACCATTCGCGCGAGCCTGGCGGCTGCGGTCGACGAGGGCGAGCCCGATCACGCGGTGATCGCGGTGTGTGACGATGGGCCGGGAGTGAGCGGCGACGTGGCCGAGCGCGTGTTCAATCCGTTCTTCACGACGAAGCCGAAAGGCACGGGCCTGGGCCTGTCGATCGTCCGCAAGGTCGTCGACGCGCACGACGGCCACATCGATCTCACGACGCCGCCTGGCGGCGGTACGTGTTTCCGCGTTTCGCTCCCCGCCGCGCACTGAGGACTATGGGAAGAATTCTTGTCGCCGACGATCACGATTCGCTCCGCCGCGGGCTGACGCGCGCGCTGGCCGATGCCGGGCACGACGTCGACGAGGCGCCCAACGGGCTGGCCGCGATCGCGAAGCTGCACGAGGGGCAGTTCGACGTGGTCCTGACCGACGTGCGGATGAGCGGCGCCGACGGGATGGACGTGCTGCGCACGGCGCGCGCGCTGCAGCCGAACGCGGCGGTCATTTTAATGACGGCGTTCGGATCGATCAACACGGCGGTCGAGGCGATGCGCATCGGCGCGTTCGACTTCGTGCAGAAGCCGTTCGAGATCGAGGAGATGGAGGTGAAGATCGAGAAGGCGATCGAGCACCGCCGGCTCCGCCACGAGATCGAGTACCTGCGCCACACGCAGCAGGACATCTACGACTTCAACCGCATTATCGGCGCCAGCGGCGCGCTGGGCGCGGTGCTGGAGATCGTGCGCAAGGTGGCGCGCAGCAACACGACGGTGCTGATTCGCGGCGAAACGGGCACGGGCAAGGAGCTGATCGCCGGCGCGATTCACCACAACTCGCACCGGTCGGGCCGGAATTTCGTGAAGGTGAACTGCGCGGCGCTGCAGGAGAACCTGCTCGAGTCGGAGCTGTTCGGCCACGAGAAGGGCGCATTCACGGGCGCCGACAAGCAGCGCGTGGGCCGGTTTGAGCAGGCCGACGGCGGCACGCTGTTCCTCGACGAAATCGGCGACATGAGCCCCAACACGCAGGCGAAGATCCTGCGCGTGCTGCAGGAGCACGAGTTCGAGCGGCTGGGCGGCACGCGCACGCTCAAGGTCGACGTGCGGCTGATTGCGGCGACCAACCGCAACCTGTCGGCGATGGTGGCGGCGGGACAGTTCCGCGAGGACCTGTACTACCGGCTGAACGTGGTGGCCGTGGACATGCCGCCGCTGCGCGACCGCAAGGACGACATTCCGGACCTGGCGAAGTTCTTCCTGCGGCGCTTCACGGGGGAGCTGAAGAAGAAGATGGACGGCATCGCGCCCGACGCGCTGAAGCTGCTGATGCGCTACAACTGGCCGGGCAACATCCGCGAGCTCGAGAACGCGATCGAGCGGGCGATGCTGCTGACCGAGGGGCCGGCGATCCAGGCGTCGGACCTGCGGCTGGGCGAGCTGGCGCCGGCGACGGCGTCGGGCGAGCTGCAGCCGGCCGTGCGCATCCCGCCGACGGGCATCGCGCTCGAGGAGATCGAGCGGCAGGCGGTCGTCGAGGCGCTGCGCATGTCGAACTGGGTGCAGAAGGACGCGGCGGAGCTGCTGTCGATCAGCCCGCGGGTCATGAACTATAAGATCAAGACGCTTGGCATCGAAATTCCTCGCGGCCGCCGCATGCTCGCTGCTGATTACTGAGGCCGCTGCCCGTCCGCAGCAGCCCGCCGCCGCGCGGCTCGAAGACCGCATGCGCGACTACATCGCGCGCTTCGAGCAGGACGCGTCGGCCCTCGTCGCCGAAGAGCACTACGTCCAGCGTCTCAGGGTCACTCGCGATTGGCGGCCGCAGGGCGAGCGCGTACGGCAGCTGCGATCGGATTATGTCCTGGTGAAACCAGCCGACAGCCAGGCCTGGCTCGGGTACCGCGACATCTTCGAAGTGGACGGCCGTGCCGTGCGGGATCGCGAACAGCGTGTCGTCAAGGTGCTTTCCGGCACCGCGCCCGACTCTCGCGAGCGCGCGCTCGCTCTGGTGGAAGAAGGTGCGCGCTTCAACCTCGGCCCCGTTCGCACGACCAACGTGCCGACGATGCCGCTGCAGCTGCTGGCACGCGCGCACGCCGGCCGATTCACGATCCGCGTCCCGGAGAACTGGGAGCGCAAGGAAACCGTCGAGCTCACGTTCGAAGAGACCGCCCGTCCCACCATCGTGCGCACACCTGAAGGCGTTTCGGTCGAGTCGCGAGGATCCGTCACCGTTCGCGTCGCAGACGGCGCCATACTCAAGGCCACTGTGCGCTTCGACTTTCCGGCCCCACCCTCGAGCGCGCTGAGCCAGGTATCAGGCGCAGGCATGACGGTGACCTACGGTGAAGTGACCGACGTCACCCTTCCGGTTCCTCTGCGGATGAGCGAATCAGTAGGGGCGAGTTCGGCAGGGTCTTCCTGGAGTATCGCGGGCACCGCGACGTACTCCAAGTACCGTCGCTTTCAGACCACCACCCGCATCCGCTAGGTTCGCGATGCGAGCTCTCGCGGCCATCCTGTGCGCGCTGCTGACTATCGATGCTGCTTCTGTTGCACAGCAGCCCGCTTCGCGGCTCGAAGATCGCCTTCGCGATTACATCGCGCGGTTCGAGCAGGAGGCGGCGGCGCTCGTCGCCGAGGAGCGCTACGTGCAGCGCCTCGATGTACTGGGGCAGACCCCGGCCGAAGCCGCGCGCACGCGCGAGCTCAGATCCGATTACGTGCTCGTCAAGCCGGCCGACACCGAGCCCTGGCTGGGCTACCGCGACATCTTCGAAGTGGACGGCGTGCCCGTGCGCGAGCGCGACGCGCGCGTCGTGCACATCCTCAGCACCACGGCGCCCGACTCGCTTGCGCGCGCGGCGGCCTTCGCGCGCGAGGGCTCGCGCTTCAACCTCGGTCCCGAGCGCACCATCAACACGCCGACGCTGCCGATGCAGCTGCTGGCCAGGGCCAGCGCGCGGCGCTTCCGCCTGCGCGCGCCCCGGGGATGGCAGCGGCAGGAGCGCGCCGTCCTCACATTCTCGGAGAGCAGCCGTCCCACGATCGTGCGCACGCCGGAAGGATCCGGCGTGGAATCACGCGGCACCATGACCGTGCGCGTGCGCGACGGCGCCATCCTGGCGGCCGATCTCCGCTTTCATTTCCAGGGCACGCGGCGAAGCGGCCCGGAGGCCGTCCTGCATGTCGAGTACGGCGACGTCCCTGGCGTCGCGGTGCCGGTGCCGCTGCGGATGACCGAAGAGCTGCCCATGCCCACCGGCAGGGCCTCCGGTGTCGCGACGTACACCAACTACCGCCGCTTTCAAACCTCCGCGCGCATTCGCTGAAAAATGGGGACGGGTTTAGACCCGTCCCCATTTTTATGCCTTCGGGTGCGCCTTCTTGTACTGCGCAATCAGGGTCGTCGCGTCGAGGTGTGTGTAGCGCTGCGTGGTGCTGAGGCGCGAGTGGCCGAGCATTTCCTGGATGGCGCGCAGGTCGGCGCCGGCCTGCAGCAGATGCGTGGCGAATGAATGGCGCAGCGCGTGCGGGCTCACGCCCAGCCGCGTGGCCGCCTCGCGCGCATAGCGGCGGACGATGCGATCGACGCCGCGCGTCGACAGGCGGCTGCCCTGGTAATTCAGGAACAGCGCGTCGGATGCGGAGTCGCGATCCTTCAAGCAGGCCTTGATAGCCTTCGCCGTCGAGTTGTTGAACGGCACGATCCGCTCCTTGCCTCCCTTGCCGGCGACGCGGGCGACGCGGCCCGAAAGGTTGACGTCCTCGAGATCCAGGCCCACCAGCTCGCTCAGGCGCAGGCCCGAGGCGTAGAACAGCTCGAGGATGGCGCGGTCGCGCCGGCCGAGCGGCGTCGACGTGTCGGCCGCCTCGATCATGCCGACCACTTCCTTCATGTCGAGATGCGTGGGCAGCCGCTGCTCCACCTTCGGCGCGCCGACGAGGGCGGCCGGATCGGCATCCATGTGCCCCTCGCGCACCAGCCACCGGCCGAACGCGCGCAGCGCGCTCACGCGCCGCGCCACCGACGCGCGCGAGCTGCCGCGCCGGTGCAGCGAGTCGAGAAACCCGCGCACGGCCTGCGAATCCACCTCGCGCGGATCGATCGCCGACGCCGGCTTCGACAGATGCCCGGTCAGGAACTCGAGGTACTGCGACAGGTCGGAGTCGTAGGCGCGAAGCGTATGCGGCGACAGATTGCGATTGAGGCGCAAGTGATCAAGGAACTGTCTCAGGTGTTCCTTGATCACTTGCGGGCTCCAGACTCCAGACCCCGGACTCCAGGCGGCTCCAGGTACCTGGGGTCTGCTGGAGCCTGGGGACTGGGGACTGGAGCCGGCGCCCAGCGCGCAAGATCGGAAAGCGCTCTCTCCGCCAGAAGCGCTTTCCTGTTGGCGCGCTTCGGCGCCTCGGATGTCTCCAGTGGGGCGATGATCCCGAAGGTGATGTTCGTCGGATCGTAATGCGCCGGATCGGCGTGCGAGACGTAATACCCCAGCGCCCCAATCGCCGTCGTCCTCGGCGGCGCCGACGGCTGCTCGCCGCGCGCGAGGGCCGCGGCGTTGCGGCCGGCGATCAGGCCCGACGCGGCCGATTCGACGTAGCCTTCGACCCCGCTCACCTGCCCCGCGATGAACAGGCCCGGCTCCCCGCGCACCTGCCACGTGTCTTCGAGCACGGTCGGCCCGTTGATGTAGGTGTTGCGGTGAATCATGCCGTAGCGCACGAACTCGGCGCGCTCGAGGCCGGGAATCATGCGCAGCACGCGCGCCTGCTCGCCCCACTTCATCTGCGTCTGAAAGCCGACGAGGCTGTAGTGGTCGCCGGCAATCGTGTCCTGCCGCAGCTGCACCACGGCGTGCGGCCACCGCCCGGTGCGCGGATCGTCGAGGCCGACCGGCTTCATGGGGCCGAAACGCAGCGTGTCGTGCCCGCGCGACGCCATCACTTCAATCGGCAGGCAGCCCTCGAAGAACTTCGGCTGATCGAACTCGTGCAGCGCGGTCTTCTCGGCCGCGTTCACCGCCTCGATGAACGCGTGGTATTCGGCTTCCGTCATCGGACAGTTGAGGTAGTCGCCCTCGGAACCTGAACCGGTCGCATCCTTGCCCCACCGCGACGCGCGAAACACCTTGCTCATGTCAATGCTGTCGGCGAGCACGATCGGGCTGATGGCGTCGTAGAAATACAGGTGGGATCCGCCGACGAGGGCGGCCAGCTCCTCGGACAGCGCGTCCGACGTGAGCGGCCCCGTCGCAACGATCAGCGGGCGCGGCAAATCGGCCAGCCGCGCGATCTCGCGGCGCTCGACGGTGATGAGGGGATGCGCGGCAATCGCCGCGGTGACTTCCTCTGAGAACCTGACGCGATCCACCGCCATCGCGCCGCCGGCGGGCACGCGCGCGGCGGCGCCCGCCGTCATGATGAGCGACCCGAGCCGCCGCATCTCTTCCTTCAACAGGCCGACCGCGTTCTCGATGCTGTCGCCGCGGAAGGAATTGCTGCACACGAGCTCGGCGAGATCGCCCGTCTTGTGCACGGCCGTCGGCCGCACCGGCCGCATCTCGTAAATCGTTGCCGGCACGCCCATCGACGCGGCCTGCCACGCCGCTTCGGATCCGGCCAGGCCGCCTCCGATGATGTGGACCATTACGCCGTCACGGGTTCTTCCGTCAGTTCTTCGCTGCGCACGTAGTCGCATTCCTCGTTCCTGCAGATCAGCTGACGGCCGTGCTTCTTCGTGATCTTCTCGACGAGGTATGGCGCCTTGCACTTCGGGCACGGCTCGAGAATCGGGCGATCCCAGAGCGTGAACTCGCACTTTGGATAGTTCGCGCAGCCGAAGAACACCTTGCCGCGCCGCGTCTTCTTTTCGACGACATCGCCGCCGTCGAGCGGGCAGACGAGCCCCGTGGACTTCTGCTTCACGTACTTGCAGCCCGGATAGCCGCTGCACGCCGTGAACTCGCCGAAGCGGCCCTGCTTGACGACCAGGTTCATGCCGCACTGCGGGCACTTCTCGTCGAGCATCTGATCGGGCTTCGCCGCGCTGACGCTGCCCCTCGTCACGATGATCTTCCGCGTGGTCTTGCACTCGGGATACCCGGTGCACGCGAGGAACGGACCGAACCGGCCGCGCTTCATCGCCATCGGCTTGCCGCAGTTCTCGCAGACCTCCTCGAGGTTCTCGGCATCGGGCGCGTCGGCCGTCTCGAGCTCCTTCGTGTTCTCGCATTCGGGGTACGCGCTGCACGCCAGGAACAGGCCGAACTTGCCTGCCTTCACCACCATCGGCGATCCGCACTTCTCGCAGAACTCCTCGCTCGGCTGCCCTTCCTTGTAGTTGGGCATCAGCTTCGCGGCCTTCTTCAGGTCCTTCGCGAACTTGTCGTAGAAGTCGGTGACGACGCCGGCGTAGCTGGATTTGCCCTGCTCGATGCCGTCGAGCTCCTCTTCCATCTTCGCGGTGTATTCCACGTCGAGGATGTCGTCGAAGGCGGGACTCAGCAGCTTCGTCACGAGCGTGCGCCCGAGCACCGTCGGCTTGAAGCGGCCCTCGAGCTTCATGACGTAGTCGCGCGCCTGCAGCTTGCCGATGATGTCGGCGTAGGTGCTGGGCCGGCCGATGCCGTTCTCTTCGAGCGCCTTCACCAGCGTGCCTTCGTTGTAGCGCGCCGGCGGCTGCGTGAACTTCTGCTCGGGCCTGAGCTCGCGGAGGTCGAGCGCGTCGCCCTCGCTCATCGCCGGCAGCAGCGCCTTGCCTTCCTCGTCCTCGGCGTCGGCCGCGTCGGGCCCCGCGCCTTCGCCCGGCTGCGCCTGCAGCGCCGGGCCGCCGTACACGGCCATCCAGCCCGCGAACTTCGGCACCGATCCCTTCGCCTGGAAGACGAAGTCGTTGGCCGTGATGTCCACGGTCGTCTCGTCGAACGTCGCCGGCGGCATCTGCGACGCCACGAAGCGGTTCCAGATCAGGCGATACAGGTAGTACTGATCCGCCGTCAGCTGCGGGCGCACCGTCTCGGGGTCAAACGCGAGCGACGTCGGGCGAATCGCCTCGTGGGCGTCCTGCACCGACGACTTCTGCTTGAAGCGGTTCGGCTTCTCGGGCAGGTAGTCGTTCCCGTAGGTGGCGACGATGTGCTCGCGGACCTCGGCGAGCGCGTCTTCCGACACGCGCGTGGAGTCGGTTCGCATGTAGGTGATGAGGCCGACCGCCGCCTCTTCGCCCGGCAGCTCGATGCCTTCGTACAGCTGCTGCGCCAGCATCATCGTCTTCTTGACCGGGAAGCGCGAGGCCTGCTGCAGCTTGCTGGTGATGAACGGCGCGACGGCGTTCTTGCGCCGCTCCTTCGTGACGACCGACGTCACGGACCACGCGGCGCCGTCGAGCGCGGCACGCACCGCGTTGGACTCGGCTTCGTTGCCGATGCGGAAGTCCTTCGCCGTTTCGCCGGCGCGCTTGATCAGCTTCGCGTCGAACTCGGTTACGCCGGAGCTGAAGCTCCGGCCTACCGCCAGGCGCGCGATCAGGTTCCAGTACTCTTCGGGCGTGAACGCGTCGATCTCGGCTTCACGATCGCAAATCAGCTTGAGCGCGACCGACTGCACGCGGCCGGCGCTGAGGCCGCGGCGCACCTTGTCCCACAAGAGCGGACTGATCTTGTAGCCGACCAGGCGATCGATGACGCGGCGCGCCTGCTGCGCGTCGACCATCTTCTGGTCGATCGCGATCGGGTTCTTCACCGCTTCGAGAATCGCCTTCTTCGTGATCTCGTTGAACAGCAGCCGGCGGATCTTCTTCCGGTTCGCCTTGCCGAGCTCCTCGGCCAGGTGCCAGCCGATGGCCTCGCCTTCGCGGTCGGGGTCGGTCGCGACGAAGATTTCGTCGGCCTTCTTGCCCTCGTCCTTGATCTGCTTGACCACGTTGGCGCGCGACGCGATGACCTCGTATTCCGGCACGAAGCCGTCTTCGAGGTCGACGCCGAGGCGGCTCTTGGGCAGGTCGCGCACGTGGCCCATCGAGGCCACGACCTTGTAGTTCCTGCCGAGATATTTGTTGATCGTCTTCGCTTTCGCGGGCGATTCGACGATCACGAGTCCTTTAGCCATGTCGTTGTGCTGTCCTTACCTTTTACCACCGACCCAGACATACCGCCCGCCGGCCAGCCGTTCGGCCTTGCCGTCGAGCTCGAGCCGGGTCAGGTCGCCCGCCACTGTGGGGGCGTCACGTTCCGTCGCGATTCCCAACTCTTCGATATCGATTCCCGTCGCGCCCGCCTCGTACAGGGCCGACTCCAGCGGTCCTTCCGGCCCCGCCCCGCCGCCCTTCAGCGCCTTCCGGTCCAGTCCGAGCGCATCGAGGATATCGGCCGCGCTCTCGACCGGCATTGCCCCATCCTTAATAAGGGCATGGGCGCCGCTGTTCCGGCCGTACAGGACGCTGCCCGGCACCGCCATCACCTCGCGGCCCTGCTCGAGCGCCATCCTCGCGGTGATCAGCGACCCGCTCTTCTGTGACGCTTCCACCACCACGACCGCCCGCGACAGGCCGCTGATGATGCGGTTGCGCCGCGGAAAATGCCACGGCAGCGGCTGCGTTCCGGGCGGCAGCTCGCTCACCAGCAGCCCCGAGGCCGCAATCCGCTCCGCGAGGGCCGCGTGCTCAGCGGGATAGACGACGTCGACGCCCGTGCCGAACACCGCAATCGTCCGCCCGCCGGCGGCAAGGCTCGCCTCGTGGGCCGCGCCGTCCACGCCGCGCGCCATCCCGCTCGTCACGGCGATCCCGGCGTCGGCCAGGCCGGCGGCCAGCGTCCGGGCCACCTGCCTCGCGTACTGAGACGCCGATCGGGATCCCACGATGGCGACAGACGTCTGTTCGAGAACGCTCAGGCCGCCCCGCACCCACAACACCGGCGGCGGGTCGGGCACCATGCGAAGCCAGGCAGGATAGCGCGAATGGCTCCAATCGAGAGTCACGATCCCGGCGTCAGGGGTCATAAACCGCTCCCCGGACAGGATTTCGTAAGCCCCGGTCAAAAACCGAAAGGGCCGGATCACCTGTCCTAGTACAAGGAACAGGTGCCCGACCCGGCTGCAAGTATAGGCACCGCTCGGGCCGCGGCGTCAAGTCGCCCCCGGGAACCGGCCTGTTCCGAGCTCCGCCGCGGAGGCACTCGACTTGCAGCGCCGGCGCGGTATAGTGGGACCCGAAGGTCCCTCCGAGGTGTTTATGAAAACTCGCGTGCTCTCCGCGTGGCTGGCCGCACTCGTCACGCTTGGAGTTGCGGCTCCCCTGTCTCTCGCCGCGGCCGGAGGCGCCGCCACGATCGACAACGATCGCGAGCTCGCCACCGCGCAGGTCGAGTTCGGCATCAAGGTCGCGCAGAAGAAACTGTGGCGCGAGGCCGCGTTCCGGTTCGAGAAGGCGGTCGAGATCGATCCCACGTATCCCGCCGCATGGAACAACCTGGCGATCGCGTACGAGGAACAGGGCAACTTCGATGCGGCCAACAAGGCGTACGGGAAGGCCGTGGAGCTCGACCCGGGCAACGTCCTGATTCGCCAGAACTACGATCTGTTCAAGGAAATTTATGACCGCATCTCGCGCCGCAATCGCCGCTAGCCTGGCTCTGGCCGGGATCGTCACGCTCGGCTGCACGAGCTTCTACGAGATCGGCATCGAAACGCCGATCACGCCGAAGCTCGATGTCTCCGCGTTCCAGCGCGTGCTCGTCGTGGGCTTCGTCGGCGGCGGCAGCAAGGACGTCGACGCGAACATGGAAACCGTGCGCCTGCTGCGCAGCCAGCTGCGCACGCGGTCGCAGCTGAAGGTCATCGAGGCCGAAGTCGTCGCGCTCGCCGACGTGGTCGAGCGCACGCGCTCGGAAGCGCAGGCGCCGGCCGTCGATCCCGCGGCGCCGGTCGTCGCGCCGCCCAGGCCGCCCGACGCCCCGCCAACGCCGTCGCCCACGGGCCAGACCGAGGCGGAAGCGAACATCCGCAGCGAGCGAGACCTCGAAAGCTACGAGCAGATCTTCGCCGACGTCGCGTACTGGAAGAAGCTGGGCGAGGAATACCAGGCGCCGCTCATCATCACCGGCACGGTGTACTTCGCCCCCATCAACAAAAGCGGCATCGTCGAGCGCACCGGGGAATACGCGGATGCTTTCGGCCGCCGCCAGGTGAACACCCAGCGCGTGTGGATGGACCGGAAAGGCTACACCCTGGTGCCGAAACTCGTCTTCATCGACGGCCGCACGGGGACGACGCTCTATTCCGAGAGCGTGCGGGAGGAAATCCTCTACGAGGCCTCGCAGAACACCCCGGCCCTGTCGGCGTATTTCGAGCTGATGGACCGCTACCTGCCGAGCTTCCTGAGCGCCCTGAGCTCCCAGAAGATCCGGGGGACGAGGATTCTGCTCAAGTAAGGCTCCAGGCCCTCCTGTGCTATCCTTAACCCTTTCTATCCACGGCTTTTAAGGACACAAAGACATGTTCGCGATCATTGAGAGCGGCGGCCGCCAGGTGAAGGTCGGCAAGGGCGATGTCGTCACGGTTGACCGGGTCGACGCCCAGCCGGGCGAGGAAGTCACGATTGAAAACGTGCTGTTCCTCGAGAACGCCAACGGCGACGTGGTGGCCGGATCGCCGTTCGTGGCCAACGCGAAGATTCTGGCGGTGGTCGACGGCGAAGAGCGCGGCCCGAAGATCCGGGTCTTCGTGAAGAAGCGCCGGAAGGGCATGCGCCGCACCAAGGGCTTCCGCTCGACGCTGACGAAGCTCCGCATTACGGATATCAAGGTCTAGCCGCGGAGCGGCGCGGGGCGAAGGGGCCCCGCGAGCGACGCGGCCAGGCGGGGTGCAGGGGCCCCCGCCGGAGAAATTAGATGGCTACTAAAAAGGGTCAGGGAAGTTCACGCAACGGGCGCGACTCGAACGCGCAGCGGCTCGGCGTCAAGCGCCACGACGGCAACATCGTCACCGGCGGCTCGATTCTGGTGCGGCAGCGCGGGCGCAGGTTCAATCCGGGCCTCAACGTCGGCCTCGGCAAGGACGACACGCTGTTCGCGAAAATCGACGGACGGGTGAAGTTCGAGGATCACGGCGCGCGCGGCCGCCGCATCAGCATTCATCCCGTCGAGTAGCCGGCGTTGTTCGTCGACGAAGTCGACATCCACGTCAAGGCCGGCGACGGCGGCAGCGGCTGCATGGCGTTCCGGCGCGAGAAGTTCGTGCCGCGCGGCGGCCCGAGCGGCGGCGACGGCGGCGAAGGCGGTTCGATCTACCTCGTCGCCAGCCCGCACCACAACACGCTCGTCACGTACCGATTCCATCCTGAATTCAAAGCGGAGCGCGGCCGTCACGGCGAAGGCTCCAACTGCACGGGCGCCGGCGGCAACGACCTCGAGCTGCCCGTGCCGCCCGGCACCGTCGTCTACGAGAAGACCGACGACGACCTGATCTTCCTGGCCGATCTCACGGAAGTGGGCCAGCGCGTGCTCGTGGCGCGCGGCGGCAACGGCGGGCGGGGCAACGCGCAGTTCGCGACGGCGACCAATCGCGCGCCGCGCCGCTTTGAGCCGGGATGGCCGGGCGACGAGCGCCGGCTGCAGCTGCGGCTGAAGCTGCTCGCCGACGTCGGCCTGGTGGGCTATCCGAATGCCGGCAAGTCGACGCTGATCTCGCGCATCTCGGCGGCGCGTCCCAAGATTGCCGACTATCCCTTCACCACGCTCACCCCGAATCTCGGCGTCGTCAGCCTGTCGGGCGACCGCAGCTTCGTGGTGGCAGACGTGCCGGGTTTGATCGAAGGCGCGCACGAAGGCCAGGGCCTCGGCCACCAGTTCCTCAGCCATCTCGAGCGCACGAAAGTGCTCGTGCACGTCATCGACATGTCGGAGACCGGACGCGACCCCGTCGAGGACTTCGACGTGATCACGCGCGAGCTGTCGCTGTGGGCCGGCCGCGGCGACGAAACGGCGGTGGCGCTGGCCGACAAGCCGCGTCTGGCGGCGGCCAACAAGATCGACGCGATGCCCGACAGGAAGGCGCTCGACACACTGAAGCGCCACCTGAAGCAGCAGGGCGTGCCGCTGTTCCCGATCTCCGCGGCAACCGGTGAAGGCCTGCCGCCGCTGCTCGAAGCGATGTGGAAAGAGGCCGCGCCGCTGATGCCGCCTCCCTCCGAGCAGGAAACCGTGCGGCTGAAGCCCTCGGAAAGCCGGCTGCCCGACGACCATCCTGGAGAAGAGGCGGAGTGAACCGAATCGGCATCCTGGGCGGGACGTTCGACCCGATTCACATGGGCCATCTCGATGTCGCGCGCGCGTCAGCCGATGCGCTGCATCTCGACCAGGTGCGTCTGCTTCCGTCGAACATGCCTCCGCACCGGCCGCAGCCGTCCGCCTCGCCGATGCACCGCTTCGCCATGACGGCCCTGGCCGCGCAGAGCGACGTCCGCTACGTGGCGGACGATGAGGAGCTGCGGCGGGAGGGGGCGTCGTACGCGGCCGACACGCTGCGGCACGTGCAGCAGCAGGGCTGGAAGGCCCGGCAGTTGTTCTTCCTGACGGGCGCCGACGCCTTTGCGGAAATTGCCACCTGGAAGGACTATCCGGCGTTGCTGAATCTCGCACATTTCGTGGTCTGCACGCGTCCTGGCCGGCCGGCGGCGATGGTCCGGGGATTGCTCCCTGCTCTGCAGGAGCGCATGGTGGACGCGCAGGATTTCACGGATCAGGACACGCCGCGGGTGATCCTGCTCGACGCGCAGACGGCCGACATCTCGTCGACCGCGGTGCGCGCGGTGCTGGCCGGCGGCGACACGGATGTCGCACTGCGCGGACTGCTGCCGCCCATGGTCTTCGATCACATCCGCAGACACGGCTTGTACAACGATTGTAAATTGTAAATTTCGCTGAGATGACTAAGACAACCGTCCGCAGGAAAGCCGCACCGAAGCCGCGCGCGCGCAAGTCGGCGCCGCGCATGCCCAAAGCCATCAACGCCGGCATTGCCGCCGCGCTCGACAAGAAAGCCGGCGACGTCGTCATCATGGATCTGCGCAAGGCCTCGTCGTTCACCGATTTCTTCGTGCTGGCGACGGGCCAGAACATGCGTCAGGTGAAGGCGATCGCGGAAGCCATCGAGGCGGCGCTCAAGAAGGACGGGCTGAAGCCGAGCCTCGTCGAGGGCTACAACAGGGCCGAGTGGGTGCTGCTCGACTACTTCGATTTCATCTTCCACGTCTTCACGCCGTCCACGCGCGAGTTCTATGGGCTGGAACGCCTCTGGGGATCGGCGGAGAAGATTCCAGTCGCTGAGTAGCACCGCCGCGCTCGCGCTCGACGGCGCGCTGGCGATGGTGGTGGCGCCGGCGTGCGCCTCGTGCGCGTCGGTGCTCGACGCGCCGCTGTCCGGCCCGGTCTGCGCCGCGTGCTGGGCCTCGGTGCCCCCGCTTCCACTGTCCTGGCGTATTCCCCACAGCACGTCGATCGACGCCGTTCTTTCGGCGGGCGCCTATGACGGCGCGCTGAAGAACATCATCCATGCGTGGAAGTTCGAGCGCCGGCAGGGCCTTGCGCGCCCTCTCGCGCGCCTGCTGCGCGAACGGTGCGAAGAGGCGTTCGCCGGCGTCGACGTCGCGGTGCCCGTGCCGATGACGCCGTGGCGCAGGTGGCATCGCGGCTTCAACCAGGCCGAGGATCTGGCCGCGCATCTCGGCCTCCGCGCCGTCCGCGCGCTGGCGCGCTGGCGCCCGCGCCCGGCGCAGGCAACCCTGCCCTCCTCGCTGCGCCGCATCAACCTCGAAGCTGCCGTGTTCGTGCCGTCATGGCGACGCCGCGACGTTGAGGGCCGCGTCGTGCTGCTCGTGGACGATGTGGTGACGACAGGCGCCACGCTGGAGACGTGCGCGCGGGCGCTGCGCGACGCGGGCGCGGCGGACGTGCGCGCCGTCACGGTCGCACGGACGCTGCTTAAAGCAACCCGCGCGACGTGACGCGGCTGAGGATGTCGGCCTCGATTGCTTCCTTCGAGCGCGCGCCGTCGATGACTTCCCAGCCGTCGGCCGCCGCCTGGCGGCGGTAGCTCTCGCGCACCCGTGACAGCAGCGGCAGGTCGCGCTCGAACTTGTCGCGGCCGTGAGCTTTGCGCCGCACGGCCTCCTCCGGCGCGATATCCAGCAGAAAGACCATCGCGGGCTCGGGCAGGTGCCGCTGCACGTCGCGCAGCCAGGCCGCGTCGAGGCCCTGCGCGTCGCCGTACGCGATGCTCGACGCGCGATACCGATCGCAGACGACCACGCCGCCCTCGGCGAGCCACCGCTCCATCTGAACGCGGTACTCGTGGCGGTTGGCGATGTACAGCAGCTGCAGCGTATCGGGCGCGAACTCGCGCTCGCCGTCGAGCGCGGCGCGAATCTCGCGGCCGATCGGCGTGCCGTAGTCGGGAAACGACAGCGCGTGCACGGCGCGGCCGGCCGCGGCGAAGCGCTCGCGCAGGCGCGCGGCCTGCGTCTCCTTGCCGCTCTGATCGAGGCCTTCGAAGGCGATGAGGATGCCGCGCGGCGTCATTCGGCCTCCGTCCGCAGCAGGTCGTCGATGGTCTGGCGGCGGCGGACGATGCGCCAGCCGTCCTCGTCGACCAGGACTTCCGGCGGAAACGGCCGCCGGTTGTAGTTCGATCCCATCACGGATCCATACGCGCCGGCGTCTCGCACTGCAAGCAGGTCGCCGACTTCAATGGGCGGCAACGCGCGGTCGGCGCCGAGCGTGTCGGTGGTTTCGCACACGGGACCCACGACGTCGGCCGCGATCGCCGCGCCCGCGCGCGGCGTCACCGCCTCGATCGCGTGGTACGCGCCGTACAGCATCGGGCGCATCAGCTCCGTCATGCCGGCGTCGGCAATCACGAACATTTTCAGGCCCGCCTGCGGCTTCATGTCGACGACGCGCGTGAGCAGCACGCCCGCGGGTCCGACGATGACGCGGCCGGGCTCGAGGACGAGCGCGCGTCCCGACGCGGCGACGATGGGCAGGACGGCCGCCGCATAATCCGCAACGGTGGGCACGCTGCCGCCGTCGTACGAGATGCCGAGGCCGCCGCCGACATCGAGATGCTCGACCGACACGCCGTCGGCTTCGAGCTCGGCGGCCAGCTTCACGAGCGCTTCGGCGGCCCGCGTCAGCGGCTCGAGCCGCGTGACCTGCGAGCCGACGTGCACGTGCAGGCCGACCAGCTGCAGGCCCGCGCGCGTGGCCATCTCGCGGCACATCGCGCGCGCATCCTCGACGGCCACGCCGAACTTGTTGCTCCGGCGGCCCGTCGAGATACCAGGATGGCTGAGCGCGTCGATGTCGGGGTTGATGCGCACCGCCACCCGCGCGCGCGTGCCGAGGCGGCGCGCGATGAGGTCGATGCGGTCCATCTCGCCGAACGACTCGGCGTTGATGGCCTTCAGGCCCATCCCGACCGCGCGCTCGATCTCGGCCGGGCTCTTGCCGACGCCGGTGAAGACGATCTCACCGGGCGCGAAGCCGGCGCGCAGCGCGACGTCGATTTCACCGCCCGAGTTGGCGTCGGCATGCGCGCCCAGGCCCCGCAGCAGCCTGACCACGGCCAGCGTCGAGTTGGCTTTCAGGGCGTAGTGGATGGCGTGCGGATGGCCGGCAAACGCGGCGTCGAGCTCCTGGTAGCGCGCGCGGATGGCCGGCGCGCTGTAGACGTAGCAGGGGGTGCCGGCCTCGCGGGCGATGTCCTCGAGGGACTGCCCGTCGCACACGAGCGTGTCATTGTCACGGGTGAATCCAGGCAAAGCTAGGTATTGTAAATGGTAAATTGCGATGTCGGCGAGCGCCGCTGATATGATTTCGGCGTCGGCATGTCTACTCCGCCAGTTGTCCGCGATACGGCGACCGATCTGCTCATCGAGCGCTGCCTCACCGGGGATCAGCGGGCCTGGGACCAGATCGTCCGCCAGCACTGGCGGAAGGTCTACAACCTCGCGTACAAGTTCGTCGGCAGGCACGACGAGGCCGAGGACCTCGCGCAGGACATCTTCGTCAAAATCTTCAAGGCGCTCAAGACGTTCGACCGCCGCGCCAATTTCCAGACGTGGCTGATCAGCATCAGCCGCAACCTCTGCATCGACCACTACCGCAGCGTCCGCAAGGAGCGCGAGACGATGGCGCGCGACATCGACGCGTCGGAGCTGTCGCCGCACTCGAAGGAGCGGAGCCCGCACGCGCTGGCCGAGCACGCCGACCTGCGCGAGCTGCTGCGCAAGGCGCTCGCCGAGCTGCCGGACACGCTGCGCACCGCGGTGGTGCTGCGCGATCTGCAGGAATTCTCGTATCAGGAAATCGCCGATCAGCTGAAGCTGCCCGAGGGCACGGTGAAGTCACGAATCAATCGCGGACGCCTCGAGCTGGCGAGGCAGGTCAGGAAGCTGCAGGCGGCCATGCCTGGGGGACCCCATGAATCTAAGCACTGAGTACGTCGACGGCATCGCGGTGGTGCGGGTCAAAGAGGCGCGCCTCATGTACCCGATCCTCCATGACTTCGCCGTCAAGGTCACCGAGCTGATCACCAAGGGCGAGAAGAAGATCATGGTGGACCTCGCGCCGGTCGGCTACGTCGACTCCGCCACGATCGGCTGCCTGATGGACCTGTTCCGCCAGGCCACCGCCGCCGGCGGGTCGCTCAAGCTCGCCGGCGTCCAGAAGCGGGTCGAGACGATGCTGACCATGACCGGCGCGCACCGCTTCATCGAAGTACACGGCGACGAGGCGTCTGCCGTCAAAAGCTTCGGGAGCCCCTCATGAGCGCCATCCGCACCATCCGCACGACATCTGGCGAAGCGATCGCGCTCGATGGCGATCTGCTGGCGGTGCTCGAGGCGCTGTACCGCGAGGTCGCCGTCCGCCGCGAGCTCGGTCACACGTTCGAGGACGTCTCGAAGGAAATCGCCCACATCGTCTCGCAGCTGTCGCCCGAGGAGATGAAGCAGTACCTGACCGAGAGCCTGTTCCTCAACAGCGTGAGCTACGAGAACCAGAAGCTCGAGTCGTGGATGAAACGGCTCAAGACGGAAGACTGAAGACTGAAGACGAAAGAAGGACGCGACGTCCCGCCCCTTCGCCGGTTCCTCGACCGCCTGCCGCGGGCGATGCGGCGCCACAGGCTGCTTTCAGCCCTGGCGCGCCTGCGCCTCGTCTCGCCGCATCAGCGCCTCGACTACAACGAGGGCGCGCGCGCGTGGGTGGACCTGCGCGACGCCGAGTCGCGCGCCAGGTATCTCTCGCAGTCGTTCTGGCCGGAGTTCCCGCCGATGGTCGCCGCGTTCCTGCGCGGCGGCGGCGATCTGTTCGACGCCGGCGCCAACTTCGGCCTCGTGACGTTCGGCACCGTGCCGCTGGTGCGGGGCCTGGGCACGACGTTTCACCTGTTCGAGGCAAATCCGCGGATCATTCCCCTGCTCGAGCGCAGCGCGCGCGAGTGCCCGGGCGAGCGCTTCCACGTCATCCACTGCGCCGTCACCGACGCGCCAGGCGTGTCGCATCACGCGCTGCCCGACGCCTCGTGGGGCCACGGCCTCATTGCCGACCGCGGCACGCCCGTGCCCAACCTGCTGCTGGACGACTACATCGCCGAACGGGGCGTCGAGCGCGTGGCGTTTCTCAAGCTGGACGTCGAAGGCTGGGAGCTGCATGCGCTTCGCGGCGCGCGGAAGGCGGCCGCCGCGGGCGTGGTCGAGGCGGGGTTCATCGAGCTCTCGCCCGACACGCTTCGCCGCGCGGGCGCCACCCCGTTCGATCTGCTCGACATGCTGGCCGCCGCCGGCTTCGACAGCTACTTCGCCGGCCTCTGGGATCACCCCCATGAGCCCGGGGTCGCGTGGGCGCGCGTGGCCATCAACGGCACGCCGTTCCGCGTCGCGCCCGCCACGCCCCTGCCCGCCGGCTTCTCCGGCGGCGACGTGCTGGTGATCCATCGCAGCAGCCCGCACGCCGCCGCGGTCCGCGCCGCGTCATAATGCGTCGGTGACCACCGACCAGATCACCGTCTTCGGCGTTCTCGCGGCGACGCTGGCGCTGCTGGCCTGGAACCGCTGGCGCTACGACCTCGTCGCGCTGCTCGCCCTGCTGGCCGTCGCCCTGGCCGGCCTCGTCTCCCCTGAGGAGGTTTTCGCCGGCCTCGGCCACCCTGCCGTCGTCACGGTGGCCGCCGTGCTGGTGCTCAGCCGCGGCCTGCTGAACGCCGGCGTCGTCGACACGCTCGCGCACCGGCTGACGCGCGTGGGCAAGCGGCCATGGCTGCAAGTGCTGACGCTCACCAGCATCGTCGCGCTCAGCTCCGGGTTCATGAACAACGTCGGCGCACTGGCGCTCTTCATGCCCGTGGCCATCTGGATGTCGCGCCAGAGCGGGCGGTCGCCAGGGCTGCTGCTGATGCCGATCGCGTTCGGGTCGCTGCTCGGCGGGATGCTGACGCTGATCGGCACGCCGCCGAACATCATCATCGCGGCCTACCGCGCCGAGACGGGCGCGCCGCCCTTCGAGATGTTCGACTTCCTGCCGGTCGGCGCGGGCGTGGCGATCGCGGGCATCGTCTTCATCGCGGCCATCGGCTGGCGGTTGACGCCACAACGGGAGCGCCAGGATGCGCCCGAGGAACTCTTCGAGATCAGCGCCTATCTCACCGAGTTGCGCGTGCCGGCCGGCAACAGGTTCGTGGGGCGCACGCTGCACGAGCTGCTCGAAGTCGTCACGGACGACGCCGACGTGCTGGCGGTGGGGCTCGTACGCGAGAACCAGCGGCACGAGCTGCCATCGACGTACGAGATTCTGCGAGACGATGACATCGTGCTGGTCGAGGCGGACTCCGACAGTCTCAAGACCGTGCTGCACGCCACGGGGCTCGTCCTCGCGGAGGGCGAGGACGGCCGCGAGCGCCGGGAGAAGCGGGCGGAGGATCTGAGCCTTGCGGAGGTGATTGTCGCGGCAGGTTCCGTGATGGCCGGACGCACAGCCCGGTCGCTGGACCTCCGCCAGCGCTACGGCGTGAACGTGCTCGCGGTGGCCCGCCAGGGGCATCGGCTGCGCCAGCAGCTCGGCGCGATCCGGTTCGCGCCCGGCGACATCCTGCTCGTGCAGGCGGGCGAGAAGGCCATGGAGGCCATGGTCAACGAGCTGGGGTGCCTGCCCCTCGCCTCGCGTGGACTACGCATCGGCGAGCCGCGGAAGGTGCTGCTGGCGAGCGGCATCTTCGTGCTTTCGCTCGCGGCGATCGCACTGGGCCTGGCGCCGCCCGCCACGGCGCTCGTCGCCGGCGCGCTGCTGATGGTGCTGGTGGGGCTGATCAAACCGGGCGAGATCTACACCAGCATCGACATGCCGGTGATCGTGCTGCTGGCGGCGATGCTGCCGGTCGGGCACGCGCTCGAAACCTCTGGGGGCTCGGCGCTGATCGCGGCCCGGCTCCTGGAGCTCGGGCAGGGCGCGCCGCCCGCGGTCACGCTCGCGCTGCTGATGGGCGCGGTGATGCTGCTGTCGGACGTTGTCAACAACGCGGCGGCAGCGGTGCTGGCCGCGCCCATCGCGATCGACCTGGCCGAAGGGATGGGCGCGTCGGCTGACCCGTTCCTGATGGCCGTGGCGATTGGCGCGTCGTGCGCCTTCCTCACGCCCATCGGCCACCAATCGAACATGCTGGTGATGCAGCCGGGCGGCTACAGATTCGGCGACTACTGGCGCATGGGCCTGCCGCTCGAGCTCATCGTGCTCGCGGTCTCCGTGCCGCTGATTCTCCGGGTCTGGCCGGTGTAGCGTCTAGCTTCTGACGAAAGGCCTCGCCGATGAAGCGCCACGGACAAGGTTCCCACAGCCGCCGCGAATTCATCCGGGAACTGTCCCTCGGTGGCGCTGTGCTCCTTGCGACGCCGGGCTGTGCGCGCATCGCGAGTCGCATCTGGCCGCAACCCGCGTTCCATGTCCATCGCATTTCCACGCACCTCACGGTGATCGGCGGAGCCGTCAATGGCGCGCTGCTCGACCGGGACGGCGCGATTCTGTCTATCGGAGGCGATCCCAGGCCGAATCCGGCCGCCGCCGAACGCGTGCTCTTCACGCATCACCGGCGAGACATGATCTGGGCCGGACGGGAGCTCGCCAACCGTGGCGCCCTGGTGGTCGTCCCGGAAAAGGAGAGGAATAGCTTCACCGATGTTCGGTCCTTCTGGACATCCTTCGCCGAAGACCGATTTCACGACTATTCGCAGCGCACGACGAAGGTTTCGGTCGAGCCGTGGGACGTTGCAGAAACCGTCGCCGGCGGAACCGTGCACGAGTGGCGCGGTCAAAGAATCCATGTCTTGGAAACGCCGGGCTATACGCGTGGTGCCGTCACGTACATCACGGAAGTCGACGGAAACAAGGTCGCGTTCACCGGGGATCTGATCTATGGCGATGGTCGGATCCTCGATCTTTACAGTCTCCAGGATTCGATACCGGACGTGCGCGCGCCGGGTTACCTCGGATTCATGTCTCGCGCGGCGCCTCTCATACACAGTCTCCAGCGAGTGGCGCAGGAAAAGCCGGACATCCTCGTCCCCACGCGCGGACCGCTGATCCAGGATCCGCAGAACGCGATCGACCGGCTGATTCGCCGTCTCCGCGCTGTGTATCGCAACTATCTGTCGATCTCCGGTTTGCGCTGGTCCGTGCCGGAACGCATGCAGACGCTGGCCACACGCATGCTCGGAGACGGCGCACAGGTGAGCTACGCATCGACTGCAGAAACCATCGGCGCATTGCCATCGTGGCTGCGCGCGATCGAAGCATCGCGTCTGCTCGTCTCGGAGTCAGGCGCGGCATTTCTGATCGATTGCGGCGGCCCCGATGACCGTGTGATTCGCGCGATCACGACCCTGCAACGGGAAGGGACGGTGTCGTCGGTCGATGGCATCTATCTCACGCATTACCACGATGACCACACCGCGCAGGCGGAAGCCGGCGCGCGAGCCTTCGGCTGTCCTGTGTACGCGTGCAAAGAGATCACCGACATCCTCACAAACCCGCGCGCGTACCGCATGCCGGCCCAGCATTCCGAGCCGATCCGGAATGTCGTGCCGCTCGACGAAGGCCAGTCGATGGAGTGGAAGGAGTTCCGTTTCACCTCGTTCTACTTCCCCGGCCAAACGCTGTATCACGGCGCGCTCGCGGTTGTCCGGCGGCCGGGCGAGCGTCTGTGGTTCATAGGCGACTCCTTCACGCCTACAGGGCTCGGAGACGAATGCCCTCAAAACCGCCAGTTCATGCGTCAGGGTGAAGGATTCATGCGCTGTCTGGATCTGCTGGCTGCCGAGCCGGGTCAGCTTCTTATCAACCAACACGTCTCACCTTCGTTCCGCTTTTCTACGGATCAGATTGCAAGATTCAGAGAATTGTATCGAGAGCGTTTGAAGTTGCTACAGGAGCTGTTCCCCTGGGGCGATCCGAACTTCGGCCTCGATGAAGGCTGGGCACGCTGCTTTCCGTACGAAATCAGAGTTCGGAGCGGGGAGCGGGCGACGCTCGCCGTGCGCATTCTGAACCACTTCGGCTCATCGCAGGTTTTTCGTATTCGTCCGCATCCTCCCGCCGGCTGGCGCATCGTGAGGTACGATCCGCGGCTGAGACTGGATGCGCGCGCGACAGGAGATCTCGGAATAGACATGGAACCGTCGGCTGGGGTCGCCTCCGGCCCGCACATCCTCACAGTTGATGTGAGTATGGGAGCATTCGAGTTTCCGCGGTGGGCGGAAGCCATGCTTCTCATGGAGACTTCCCTGGCACCAGAGAAAACGGCCTCGGACCGATCACGGCCGGCAGCGCGATCCTGACGCAGCCTCGCACCGTATAATTCTCTGGTGGCTGTGACGCACGGACTTCCGGGCGCGGACCTTGTCGAACAAGGCCTCGAGGATCTGACGTCCGGACGCTTGACCGAGGCCGCCCTGCTGGTCTCGATTGGCGCGCCCCGACTGACCCGGCTCGGCGTCGCGCTTCCCTCGATCATCCCGGACGCCGAGCACCGGCTCTACGCGCTGCTCAGCGAGCGTGGCCCTGACGGCGCCCACTCACGCTACAACGCCTTGATCCGCCGCCTCGTGAGCTTCGAGCGGGCGCTGGCATGCGCGCGCTAGCCGACGCCGATCGCATCCGCACCTTCATGCGCGTCCTCGCCCGCGCCGCCCGGTCTCCCGCCCGCGTGTATCTGGCGGGGGGCGCGACCGCCGTGCTCTCCGGATGGAGGGCGTCGACCATCGACGTCGACATCAAGCTCGTGCCCGACTCCGATGCGCTGCTCCGCGCAATTCCGGAGATCAAGGAATCGCTGCAGCTCAACGTCGAGCTTGCCGCGCCGATCGACTTCATCCCGGTCAAGCCAGGGTGGGAGGATCGCAGTCCGTTCATCACGCGCGAGGGCGAGCTGTCGTTCCACCACTTCGATCTCGTGGCGCAGGCGCTCGCCAAGATCGAGCGCGGGCATGCCACGGATCGGAACGATGTGCTCGAGATGCTGCGGCGCGGGCTGGTGACGCCTGACGCGCTGCGGTCGGCGTTCGAGACCATCGAGCCCGAGATCTACCGCTATCCCGCCGTGGACCCGGCCGGATTCCGGCGCGCACTCGACGAAGTGCTGGGGACGGCATGAAAAAGCCCGGCACGCCGCAAAGCGAGCCGGGCCATTCTGTGTTCTGTGTTCTGTGTTCTAACTTCTGATCGGCACCGCCGCCGTGACGGCCGCGGGCGCGAAGACCAGCTCGTCGGCCTCGACGAGGCGCCAGGCTTCCTGCTCTTCCAGCACCTTCGACGCGAAGGCGGTGTGCAGCGCGTGGCCCGCGCGGTGCGCGACCAGGTGGCCGATCACCGGATAGCCGACCAGCGCGAGGTCGCCGATGGCGTCGAGGATCTTGTGGCGCACGAACTCGTCCTCGAAGCGCAGGGCGTTGTTGAGCACGCCCGTCTCGCCGAGCACGATCGCGTTGTCGAGCGACCCGCCGAGCGCGAGCCCCTTCTGCCGCAGCATCTCGACTTCCTTCAGGAAACCGAACGTGCGCGCCGGCGCGATGTCCTCGACGAAGGTCTTCTCGGTGATCGACATCGAGCGGCTCTGGTGCCGCAGCAGCGGATGGTCGAAACTGATGCTGTAGGTCACCTTGAAGTGATCCGACGGATAGAGCGCGATGCGCTTGTCGCCCTGCGACAGCGCGATCGGCCGCACCACCTTCAGGTACTTGCGCGGCGCCGACAGCTCCTTCACGCCCGCGTCCTGCACCAGATACACGAACGGCGCGGCGCTGCCGTCCATGATCGGCACCTCGGGCGAGTTGAGCTCGATGCAGACGTTGTCGACCTGCATCGCCGCAAGCGCCGCCAGCAGGTGCTCCACGGTCTCGACCGAGCCGGTGCCGCCGTTCAGCGCGGTCGCCAGCTCGATGCCGCCAAGATGGGTGATGGTCGCCGGAATCTCGAGCCCGCCCAGGTCGGCCCGCTGGAAGCGGATGCCGTAATCAGCCGGAGCCGGTTTGAGCGACAGCGTGACCTTGTGGCCGGAATGCAGTCCGATCCCGGCGCATGTGACGGTTCGACGAAGTGTACGTTGGGCTGTCATGCCCTCTCGTTTACCAGCATGGCCGGCTCCCTTGCGTGGGTGGAGCCGCCATCCCGTTCTCCGCGGCCGCGCGGGGCCGCCAGAATGCCAGTCGAATTTTCGGGTCGCTGGGACCGCCTGCGCGAGACGGGAACCCGAGGCCTGACTGGCTTGAGCGATTGAGACGATAGCAAGCGGACTGCCACGATGCCCGCTTCCGGGCGGCGTCCACAAGCCGTGTATCTATAACATGTTACGGGGAGCCGTACCACCATCTTTTTCACACCCCGCCCATGGCTGTGGCTTTCTGACCACGGACAAAGCTGACGATGGTGTGGCAATTTTACCACGTCAGCACTATGCACTTTCCGCCGTTTCGAGGGGGCCGGGGCCCGACATGAGAACCTGCAGGAACGCTCCAGTGGCCGAATCCGCAGCCTTTGCAACGGTTTCCGGGGTGCCTGAGGCGACGACCCTGCCGCCGGCCGAGCCGCCTTCGGGTCCCAGGTCGATCAGATAGTCCGCCGACTTGATCACGTCGAGGTTGTGCTCAATGACGACCACCGTGTTGCCCTGGTCGACCAGCCGGTTCAGCACCTCGAGCAGCTTCCGCGTGTCCTCGAAATGCAGACCGGTCGTCGGCTCGTCGAGGATGTAGAGCGTGCGGCCCGTCCCGCGCCGCGACAGCTCGCGTGACAGCTTCACCCGCTGCGCCTCACCCCCCGACAGCGTCGTCGCCGACTGGCCGAGCGTGATGTAGCCGAGGCCGACCTCCATCAGCGTGCGCAGCTTGACTGCGATCGACGGGAACGGATCCATCAGCTCGAGCGCCTGCTCGACGGTGAGCTCGAGCACGTCCGCAATCGACTTGCCGCGATAGCGGATGTCGAGCGTCTCGCGGTTGTAGCGGCGCCCCTTGCACTCCTCGCACGTGACGTAGACGTCGGGCAGGAAGTGCATCTCGATGGCGATGACGCCGTCGCCCTGGCACGCCTCGCAGCGGCCGCCCTTGACGTTGAACGAGAAGCGGCCCGGCTTGAAGCCTTTCGCGCGCGCGTCGGGCAGCATCGCGAACAGCTCGCGGATGAACGTGAAGAGGCCCGTGTACGTCGCGGGATTCGACCGCGGCGTGCGGCCGATCGGCGACTGGTCGATCTGGATGACCTTGTCGATGTGATCGATGCCGTCGATGCGGTCGTGCAGCCCCGGCTCGTCGGCCGCGCGATAGAGCGTGCGCGCGAGCGAGCGATAGAGGATGTCGTTGACGAGCGTGGACTTGCCCGATCCGCTCACGCCCGTGACGGCGATGAACAGGCCGAGCGGGAACTTCACGTCGACGTTCTTCAGGTTATTCGCGCGCGCGCCGCGCACGACCAGCGCCTGTTTGTCGCCCCTGCGCCGCTTCGCCGGCGTCGGAATCGAGCGGTCGCCGCGCAGGTACTCGCCGGTCATCGACTCGACGTTCGACCGCAGCAGCTCGGCTGGCGTGCCCTGGAACATCAACCGGCCGCCGTGCTCTCCCGCTCCGGGCCCGAGGTCGATCACGTAATCGGCTGTGCGGATCGTCTCTTCATCGTGTTCGACGACGATGACGGTGTTGCCGAGATCGCGGAGGCGGGCGAGCGTCGCGAGCAGGCGGCGGTTGTCGCGCTGGTGCAGGCCGATGGACGGCTCGTCGAGCACGTAGAGCACGCCGGTGAGGTTCGAGCCGATCTGCGTGGCCAGGCGGATGCGCTGCCCTTCGCCGCCCGAGAGCGTGGCGGCGCTGCGGGCCAGCGTGAGGTAGCCGACGCCGACGTCGTTGAGGAAGCGCAGGCGGTCGCGGATCTCCCGGATGACGCGGCCGGCAATCATCTGCTCGCGCTCGCTCAGCTCGAGGCTCTCGACGAGCGGCAGCGCCTCGCTGATCGGCAGCTCGACGTACTCGCTGACGGTGCGGCCCTTCACCTTGACCGAGCGGCTTTCGGGGCGCAGGCGTTTGCCCTCGCAGGCCGGGCACGTGCGGAGCGACCGGTACGGCTCGAGCTGCTCCTGATCTTCCCAGGTGCCGTCCTCGAAGCGGCGGCGCAGGTTCGGGATGATCCCCTCGAAGTCGGCGCCAAACGGATCGACTGGTTCCTTCTTCTTCGTCTTCCTCGTGGTCGTGCCGGCGGCCGGCGCCGCGACGGTTTTCTTTCCCGCGCCGAACAGCAGCAGGTCGCGCGTCTTCTTCGGCAGGCGCGACCACGGGATCGTCAGGTCGATGTCGAACGTCTGCGCGAGCGTGTTGAGCGCCTCGCGCAGCGGCTTGTTGTCCGCCTTGCCCCACGGCGCGACGGCGCCCTCGAGCAGCGGCCTGCCGTCGTCGGGCACGACGCGGTTCGGGTCGAAGTCGTAGACCGAGCCGAGACCCTGGCAGCCCTGGCAGGCGCCGTGCGGCGAGTTGAACGAGAAGGCGCGCGGCGACAGCTCGGGCATCGAGATGCCGCAGTCGGGGCACGCCATCCGGCGCGAGAACAGCCGGTCGCCGCCGTCGAGCGTGTTGATGACGACCACGTCGGAAGCGAGCTTGAGGGCGAGCTCGATCGAGTCGGACAGCCGCTTGTCGATGCCGGTCTTGACGATGAGGCGATCGACGAGGACGTCGATCGAGTGGTTGCGCCGCTTGTCGAGTTTGATGTCCTCTTCGAGCGCGCGGAACTCGCCGTCTATCCGTGCGCGCGTAAAACCCTTCTTGCGGAGATCGGCGAGGTCCTTCTTGAACTCGCCCTTGCGGCCGCGCACGATCGGCGCCAGCACGTTGATGCGCGCGTCGGCCGGATAGAGCATCA
This sequence comes from Vicinamibacterales bacterium, assembly GCA_035512575.1. Classification (GTDB taxonomy): domain Bacteria; phylum Acidobacteriota; class Vicinamibacteria; order Vicinamibacterales; family SCN-69-37; genus JALYRV01. Next base: position 16,125 of record DATKDT010000098.1, on the reverse strand, counting down.
CCATGTCGAGGATGCGCTCGAGCGACTGCGACGTGATCTCGCGCCCGCAGTTCGGGCAGTGCGGCCGGCCGATGTTGGCGAAGAGCAGGCGCAGGTAGTCGTAGATCTCGGTGACGGTGCCGACCGTGGAGCGCGGGTTCGAGCCGGTGGTCTTCTGCTCGATGGAGATGGCGGGCGACAGACCTTCGATCAGGTCGACGTCCGGCTTTTCCATCTGCTCGAGGAACTGGCGCGCGTAGGCCGACAGCGACTCGACATAGCGCCGCTGGCCTTCGGCGTAAATCGTGTCGAAGGCGAGCGACGACTTGCCCGAGCCCGACAAGCCGGTCAGGACGACCAGGCGGTCACGGGGGATGTCGACGTCGACGTTCCGGAGGTTGTGGACGCGGGCGCCGCGCACCGCGAGCCAGTCGTGAGACATACCTACTGCAGGGCCCTTCGTTGAAATCCCAAAGGGACAAGTTTATCACCCGCGGCCCCCGCGGCAGCTCATCTGCCGTCACGCCGACGGCAGGTCTGTGTAAGAAACGGCAGGGCTAGAGCGACGGCTGCCATCAGCGGCCGGGCGGGCGCCACGGCGCGGGAAGCGCGCCGCCTGATGCGAGAATCGCGGCGGCGGCCAGGGCCTCGCGCGGGTCCCGCACGGGCGAGACGCAGATGTCGTCGCCGGCAAACTCCGCGACCCACTCGTCGCGCGTGCGTGTCCGCATCAGGGCGCGCACGGCCTCAATGATCCCGGGCTGCGCCGCCGCGTCGTACTGCCGCGGCGCCCACTCGGCGTGGCCGATGCGCTCCGCGAAGCGCGCCCAGAAGTGCTGCTCGAGCGCGCCAAGCGCAAGCCACTTGCCGTCGCCGCATTCATACACGTTGTAGCAGGCGAACGAGCCGTCCGTCGGCAGATCCGGCGCGTCCGCCGCGACGTCCTTCACCAGCAGCCGCGCGGCCGGCAGCATCAGCCAGTAGAGCGAGGCGTGGTGCATCGAAATATCGATGCAGGCCGGGGCTTCAGCCCCGGCGGAACGGCCGCGCGCAACCAGCGCCGCCAGAATCCCTATCACTGCACTCATCGCTCCACCGCCGACGTCCGCAATGAACATGCGCGGCAGCGCCGGCGCCGCGCGACCCGTCACGTCGTACGACAGCAGCCCCGCCTCCGCGACGAAGTTCAGATCGTGCCCCGCGCGATTCGCGTTCGGCCCGTCCTGCCCGTACCCCGTGATCGAACAGTGAATCAGCGTCGGCCACGCCGCCCGGATCGCATCCCGATCGAGCCCCAGCCGCTTTGCCGTGGCCGCGCGGAAGTTGTCGACCACGACATCCGCCTCGCCGAGCATCGCATCGAGCCGCGCCCGATCCGTCTCCGCGCGCAGATCCAGGACGACGCTCTCCTTCCCCTGATTGAGCAGGTGATGAAAGACGCTGTTGCCGTCGGCCGCAATCGGCGCCAGCCGCCGCAGCGGATCGCCGCCCGGCGGCTCGATCTTCGTCACCGTCGCGCCCATCTCGCGCAGCATGTGCGTGCAGAACGCGCCCGGCAGCAGCCGCGAGAGATCGATCACGCGCACGCCCGCGAGCGGCCCGGTCCGGTCAGTCATCGCGTGCTATTATCCCCGCTCAATGACACTCGGCCGCGCCCCTTCGCTTGCCGTCTCGCTGATTCCCGTCGCCGTCCTCATCGCGCTGCTCGCGAGCTCCGTCGCGCTCTTCGGCGACGGCTCCTCGGGCGGCGCCAACCAGATTGCCCTGATCCTCGCCGCCGCCGCCGGCATCGTCATCGGCATCGCGCACGGGCACACGTGGAAGGCGCTCGAAAAAGGCATCGTGCACGGCATCTCGCTGGCGATGGGCGCCATCCTGATCCTGCTGATGGTCGGCGCGCTCATCGGCTCGTGGATTCTCGGCGGCATCGTGCCGACGATGATCTATTACGGCCTGCAGCTGCTGTCGCCGTCCATTTTCCTGCCGAGCGCGTGCGCGCTGTGCTGCTTCGTCTCGCTCGCCACCGGCAGCTCGTGGACGACGGCCGGCACGGTGGGCGTCGCGCTCATCGGCGTCGCCGCGGCGCAGGACGTCCCGCTCGGCCTCGCCGCCGGCGCGGTCATCTCGGGCGCGTACTTCGGCGACAAGATGTCGCCGCTCTCGGACACCACCAACCTCGCGCCCGCCATGGCGGGCACCGACCTGTTCACGCACATCCGCCACATGGCGTGGACGACCGGGCCGAGCATCATCATCGCGCTCATCCTCTTCGCCATCGTCGGCATGCGCGTGGCGGCGCCCGAGGACACCGCAAGCGTCAACGCGATTCTCGAGTCGCTGCGGGCCAGCTTCGCCATCGGGCCGCACATGCTGATCCCGCTGATCATCGTGCTCACGCTCGTCATCCGGAAGATGCCGGCGTTTCCGGCGCTGCTGATCGGCGCGCTCACCGGCTGCCTGTTCGCCGTCCTCTTTCAGCAGCCCGCGGTACTGGGCTATGCCGACACGCCGGGCCTGCCGGCGTGGGCCGCGCTCGCCAAGGGCGCGTGGATGTCACTGTTCGACGGCTACAGGCTGACGTCGGGCAACGCGGCGCTCGACGAGCTGCTGTCGCGCGGCGGCATGGGCGGGATGCTCGGCACGGTGTGGCTGATCCTGTCGGCGATGATGTTCGGCGCCGTGATGGAAACCACCGGCATGCTGGCGCGCATCGCCACCAGCATCCTCGGCATGGTGCGCGGCACGGGCAGCCTGATTGCCGCCACGCTGGCCACCGCGTTCGGCATGAACGTCGTGGCGTCCGATCAGTACATCGCCATCGTGCTGCCCGGCCGGATGTTCCGCGCCGAGTACGCGAAGCGCGGCCTGGCGCCGAAGAACCTGTCGCGCGCGCTCGAAGATGCGGGCACGGTGACGTCGCCGCTCGTGCCGTGGAATACGTGCGGCGCCTTCATGGCGCAGACGCTGGGTGTCGCCACGTTCGCGTACGCGCCGTTCGCGTTCTTCAATCTGATCAACCCGCTCGTGTCGCTCGTGTACGGGTTTACCGGATTCACGATCGAGAAGGCGGGGCCGGAAGACATCGAGGAAGGCGTCGCGCCGGTGCCGTCGGGTGGGCCCGGGCTCCAGAAGTGAAGAGACACTGAAACGTAGATCGTAAATTGTAAATAGCATCGAACATCGTCTATTGCTCTGGCGTAGTGACCATCCTCTGGCAATGATTCGATCGACGATGCTATTTACGATTTACCATTTACGTTTCTAGATCTCTTCAAACCTCCAGAGCGTGTCGGCGCCGGCGACGACGAGGCCGCCGCCGGGATCGAACGCAAGCCCCACCAGCGACCCGGCCGCCAGCACGTGCTCGCCCGTCACCGTCGCGGCCGACAGGTCGTACCGCCACACGCCCGCATCGCCGGCCAGCGCTTCGACCACGTGCAGACGCCCTTGCGGGTCGAATGCGAGGCCCTGCGGCCGGCCCAGGCCTTCGAGCACGGTTTCCACCGTGCCGGCGCCGGACGGAATCCTGTACACGCGATCGCGCGGCGACAGTGTCGGCGCGCTCACATACACCGCATCGTCAGGCCCGACCGCGAGGTGGAACGCCGCGATGCTGGGCGGCAGCTCGGCAATCGCCTCGGCGTCGCCGTCGGGATCGACGCGGAAGATCGTGCCCGCGCGATCGCCCACCCAGAGATTGCCCGCGCGGTCGAACGCGAGGCCGAACGGCGAGCCCAGGTTCGACGCGAAGACGCGGAAGTTCTGCGTGGACGGATCGACGCGATACACCGTGCCTTCGAAGCGGCTCGACACGTACAGCGCGCCGTCGCGGCCGACGGCCACCGACGTGGGATTGGGGATGTCGACGCGAATGGGCTCGCGCACGCCGTCGCGACGCACGCGGAACAACGTGACCGGCACGCGGTTCTCGCGGCTGCCGCTGAACGTCGCATACAGATTGCCGTCGCGATCGAACGCCGGATTGTCCACCTGATGGACGCCCGTCGCCAGCGTCGTGCCGATCTCGATCAGCACCGTGCCGCCCGGCACCGCGTCGACCTTCAGCGGCACCTGTCCGCCGTCGAGCTCCGCGGGCACGACGATGCGCAGGTGGCGCGGCGACGCCGACACCACGCGCGCTTCGGCGTCGGCGATGGTGACGCGGGGAGGAGGATCGCAGGGAAGATGTTCGCCTTCGACGAGCAGTGTGCCGCCGTCAACGGCCCGGAGCGGCGCGACGCGCGTCAGCCGCGCAGTCATCTACTTCTTCCGAGGGGCTTCGCCCCTCGGACTCCCCCACACGCTCACTCGCGGGGGCCCCTACGCCCCGCTCCGTTCGCGTGGCTCGCTCGCTGCGCTCGCTCACGCATCAAGCGTCGTCCAATTCGACGTTCCAGTAGACGTAGTCGCGCCAGCTTTCGGGCGTGTGGCGCCGTCCGAAGGTGATGTGCAGCGCCGACCCTCGGCCGAGCGACTTGTCGGGACGCCGCGGCGCGCGGACGAGCGTCATGCCCGCCTGCGCGGGCGTGCGTCCGCCCTTGCGCCGGTTGCACGAGATGCAGCAGCTGACGATGTTCTCCCAGTCCTTGCGGCCGCCCTGGGCGACCGGCACCACATGGTCGAAGGTCAGCTCCGAGCTGGCGAACGGCTTGCCGCAGTACTGGCAGCTGTGTTTGTCGCGGGCGTAGATGTTGGCGCGCGAGAACGGGACGTGATTGAGGCGGCGCCTGATGCGGATGCGGCGGAGCAGGCGGATCACGGACGGCAGCTTCATGCTGAAGGTCACACCCCGGATCTCCCGGTCGTAGACCGAGATCACCTCGACTTTCCCCTGGCACCACAGCGTTACCGCCTTGCGCCAGTCGACAACCTTCAGGGGCTCGTACGTCGCGTTCAGGAGGAGCGTCTGCTCCATGGCTGCGCCTGATTTTGACGGAGATGGCGGAAAACGTCAATTAACCCGATACTTTGGGAGCCGATGGCCCGACTCGTACTTCTGTTCATCGTCGCGGCCGCGGGCGCCGGATGCGCCACGACGGGCGCCTATGCGCCGCGGCCGTTTCCGGGCGCACCGGCCCCGATGGACGCTTCGGCGCCGGCCTCGACCGCCGTCCGCGCGGGCACTACGGCCGTGCTGGCCACGGCGCTGGATCTGCGCGGCACGCCCTATCGTCTCGGCGGCGCCGACCCGACCGGCTTCGACTGCAGCGGCTTCGTCCAGTACGTGCTGCGGCAGCACGCCGTCGACATGCCGCGCACCGTTGTCGAGCAGTTCCAGGTGGGCGCGCGGACGCGCGAGATCGCGCCGGGCGATCTGGTGTTCTTCCAGACGGAAGGATCGAAGGCCTCGCACGTCGGCATCGCGGTCGACGGCGAGTCGTTCGTTCACGCCCCCAACAGCCGCGGCGTCGTCCGCGTCGAGCGCCTCGACTCGAGCTACTGGTCGGCGCGGTTTATCGGGGCCAAGAGGGTCTTCTGAGGTCAGACCGCCAGCCGTGAGGTCTGCGGCGTGAACAGCCGCTTGGCGAGATCGTGCTCGGTGTAGCGCGTGGGCTGCGAGTAGGGCTTCAGCGGCTCGATCTTCACGTCTTTGGGCGTCTCGGCCTCCAGACGCACCGTCTCGTTATAGCGCTGCGGGAACGAGGGATAGTTGCGGAACGTCGTGCAGACGACGCCGCCGTAGCGCTCCGTGAGGCCCGCGAAGTCGTAGCGCAGGAACTCGAGCAGCTCGGGATTCGGCTTCGTCGCCAGGTACTGGCGCACCATGCGCGCGACGTCCTGATAGTACGTGGGCCCGTGCAGCTTGCTCGACATGTTGCCGTCGGGCAGCACCGCGCGGCGCAGCCCGCAGCCTTCCGGATCGATGTGATACAGCTCGTGCACCACCGTGTCGAGCTTCGCAATCCAGCACGGCTCCTCGTCATACAGCTCGCGCTTGCGCGAGCGGTCGAGCGACTGATCCGAAAAGCGCGGAAGGACGAACGAGATCAGATAGTTGATCGGCCGGCCGGCGATTTCGACCAGCGGCGACTTGGTGACGAACCACTCCGAGCGGCGCGTCAGCTGGCCCGTCTGCCGATCCTTCCAGAAGAAATAGCCGGGATCGGACTCGGGCAGCGTCAGGCAGTGGCAGCTGGCGTAGGCGCCTTCGGCATGCGTACGCCCGAGCCGCGCGAACACCAGCACGCGATCGAGATCGATGCACGCGAGCGACGGCACGCGCGACACGATGTCGCGCATCAGCCCGGTCAGATGTTCCGTGTAATTGATCATGCGGACGAAGGACACGCCCGCCGCGCAGCGCGTTCCTCTGACCCTCAATTGCCTGGAGAAAATTGGAGACGGGCGATTATTGAACTCGCTTCGAGGCGTGTCAAGGTGAACCGCACGCACCTCGACCGTTCAGCCGAGCGGATGACTACTGCCCGCCCCCGCCCGGCTTTTTCGGCGGTGGAGGTGGAGGCGGTCGGAGTTTTACCGGAGTACCGGGCAGGTTCGCGGGCACGGCGGGGGCCGCGGTGGGCAGCGGGGCGGGATTGTCGGGCGCGCCGGCCACGGCCGGCAGCGCGGGCGGCGGCTCGTAAAAGCCCATGCGCCCGCGGATGATGCGCTGCCGCGCGCGCAGGCGCGCGTTGGGCCGCGCCGGCGAATACACGCGCGGATTGATGATGGCGCCGGCGAGCAGCGCCGCCTCATCGGGACCGAGCGCCGACGCCGGCTTGCCGAAATACTCGCGCGCCGCCGCTTCGGCGCCCCAGATGCCGTCGCCCCATTCGATGCTGTTCAGATACAGCTCGAGGATGCGCGCTTTCGGCAGCTCGATCTCGAGCCGGCGCGCGATCCACAGCTCGCGCAGCTTGCGCATCGGGTTTTTCGACGGCGACAGATAGAGGTTCTTGGCGAGCTGCTGCGTGATGGTGCTGGCGCCGAGCGCGAACTCGCGCCGCTCGATGTTCACCTCCACGGCGCGCTGCAGCGCGGCCATGTCCACGCCGTCGTGCTGCCAGAACGCATCGTCTTCCGCGACCAGCACCGCGCGCTTCAGCGTCTGGGAAATGCGCGTATACGGCACCCAGCGCTGCACGCGTCGCGGCTCGTCGCCGCGCGCGCGCGCCTGCCGGTCCCTCAAACGCATGAAGGCGGTGGTTTCGGGGTTCTCCGTCCGCAGGCGGCGCACGTCGGGCAGCGTGACCCATTCGAAGGCCAGCACCGTGAACCCGGCGGCAAGGACGATGGCGATCGCCCTCGCGATCCTGCGCATGTTCAATAGTACCCGCTAGCCGGCGACGACAATCTTCAGCTGATCGCCGGCGCGCGGCGGCTGCGACGGCTCGTAGTTGTTCATGATCGCGAGCGTCGACGGCCTGAGGTTGCCCTCGCTCGCGCGCGACGAGATGCGCTGCCACGTGTCGCCCGCCCGCGCCGTGTAGAGGTCGACGCGGTTCGGCCGGATCGCCGCGGCCTGCGCCGCCGTCAGCGGACGGAACGATCCAATCGCCTGGTCGAACGTGGCGGTCACCGCGTTGAACTGCGCGGCGGGCGCCAGGCCCACCAGCAGATACACGCGATCGCCGTGCAGGATGTGCGCGGCGCGGGCGCCGGTCTGTCCGAGCCCCTGCAGCGTGCCGCTGTAGGTGGCGACGACCGCGTCGAGGCCGTTGATGCGCGTGCGGCCGCCGCTCACCGGCCGGAAGCCGGCCTTCGCCATCTGCTGCTGCGCGATCTGCTCGATCGACCCGCCCTGCGCCGGCACCAGCTCCAGCAGCACGTAGTGGTCGGCGTTCGGCCGCTTCGCCGTGACCTGCGCGTCGGTGTTCGAGATGGGCCAGCCTTCCGGGAAGCGCATCGCGAAGCGCAGGGCGCTGTGCAGGAAGTCGGCGCCGCGCACCACGCCCTTCTCGGGACTATCGCCGAAGATGATGCCGTCGATCTGACGCAGGAACGCCTGCTCGTTGGTGACCGACGCGGTGCTCGTTTTCTTCGCTTCCGCGACGAGCTCCTGAATCTCCTCGACGCGGTCGGCGGGCGCCGGATGCGTCGACAGCCAGTTCGGCACGCCGCGCCGCTCGCCCGACGCCTCCTCGAGCCGCGAAAGCGTCGTCAGCATCCCGCCGACGCCGGCCGGGTCCCACCCGTTGCGCGCGTTGTAGGCCACACCAAGCCGATCCGCTTCACGCTCGTCGTCACGTCCGTACTTGAGGAAGAGCGCGCCGAGGCCCACTTCCGCAATCGGCGCCGCCTGCCCCACCGCGGGAATGAAGATGCCGAGCACGCCAAGGCCGACGCCGGCGGCCGTCTGCCGCGAGTACGCCGCCACGGTGTGGCGCGCCGTCACGTGGCCGATTTCGTGGCCGATCACGCCCGCGAGCTCCGCCTCGTCATCCAGAAACGGCAGGATGCCGCGCGTCAGATAGATGAAGCCGCCCGGCACCGCAAATGCGTTGATGGCCGGCGAGTCGACGACGGCGAATGACCACGGAAGGTGCGGCCGCTCGGACGACGCGGCGAGCTTGAGGCCGATCTGCTGCACGTAGCGCTGCAGCTCGGGGTCGTTGTACAGCCCCATCGTCTTGCGGATTTCGGCGTCGGTCTGGCGCCCGAGCTCGATCTCCTGCGCTTCGCTCATCAGCGCGAGCTCGCGCCGCCCGGTGACGGGGTTGGTGGCGCAGGCGGTCAGGACCGACGCAAAGAGGACGGCGGCGGCGGCAGTGCGAAATGGATTGGCAGGCATGGTACCTCTGCCAGCCCGACTGCAACGCGCGTACCACGGACTACCGCTCGAGGACCTCGCGGAAGGCCTCGAGGAAAATCTCGACGTTTTCGAGCGTGGCGCCCGATCCCATCAGGCCCAGCCGCCAGATGCGGCCCGTGAGCGGGCCGAGCGCGCCGCCAATCTCGATGTTGTGGCGCGTCAGCAGCGCGCGCCGCACGGCCGCCTCGTCGACGCCGTCGGGCACGACGATGGCGTTGAGGCTGGGGATGCGCTCGCCTTCGGGCGGCAGCAGCGTGATGTCCATGGCTGCGAGCCCGCGCACGAGCGCGTCGTGCACCTGCCGGTGCCGCGCCCAGCGCGCCTCGAGCGTTTCCTCTTCGACCTCGGTGAGCGCCTCGCGCAGCGCGTAGATGAGCGGGGCCGAAATGGTGTGGTGATATTTCCGATCGATCCAGAAACCTTCGAGCAGCTGGCGATCGAAGGTGAAGCTGCGCGGAGCCTGCGCCCGTTTGGACACTGGCTTGAAGGCGATGGGGCCGAGGCCCGAGGGCGCGCCGAGCCCTTTCTGCGAGCAGCTGTAGCAGACGGCCGCGCCCCACCCTGCCGCGTCCACCGGCACGGCGCCAAGCGAGGTCACGCAGTCGACGATGAAGGGGATGCCGCGGCCGCGCAGCATCGGCGCGATGTCGTCGACCGGATTGAGCGCGCCGGTCGTCGTCTCGGCGTGGACGACGGCGAGCAATTCGACATCCCGTTCGCCAATCGCGCGCTCGACGAATTCCGCCGGAATGGCGCGCCCCCATTCGCCTTCGATCCGATGCACCTCGGCGCCGAAGCGGTCGAGCATCTGCGCGAGCCGATCGCCGAAGTAGCCGTTGACGACCACGGCGGTGCGCATGCCGGTGGTGACGGTGTTCGAGATCGCGGCTTCCATCGAGCTCGTGCCGGTGCCCGAGATCGCGGGGGTGAACCATCCTTCCCCCGCCTGGAACACGCGCCCGAGACGCGCGCGCACGTCGTCGAGAATCGTCACGAAGTCGGGATCGAGATGCGACAGCGGCGGCGCGGTCATGGCCTGCATGACGCGCGGCGACACGGGGCTGGGGCCGGGACCGAGGAGCAGGCGCGGTGTGGACGGAAGCACTACGGGTTCTCCAATGCGGCAAGCGCGGTGGCGATGGCGTCGCGCGCCTCGGGCGGCGCCGGCAGCAGTGGCAGCCGCGCGAGGCCGCCGCGCTGTCCCACCAGGTCCTGCGCGATCTTCAGGCCCGCGACGCCGTACGTCGCCGTGACGTACTTGTTGAGCGCGACGATGCGCGACTGCAGCGCGCGGGCGGCGGTCAACCGGCCGGATGTCAGCAGCTCGAAGAGCTCCACCGAATGTGCGGGCGCGACCACGGCGGAGGCGAGAATGGCGCCGGTGGCGCCTGCGGCCACCGACGCGTGCAGCGCCGTGACGGTGCCGGCAAGCAGGCGGAATGACGGCGAGGCGTGCGCACCGTATGCGGCGATCAGCGCCTCGTCGGTGCCCGACTCCTTCATGCCGGCGACGTTGGCGTGCTGCGCGAGCGCGGCCACGGCCTCCGGATGCAGCGTGACGCCCGTGATCGCGCTGTAGTTATAGAGGAGCACCGGCACGGGCGAGGCGTCGGCCACGTCGGTGTAATGCCGCGTGAACGCCGCGGCGGTCAGCTGCGCCTTGAAGAACGACGGCGTGCGCACGAGCACGGCGTCGGCGCCGGCTTCCGCCGCGCGGCGCGTGAACCGGATCGTCTCACGCGTCGACTCGCGTCCCGTCCCCGCAATCAGCACACGGTCGCGCGGCACCGCCTCGCGCGCCGCCTCTATCATCCGCACCGAGTCATCGTCATTCACCAGCGGCGCTTCGCCGTTCGAGCCGAGGACGACGATGCCGCGGAGCGGTGCGCGGAGGACCTGGGTGATGTTGTGCCGCAGCGCGGCGGGATCGACCGACTCGTCCGGCTTGAACGGCGTGGGCATCGGCGGAAAGACGCCGGCGAGATTCAATGGAGGCACGGAAGCGAGCCTATCGGGCGCGGCTGAAGAGTGTCAATTGGTCCTCGCGCGGTCCGGCGGCCAGGTGCAGCGCGACGGACGTGAGCGCGAGGGCGGCGGCCGGCGCCAGCATCCACGGCGCCTCGGCCATCACCCGCACGTTGCTCGCATCCTGCAGCATCGTCCCCCAGCTCGGCGTCGGCTCGGGAAAGCCGAGGCCGAGAAACGACAGCGTGACTTCGGAGATGAGAAAGCCGGGCACGAGGATGAGGAACTGCGTGACGAGGAAGCCGGACGCCGCGGGCAGCAGGTGGACGAACATCAGGCGCATGCGCGACGCGCCGGCGGCGCGGGCCGCTTCGGCGTAGTCGAGCGCGCGCTCGCGCAGCAGGATGCCGCGCACGCCGCGCGCGGTGAGCGGCCAGCCGACGAGGCCGAACAGCAGCGCGAGCGCCGCGAACACCTGGCCGGGCGTCATCACGAGCGGCAGCGCCGCGCGGAGCGCGAGGACGATGTAGACGACCGGCAGCGCGGCAAGGCCGGTGGACATCGATACGACGACGCGGTCGGCGAGGCGTCCGCCGCCGGCGGCGACGGCGCCGAGGAGGGCGCCGACGAGGAGCGCGAGGAGCGCGCCGGTGACCGAGACGCCGAGCGACCAGCGTGCGGCGCCGGCCACGCGCGCGAGGATGTCGCGGCCGAGCGCGTCGGCGCCAAGCAGCAGCACGGGATCGGCGGCGGCGGGGTCGGCGGCGATGAGGCGGCCGCGCGCGAAGAGGTCGACGTCGATGCGGCGCGAGGTGTCTTCGCTGAACGTGCGCGCGAGGCGGTCGTCGAGCCGCAGCGGATGCGCGAACAGATCGCCGCCCGAGGCGCGCAGCGGCATCGGCGGCGCCCAGGCGCTGTCGGGGAACTGCTGCATCGAGCTGTTGGGCGCGACGCGATCGCCGAGCGCGATCAGCAGGAGCAGGAGAACGGCGAGCGCGGCTCCGGCGCGGCGGGCGATCATCGCGCGGGCTCCGCGGTTTCGAGGGCCTCGATGGACTTGATGCGCGGATCGAGCGCGGCGACGAGCGCGTCGGAGGCGAGCGCGAGCGCGGCAATCGCGGCGGTGATCGCGGCGGTGCATCCCGCCACCAGGAACACGTCGCGCGCGACGAGCGCGTCGAGCATCAGCCTGCCGATGCCCGCCCAGCCCGTGACGACCTCGACGAGCAGCGACGCGCCGAGGATGTTGGCGGCGACGAGCGGCATGACCGAGATGACGCGCGTGGCGGCGATGCGCATGGCGAGCTTCCAGACGAGGACGCCGGCGCTCACGCCGCGCGCGGTGGAGGCCAGCGCCCACGGCTCGGCGAGCGCCTCGCGCAGCGCCTGTTCGTGCACGCGCGCGAGGCCGCCGGCGGCCGGCAGCAGCAGCGCGAGGATGCCGAGAAGCGGAATCACCATGCCGTGCCCGGCCTGCGCCAGCCAGCCGGCTTTCGCGGCCCCGAGCAGCAGCGCGAACAGGATCACGATGGAGGGCAGCGAGAGCGCGGTGGTGGCGGCCGCCGAAAGGACCATGCGGACAGGGCGGCGCGCATGCACGAGCCAGGTGCCCCAGAGCAGGGCGCCGGCAATCGCGAGCAGCACGGCCGCCGACACCAGCGCGAGCGTGCGCGGCGCGCGCTCGGCGATCAAGGAGGTCACCGGGCGCGCGAAGCGGTACGACGTGCCGAGGTCGAGGCGCGCGAGGCCGGTCAGCCAGATGCGCGTGAGATCGGGCAAAGAGCGATCGAGGTGCAGGCGTTCGCGCTCGCGCGCGATGACGTCTTCCGAGAGGCGCGCGGCGCGCAGCGTGTCGGTGTAGTCGCCCGGCGCCCGGCGCGCGAGGATCAGCGCCGCCGTCGACACGAGCGCCACGAACAGCAGCGCGGCGGCGATCTTGCGGAAGGCGCGAAGCACGCTCACAGGGGTGAGCGATTCTACCGCTTCGTGCCGAGCGCCTCGGGCATCCACAGCACGTGCGGCAGCGGCACGGCCGGCTTCACGCCGGTGAGGCGCGCGCTGGTGGCAATCACCACGCGCGGGGCCGCGAAGTAGATGGCGGGCAGCTCCCTTGCGAAGATGCGCTGCACGTCGTGAAACGCGCGGTGCCGGTCCTCCTGATCCGCCGAGTGCGCGACGCGGTCCATCAGCGCCGCGATCTCGGCCTCCCAGCCGGTGGCCGGCGCGGGCTGCGCGGGATTCCACAGATGGAACGTGCCGCTCGGCAGCCAGAAGTCGAGATTCAGGGACGGATCCGGCGAGCTGGCCTGCAGCCCGAACAGCACCGCGTCGTAGTCGCCGCTGCCGATGCGCGCGATGAGCGCGCCGGTTTCGAGGGCGACGATGTCGACGGCGAGGCCGATACGGCGGAGATCCTCCTGGATGATGGCGGCCATGCGCTCGCGGATGGTGTGGCCGCGCTGTGTGAGCAGCGCGATGCGGGCCGGGCGGCCGCGGCGATCCTCGCGGATGCCGTCGCCGTTGCGGTCCACGAGGCCGAGGGCCGAGAGCAGGCGTCCGGCCTCGGCCGCGTCGTGCGCGGGCGGCGTCACGTCGGCGGCGTGCCAGGCGCCGTGGCCCGGCGTCACCGGCGTCAGCACCGGTTCGGCGGCGCCGAGAAACACCGTGTCGATGATGCGCTGCCGGCTGACGCCGCGCGAGATGGCCTGCCGCAGCTCGGTGCGCTGCAGCCACGGCCGCTCGAGCGACTGCGGCGCGCCCGGCTTCAGGTTGAACCAGAGCGCGTTCGGATCGATGGCCACGCCGACGTCGTAGAGCGTGACGCGTCCCTGCTGCAAGAGCGATCGGAACGACGCCATGTCTTCGGCGCGCAGGCCGCTCGTCACCAGGTCGGCGGCGCCCGACTCGAGCTGCACCATCTCGGCGCTTTGATCGGGGACGACGCGGACGACGAGGAGGTCGGCGAGATCGTCTGAGGGAAGCTGGTCGCGGCGGAAGTACTGCGGGTTGCGCGCGAACGTCATCGACTCGCCGGCGCGCACCTCGCGCACGACGAAGGGGCCGAGGCCGGCGACCGTGTCGATGGGCGCCGACGCGCCCCAGGCCTCGGCGAAGCGGCCGGCGGCGAGCGCCTCTTCGAGCTTGTGGCGCGGCAGCATCGGCAGCGCGTCGAGGATGGCGAGGCCGGGGCCGTATTCCGCGGGGAAATCGATCCGCACGGTGTTGTTGTCTTCGACCGTCACCGTCAGCGGCATGCCGGCCACGCGCAGGCCGTTGCCGAGCGCGCTGTTCACGCGCTCGTCGTACGCCGCGCGGAAGGTGAAGGCCACGTCGGCGGCGGTGAACGGCGTGCCGTCGGAGAAGCGGGCGCTGCGATGCAGATGGAGGCGATAGCTCGTGGGGCTGAGCGTGTCCCAGCGCTCCGCGAGCCACGGCATCGGCTCGCCGGTCTGCCGATCCACCTTGATGAGCGGCGCGTGAATGAGGTTGGTGATGACGTCGACGGCGGCTGATGCGCTGACCAGCCGGTTGAAGCTTTCGGGCTCGGTGCGGAGGGTGGCGACAATGGGGGCGGCGTCGGGGGCTTGCACGTTTCTGCGCTGCCACCAGGCCCAGAGGCCGAAGGTCAGAATGGCGACAAGCGCAATTGCCGCAAGGAGTTTGAAGAATCTAGCCAAAAATTGCCCACCTGGCCCGTGCGTTGGCCCGTATACAGGAACCGCAGATTACTCGGGATTCTCGGGTAGTTGTTACCCAAAACCACGTCAACTGGCCGCTGGCCAACGGGTTGACCGATTTTGTAGGTCGTTCAAGTTCCTGCAAACAGGTCACTTGCGGCCTCGCCACCCTCCAGATTGCAGTTTCTGCCATCGATAGTCCCTTTGTGTCACATCGACGCCGCCGATGCTCAGCCATGGCACTCCGCGTGCCTTAGCGCAGGTTGAAGCAGCTACCCGACTTCAGAAACTTCGAACACATGCGCATGCTCACGATGATTCCAGCACCGGAGATGCCCGCGACTCGCGCGCGGCGGCCCTGGTACTTTCTTGCGGCCGCGGCGGTTGCGCTTCTCGCACTTGCCGCGCCGCACGCTGAGGCTCAGGGCCGCGCGAAGCTCTCGCGCGATCTCGAGGCGCGGCTTGCCGCCGGCGCCGGCAGCGGCACCACGGACATCATCATCGATCGTCTCCTGCCTGGCGCGATCGAGCGGCTTGCCGCGAAGCATGGCGCGCGCATCAAGCGGCACTTCTCGCGCGGCGCGGTGCTCGAGGTCGACGCGGAATCCCTCCGCGCGCTCGCGGCGGATCCCGACGTTCCCCATCTTTCCGGTAATCACGTCATTGGCAGCACGATGGCGGTGGCGGTGCAGGCGACGGGCGCCGACCAGCTGCATGGCGCGTCGAAGGATGAAGGCGCGCGCTTCACGGGCCGCGGCATTGGCGTGGCGGTGATCGACTCGGGCATTGCGCGTCATTCGTCGCTTGCGGGCAAGGTGGTGGCGAGCCTCGACTTCATCGAGGGCGGCCGCGCCGGCAGGGGCGCCGGCGACGAGTACGGCCACGGCACGCACGTGGCGAGCATCATTGCGGGCAGAGAGGAAGGCAGCGGCGGCCTGCGCGGCATGGCGCCGGGCGCGCATCTCGTCAACCTGCGCGTGCTCGACGAGAACGGCCGCGGCACCGTGGCGGATGTCATCGACGCCATCGACTGGGCCGTTGCCAACCGCGCGCGCTATCAGCTGCACGTCATCAACCTCTCGCTCGGCGCCGCGCCGCAGGAAAACTCGGCCGACGACCCGCTCGTGCAGGCGGTCGATCGCGCCGTGCAGGCCGGCATGCTCGTCGTGGCCTCGGCCGGCAACTTTGGCAAGACGGACGATGGCCGGATGATCATCGGGGGCATCGTCTCGCCCGGTCTGGCGCCGTCGGCGCTGACGGTGGGCGGCGCCAACACGCGCGGCACGGCGTTTCTGGGCGACGACACGGTGGCGACGTGGAGCTCGCGCGGCCCGACGTATCCGGACGGCATGATCAAGCCGGATGTCATCGCGCCGGCCAATCGCATCGTCGCCGCAGGCGTTTCCGGTTCGACCTTGTGGAACGGCTATCCGGAGCGCCAGGCGAGCGGTCGAGGCGACAACGGCCGCTTCGAAATGAGCGGCACGAGCATGTCGGCGGCCGTTGTTTCTGGCGCCGCCGCGCTGCTGCTCGAAGCCGCGCCGTCGCTGACGCCCGCGCAAATCAAGATCGCGCTTCAGCTGACCGCCTCCCCCATCGAAGGCGCCGGCCTGATCGAAATGGGCGCCGGCGAAATCAACCTGCCGCTGGCCCTGTTCGTCGCGCAGAACGGCCCGAACGTGCCGCTGCCCAGCGCGCAGATCGCCGGCGTGAACGTGGTGCCGAGCGGGATCACGTTTGGGAGCGCTGACA
>DATKDT010000097.1:0-13151 GCA_035512575.1 Vicinamibacterales bacterium | reverse complement strand
ACGGGCGAGCGCGTGATGCGCGCGCGCGTCGGCGGCGGCGGCGCGTTCTCGGCATCGCCCGTGGCGGCCGATGGCCGTCTCTACTTCACCAGCGAGGACGGCGACGTCTTCGTCGTCAAGGCCGGCGCCACGTATCTCGAGATCGCGAAGAACCCGGTCGGCGAAGTGATCATGTCGACGCCCGCGATTTCCAACGGGACGATGTACATCAGGACGCTCGGGGGCGTCGTAGCGATCGGATCCTGAGCGTCAGCTTGCCCTCCGTCGGCAGGCCCCGGCCGCGCGACAGGGGCGCTCGGGCAAGTCCGTCGCCGCGCCGCGGAGCTCGGGGGGCGGATTGTAAATGGTAAATCGATCCGAACCCGAAGCACGGCGCCGCGCCGGACCTGCCCGAGCGCTCAGCGCGGCCGCTGATTGCATGCGCAGGTGCGGTGTCCGGCGTTCTGCCGCGACGGCGTTAAAAAGAGAGCGGAGGGACCGCTCTTTGGCCCGACTCGCCCCGCCGGCGCGGCGGAATGCCGGACACCGCACCGGAGCAGGCGCGCGGCCGATCGGCGGCCGCTGATCTAAGATGACGCGCATGTCGAGATTCCTCCGCGCCGCCGCTCTGCTCGTCGCCTTCACGCTGATTCCGTCCTTCGCCGCCGCGCAGGACACGCCGCCGCCGGCGGCCGAGCCGCCCCAGGCCGCGAAGCCGGCGCCTGGCAAGCTGCCCTCGATCGACGACAAGACCAAAGGCTTTACGAAAATCGACGGCTACTTCCCGCTCTACTGGGACGCTGCGGCCGGCACGCTGTGGATGGAGATTCCGGCGCTCGGCAAGGAGGTGCTCTACGTTTCGTCGCTGTCGGCGGGCCTGGGGTCGAACGACATCGGCCTCGATCGCGGCCAGCTTGGCGGCACGGCGGCCGTGCGGTTCGAGCGCGTGGGCCCGAAAATCCTCATGGTGCAGCCGAACTACGACTACCGGGTGACCACCGACAACCCGTACGAGACGCGCGCGCTGCAGGAGGCCTTCGCGACGTCGACGCTCTGGGGATTCACGGCGGCCGCCGAATCGGATGGGAGAATTCTCGTGGAGCTCACCGATTTTCTCCTGCGCGACACCCACGGCGTCGTCGCGCGCCTGCGCCCGGCGACCTATCGCCTCGACCGATCGCGTAGCGCCGTCAACATGGAGCGCACGAAGGGCTTCCCGAAGAACACCGAAATGGACGTCATGCTGACGTTCGTCACCGACACGCCGGGCCCCGGACCGGGCCAGCAGGGCGGCCGCATCAATGACGTCGCGCCGTCGGCCCAGGCCATCACGCTCGGGCTGCATCACTCCATCGTCGAGCTGCCCGAGCCTGGGTATGAGCCGCGCGAGTACGATCCGCGGTCGGGCTTCTTCGGCCTGAGGTACGCCGACTACTCGACGCCGCTGGGCCAGCCGATGGTCAAGCGCTTCGCCAACCGTCATCGCCTGCACAAGAAAGATCCGCGCGCGGCCGTGAGCGAGGCGGTCGAGCCGATCGTGTACTACCTCGATCGCGGCACGCCCGAGCCGATCCGGTCGGCGCTGCTTGACGGCGCGCGCTGGTGGAACCAGGCGTTCGAAGCGGCCGGCTATCGCAACGCGTTCCAGGTGGAAATCATGCCGGAAGGCGCGGACATGCTCGACGTCCGCTACAACGTGATCCAGTGGGTGCACCGGTCGACGCGCGGCTGGAGCTACGGCGCGTCGGTCACCGATCCGCGCACGGGCGAAATCATCAAGGGGCACGTCACGCTGGGATCGCTGCGCGTGCGGCAGGACTACATGATCGCGGAGGGCCTGCTGTCGCCCTACGCGAACGGCACCGAAACGCCGCCCGAGCTCGCGCGCATGGCGCTCGCGCGCCTGCGGCAGCTGTCCGCGCACGAAATCGGCCACACGATTGGCATCGCGCACCAGTACTACAACCACCCGTCAGGCCAGATCTCCGTGATGGATTACCCGCATCCGTTCGTGCAGCTGCGTCCCGATGGCACGATCGACCTGACCAGCGCGTATGCCGATCGCATCGGCGAGTGGGACAAGGTGGCGGTGCGCTGGGGCTACGCCGACTTTCCGGAGAACATGCCGCAGGCGCAGCAGAAGGCGGCGCTCGACAGGATCATCGCGGAGGCGGAAGCGAAGGATCTTCGCTTCATGACGAATCAGGACGCCGACCTCACGCCGCAGGCCGACCAGTGGGCGCTCGGCCATGACATGAGTACGGAGCTCGAACGCATGCTGCAGGTGCGGCGCACGGCGCTGCAGCGGTTCGGCGAGAACGCCATTCAGCGCGGCATGCCGCTGGCGACGCTCGAGGAGACGCTCGTGCCGCTCTACCTGCATCACCGCTATCAGGTCGAGGCGACGGCGTCGGCCATCGGCGGCCAGCGCTACACCTATGCGCTGCGCGGCTATCCGGCGCCCGATCCGGTGAAGTGGGTGAGCGCCGCCGAGCAGCGTGCCGCGCTCGACGCGATTCTGTCGACCATCCGGCCGTCCGAGCTCGCGCTGCCGAAGGCGCTGCTCGATCGCATCCCGCCGCGGCCGAGCGGCTACGGCCGCAGCCGCGAGCTCTTCCCGCGCTTCACCGGCGGTGCGTTCGATCCCATCACGCCGGCGATGGTCGCGGCGCAGCACGCGCTGTCGCAAGTCCTCACCGCCTCGCGCGCCGCGCGCCTGATCGCGCAGCACGCGATCGATCCGTCGCTGCCGGGCCTGAGCGACGTCATCGACCGCATCGTCGAGTCGACGTTCCCGAAGACGCCCGTCGCGGATTCGTACCATGCCGAGATCGCCCGCGCCGTGCAGGCGGTGGTCGTCAATCAGCTGATCGCGCTGGCGGGGAATGCCGACATGCCGCAGGTGAAAGCCGAGGCGCTGCAGGCGCTGACTGCCCTTGGCGCGCAGAGCGGCAGGGCGACCGCACTGGCAAGCAGCGCCGCGGCGGTGCGCGCGCACCACCTGCAGCTGGCGTCCGACATCAAGCGCTTCATCGAGCGCCCGATGGAGCCCGTGCGCCCGTCCACGCTTCCGCCGCCGCCGCCCGGCGCCCCCATAGGCCAGCCGTCGCTGCTGTACTGCGATCATGATCGGGAATTGCAGATCTACGATCTGAGATTGCAGATTCATTGAAGACTGCAGATCTGAGATCTTAGATCTGCAATGAATCGTCAATCACAGATCTGAGATCTACAATTCCGCGAGGCCGCGCCGGACCTGCCCGAGCGCGCATCGCGGCCGCCGATCCGCGCGCAGGTGCGGTGTCCGGCGTTCTGCAGCGACGGCGTAAAAAAGAGAGCGGAGGGACCGCTCTTTGGCCCGACTCGCCCCGCCGGCGCGGCGGAATGTCCGGACACCGCACCGGAGCACGGGCGGCGTTCGGGCGTCGACTTCAGATGAAACGAAATGAAGGCCCGTATTGTAATCTGCCTTCAGGAGACCACCAATGCGCCGACCGTCACTCGCTCTCGCCGCCCTTGCCGTCCTCGCCGCCTCGGCCGCGGTGTCCGCCAGCAACTGGCCGCAGTGGCGCGGGCCCCAGCTCAACGGCGTCAGCGCCGAAACGGGCCTGCCGCGCACGTGGTCGCCAACCGAAAACATCGCCTGGAAGCTGGCGACGCCCTCGCGCACCGGCGCCACGCCCATCATCTGGGGCGACCGCGTCTTCCTCAACGTCGCCACCGGCGAATTCACCGGCGACCTCGAGCTGTGGGCCGTCGACCGCAACAAGAAAGACATCGTCTGGAAGCGCCCCATTGCCGGCGGCAACAAGCAGGGCCGCAAGCAGAACATGTCGTCCCCCTCGCCCGTCACCGACGGCCGCACCGTGTGGGTGATGACCGGCGTCGGCGTGCTCAAGGCGTTCGACTTCGCCGGCAGCGAGAAGTGGGCGCGCGACATCCAGAAGGACTACGGCGCGTTCGGCCTCAACTGGGAATATGCCTCGTCGCCGCTGCTGATGGACGGCGACCTGATCGTGCCCGTGCTGCACGGCATGAAGACCGACGACCCGTCGTACCTGCTGCGCATCGACGGCGCCACGGGCAAGACCAAGTGGAAGGTGGAGCGGCCGACCAACGCGATCCGCGAATCGCCCGACGCCTACACGACGCCTGCGCTCGTCCGCCGCGGCAACGCTTCCGAGATCGTGATCACCGGCGGCGACGTCGTCACCGGCCACGATCCCGCGTCGGGCAAGGAGCTCTGGCGTGTCGACGGACTCAACCCCCAGAACAACGGCGCTTACCGCATCGTCGCCTCGCCGATCGTGTGGAGGGACATCGTGATCGCGCCGACGCGCGTGCGCCCGATGCTGGCGCTCAACGTCGGCGAGCGCGGCGCCGCGACGCCGCCCACGCTCTGGTCGTTCGATCAGGGTCCCGACGTGCCGACGCCGGTCACCGACGGCACGCTGCTCTACGTCGTCCGCGACAACGGCGCGGCCTTCGCCCTCGATCTGAAATCCGGCGCCGTCGTCTACGGCCCCGAGCGCCTGCCGCCCGGCACCTACAGCGCGTCGCCGGTGCTCGCCGACGGCCACATCTACGTGACGAGCGAAGACGGGCTGACGTCGGTCTACACCGCCGGCCCGAAATTCGAGCTCGTCGCCGAGAACGCGATGAACGACTACTGCCTCAGCAGCATCGCGGTCTCGCAAGGCCAGCTGTTCCTGCGCACGTCCGGGCATCTCTGGGTGATCGGGGACAGGAAGGTTCGGTAGTTCGGAAGTTCGGGGTTCGGAAGTTCGCTTGTGGCCGGCCTCGCGCCGTTGCGCTCGGCGGCCGTTGCTTAACAGCGAACCAGACAAGCGAACATCCGAACTCCGAACCCCCGAACCCCCGAACTTAGCGAAGCAGGTCGATCACTTTGCTGATCTTGATCGTGAGCGAGCGATCGGATTTGTCGCCGAACCGCGGGCCCTGGCCGGGCTCGAAGACGTCGTCGGTCAGCTGCGTGTCGTTGTAGACGATGAAGAGGCCGGTGTTGGCGTTCTGGAGCCAGCCGAATCGGGCGTTGAGCGACCAGAGGCGCGCCGCGTCGTTGTACTGCGCCAGGCTCTGCAGGAACACGCGCGGCGTGAACGAGTAGCTGACGCGCGTGCGCAGCAGGTTCGTGACGAAGCTGCCGAGCGGCAGGTCGACGTCATTGCGCGACCAGGTCAGCTCGCCCGTAAACGTGTCGCCCGCGCGCAGCCGCACCGTGTGCGACTGCGACACGCGATCGCCGCCGAAAAACCCGCCGATGATGAACCGGTTGCTGTACGTCAACGGCTTCGACCGCGGCGTGAAGCCCACGATCTGGATCTCGCGATGATCGTACGTGCCCGGCGCCACCGTCACGCCGCTGAGCGGAAACGCGCGCAGCACGCCTTCGCGCGTGAGATTCACGCCGGTGTGCACTTCCCAGCCGCTCCTGAACTCCCAGTGATTGTCGAAGTGCGCGTAGCCCGTCTCCTGAAAGCCGTCCTGGTTCCAGTAGCCGCGATACGAGATGTGCGGGCGCAGCTCCTGGATGCCGATGAAGTCTCCCGGCCGGATGCGGTGCATCGTGAGGAAGTCGGGTTTGCGCCATCCGTTGCGGCGGCTCAGGAAGCCGACGGCCGGATTGAAGTCGCGTCCGGTCTCCGTATAGCTGGCGATCAGATCCCATGACGGCGCCGTGCGTTGCGCCGAAATCTGAAACGCCGCCTGCGAGTCATCGGCGCCGGGCGTGAACGTCCTGGCGGCAAAGCCCGAGATCAGGCCGTACCGGCCGATGCCCCAGCGGCCGTCCACCGCCACCGAACGATTGTGCGCGTCGTCCAGCGCGCGCGATCCGGTGTCCTGCCGGTTGACGAACATCGCGCCGAGCGCCGATCGATTCGGCAGGTCGCGCCTGACACGGGCGACGGTGAAATTCGCCGGCGCCGCGACGTTGTCCACTTCATCGGTCTGCATGTTGAGCAGGCCGATGGTGGCGCCGCCGAGACGGCCCGACAGTCGCGCGCCGCCGAGGATTGGGATCGGCTCGCCGCGCGGGCCGATGCCAATGCTGCGGCTGAAGAAGATCTCCGCCTCGCCGGGGCTGCCGACGCTGAACAGTCCGGCGTTCTCGAGGAAGAACGGCCGCTTCTCGGGGAAGAACAGCGTGAAGCGATCGAGGTTGATCTGCTGTTCGTCGACTTCGACCTGCGCGAAGTCGGTGTTGACGGTCACGTCGAGCGTCAGGCTCGGCGTCACGCTGTACTTCACGTCGGCGCCGATCTCGCCTTTCGTGACGGTGCGGTTCGCGCCGATCTCGTTGCGCGCGAGCCCCAGCACGTACGGAAAGATTTTCAGGTTGCGCTGGTGCGGAATCTGCAGATCCGTGAGCTCGCCGGCCATCGACAGGCGATTGAGGTCGTACTGGCGCGGCATCTCGGCCCAGAATCCCGATTCGTTGCGCCGGCGGATCGTGCGCTGCACGTTGAAGCCCCAGCGCTGATCGGGCGCGTCGGGGTAGCGCAGCGTGCGGAAGGGGATGGCGAACTCCGCGCTCCATCCGTCCTCGGTGACGGCCGTGGCGACGCGCCACGTGCCGTCCCAGTTGATGTTGAACCCGCCGCCCGACCCGCCGGCCTGGCCCGACATGAAGTTGCCGCCCTGTCCCTCGTTGACCACCTGCGCGTCGTACTCGAGTGCCGCGGGGCTCGTGCCGAACACGAAGCCGCTCTGCCTGTCGCGATACGTGTCGAGAATCAGGCGGATGCTGTCGGTCTGGTCGAGCGCGCCGTCGCGCTTCGGGTTGGCCGAGACGATGCCGGAGGGATTGCGATCGAAGGCGATGACGCCGATGTAGAGCGTCGTGTCGGTGTAGACCACGCGCACTTCCGTGCGTTCAGACATGGGCGCGCCTTCGACTGGCTCGACCTGTGTGAAGTCTCCGCCTGCCGGCGCGGCGTCCCAGACCGGATCGCCGGCAATGCGCCCGTCAACCTCCGGCGCCTGCGCCACCTTCACGGCCTGCAGCGAAGGGCGCGGCGCAAGCGTCTGCGCCGCGGCCGGCGCCGTAATCAAAGTCGCGAGCGCCACGGCGCGAGCGACACAAGCGAACCCCCGAACCTCCGAACCCCCGAACCCCTGAACGATCATGCCGAAGGCTTGTAATACAGCACCATCGCCGCGCCGGCGCCGACCATCAGCATCCCGACGTAGAGCAGCGGGTTGGGCGGCACTCTGGGCGGATGCAGCCACATCGTGTAGACGGCGTTGATGACGGGCGCGCCGCCGAACACCAGCGGCATCACGTAGGCCGGCACGCCGCCCGCGCGGAACGCATAGATGATGCAGACGGCGCCGAGCGCGCCGAGCGCCCCGGCCGCCGACGCGCCGATGATCCCGTCCATGTTCCAGCCGCGCACGGTGAGCTGGCCCTGCGAGGCCAGCGCGATGACGGGGACGATGACGCCGATGAGGAAGTACGCCGCGCCGACGCACAGCAGCGCGCGGAACGGGCTCCCGAGCTTCACCTGTCCCTGATGCATCATCGGCCCATAGAGCCCCCACGACAGCGCCGCGCCGACCGCAAACATGATCCAGTGCATGGGCAGCAGTATAGCTGCGGTGGGTATGTGGGTACGGGCCGGTGGTCAAGGCGTCCGGCCGCGCGATAGGGCGCTCGGGTAGGTCTGCCGCCGCGCCGCGTAGCTCGACGACCTCTGCTCGCATGTACAAGCACGGCGCCGCGTCAGACCTACACCTCGCGCTCAGCGCGGCCGCTGATCGGCACGCGCGCAGGTGCGGTGTCCGGCGTTCTGACGCGACGGCGTAAAAAAGACGTCGGAGGGACCGCTCTTTGGCACGACTCGCCCCGCCGGCGCGGCGGAATGCCGGCCATCGCACCGGAGCCCTTTCGCGCGGCCCTGAGCGCGGAACGACCGCTGCGATACACTGCTCGGCCATGCGTTCGTGGATCCTCGCGCTCTCGGCGGCGGCGCTCTACCTGCTGCACCAGGACTTCTGGTTCTGGCGCGACGCGCGGCTCGTCTTCGGCGTGCTGCCGATCGGCCTCTTCTATCACGCCGCCTACTGCGTCGCCTGCACCGGCCTGATGTGGGCGCTGGTTAAATTCGCCTGGCCGGACGAACTGAGCACTGGAACTGAAGGATGACCGCCGCCCTGATCGTCTTCGCCTATCTCGCGATCGTCCTCTACATCGGCATCTTCGCGTTCAGAAAGTACGAGCGGAAGCCCGACGCCGAGGAGTTCTTCGTTGCCGGCCGCTCGCTCGGCCCAGCCGTCTTCCTGCTGTCGCTGTTCGGCACGAACATGACGGCCTTCACGATCCTCGGCTCCGCCGGCCACGCGTTCGGCAACGGCATCCTGACGTTCGGCCTGATGGCGTCGGCCTCAGCCTTCATCATTCCGCTGTGCCTGTTTCTCTTCGGCACGCGCATCTGGTCGCTCGGCCGGCGCTTCGGCTTCATCACGCCGGTGCAGATGTACCGCGATCGCTGGGACTGCGGCCACATCGGCACCTTCATCTTCGTGGTGCAGGCGGCGCTGCTCGTACCCTACATCATCATCGGCGTGATGGGCGGCGGCGCCACGATCTTCGCCATCTCCGGCGGCGCCGTCCCCTACTGGATCGGCGGCGCCATCGTCGCGCTCGTCGTCATGAGCTACGTGTTCCTGGGAGGGATGCGCGGCACGGCATTCGTCAACGCGTTTCAGACCGTGCTGTTCCTGTCGTTCGGCCTGGCCGCGGTGCTCTTCATCGGATGGCGCAGCGGCGGATTTGCCGGCGCGATGGAGCGCATTGCGGCGTCGCCCGACGCATGGCTGCTCACGCGCGAGCGCATCTCGCCGTGGTACTTCTTTGCCTACACGCTGATCCCGCTGTCGACGATTGCCTTCCCGCACATCTCGATCTTCTGTCTCACGGCGCGGCGGATGAACGAATTCAAGCGGACGATCATCCTTTATCCACTGTGCATTCTGGCCATCTGGCTGCCGTGCGTGTTTCTCGGCGTGGCGGCCAACGGCATGCGCGAGGTGCCTGCGATCGACGCGAAGCTCGAGGCGCGGGCGGCCATGGCGGCGCCCGGCGTCACGCCCGAGGATCGGGCGGCGCTGCGGCCGCAGGCCGCGGGTGACGATGTGGTGATCGTGCTGCTCGAGCACTATGCACCGATCTGGCTGGCGGGATTGCTCGGCGCCGGCATCATGGCGGCCGTCATGGCGAGCGACTCGCAGATTCTCGCGCTGTCGACGATGTTCACCGAGGATGTGTTCGCGTATTACGGAGGCAAGCGGAGGTTCGGCGAGCGGATGCAGGTGGCGACCGGTCGCGCGTTCGTGATCGTGCTGACCGCGGCGGCGTATCTGATTGCCATCCGTGCGCCGCAGTCGATCTTCGATCTGGCGGTGCAGTACGCCTTTACCGGCTACGCGGCGCTGGTGCCGCTGCTCGTGGGCGCCCTCTTCTGGCGGCGCAGCACCAAGTGGGGCGCGCTCGCGGTCGCCCTGTGGACGGCGTTCATCGTGCTCGGCGTCGCGGTGTTCCAGAACATGGTGCCCGCGCCTCCGCCGGGCCGCGAAGTCGTCGCCTGGAGCGTGGGCGGAATGCCCGTCCTGTCGCGCGTGGCCACCGGCACCGCGATATTTGGACTTCTGCCGGTCGTTGCGGCCACAATAGGCTCCTCAATTCTCATGTGGGCCGTCTCGCTCGCCACGCCGCCTCCGCAGGCGGCCACGGTTGAGCGGTACTTCGCCGGAAAATAGGGACAGACCCTATTTTTTACAATTCATATATTTTCTGCGCGGATTGTAAAAAATAGGGTCTGTCCCTATTTTCCGTACGCCAGCGTGTAGATTTCCGCCGCGCCCGCCATCCCCAGCTCTCGTGGATTGAACGTGCCGGTCCACTGCGTCGCGGCGAGCATGGCGAGGTCGGGGATGTCTTCTTCCTTCGCGCCAAGCTCGCGCAGCGTCGAGGGAAATCCCGCGGCGGACGCCGCATCTTCGACCAGCTTCGCGACGCGATCGGCGCCGCCCAGCTCGTCGTAGTCGCTTCCCACCACCTCCGCATTCCAACGGACGACGTGCGGCACGAGGATGCCGAGAGCCACGCCGTGCGCGGTGCCGTAACGCGCGGTCAGCGGATTCGCGCAGGCGTGCGCGGCGCCCAGCATCGACGCCTCGATCGCGGCGCCGGCCAGGTGCGCGCCGAGCAGCATGTCGGTGCGCACGGCCTCACCGTCATCCTCCTCGATGCACGGCAGCAGCGCCGGCTCGATCAGCCTCCACGCTTCGCGCGACAGCACGCGCGACACCGGCGAACGGCGCTTCGTCACCCACGTCTCGATGGCGTGCGCCGCGGCGTCGATGCCGGCGGCCGCGCGCACGGCCTTCGGCGCCGACGCCGTGAGATCCGGATCGAGAATCACCGCGCGGAACGCGGCCGACGGATCGCCGCACGCCATCTTCATGTGCGACTCCGCGTCGGCAATCACGCAGTAGCTCTGCGCCTCACTGCCCGTCCCCGCCGTCGTCGGCACGCCGATCGACGGCAGCAGCGGCGTGCGCGCCTTCCCATAGCCGCGGTAGTCCTGCATGCGGCCGCCATTGGTGACGAGGAAGTTGATCGCTTTTGCCGCGTCGAGCGCGCTTCCGCCGCCGAGGGCAACGATCGAATCCACGCCGAGCGGCGCGGCAAAGGCGCGGCCCGCCTCGGCCATCGCCGAATCGGGATTCACGCCGAAACGGTCGTAGAGATGGACGCTGATCCCTGCTCTGAGCAGCAGCGCGGCGGTCCGATCGCGCTGGCCGGGCAGGCCGGGATCGGAGACGAGCAGTGCCTGGCGGAAGCCCAGGCCCGCCGCGGTCTCGCCGATCCCGTCGAGCAAGCCTGCGCCGAAGGTGACGTGCGTGCCCATCGGCCGCTATTCCGGCAGGTCTTCGGTGGTCGGTTCGGGCAGCCAGAACGACGCGATGAAACCGACGATGTAGACCGACAGGCCGACGGCGCCGGCGACGAGCGCGACGCGGGCGGGCGCGTCCGCGCGGTTGGCGGTGATCGCGAGCGAGGCCGTCAGCCACGCGAATGACGTGCCGATCATGCGGCCGCCGATGTTGGCGGCGAAGCTTTCGCCCGTGCCGCGCAGGTGCAGCGGATACACCCGTGGCAGATAGTTGCCCCAGAAACTGAATTGCGCCACGGTCATGAACGCCACGAGGAAGATGCCTATCGACAGCCACTCGGTGCTCTGCCCGGCAGCCCACCAGAAGCAGAGGGGCATGACGATCAGCCCGGGGATCTGGAACACGCGAATCAGCTTCCGGCGGCCGACGATGTAGAGGGCGAGGAAGGCGAGGGCGACGCGTCCGGCGAGCCCGCCGATTTCCTGCACCTTCGTGACGTTGGCGGCCACCGACTGCTCGTGGAGGCGCGCGTCGGGCGGGGCCATGCCCGACGTCTCGGTGCGCACGTCCGCGAGCCCGGGCACGATCTGCGGAATCTGCTGGATGGCGCCGAACGCCGCACCGTACGACATCGCGAACATCAGCGTCGTGACGATCGTCGTCTTGCGCAAGTCTGGCGCGAACAGCGCGGCAATCGACGGCCGTTTGAGTGTGCCGGCGGCGCGCTTCTGCGCCCACGCGGGCGACTCGGGCAGGAACGGCCGGATGATGATCAGCGGGATGGCGGGGATGACGCCCGACATCAGCGTGTAGCGCCAGGGGGCGTGCGCATCGGCCACCGTGCCGCCGCCGATCGTGAACCAGTCGAGCGCGGGCAGCGACGCGGCGTACGCGATGGCGAGGCCGTTGGCGGTGGCCACGAGCAGGCCGCCGATCGACGAGAACGCCTGCGTGTAGCCGAGCACCTTCTCGCGCCGCCGCGGATCGGTGAACAGCTCGGCGAGCCAGGCGACGGCCGCGACGAACTCCACGCACACGCCGATGAACACGAGGCAGCGGAAGAACAGCAGCCATTCGATCGACGTCACGAAGCCCGAGAAGAACGCGCCGAACGCGTAGAGCAGAATGCTGTAGGTCAGCACGCGGCGGCGTCCGAACAGATCGGTGAGGTAGCCGCCGAGCAGGCCGAAGATGCCGCCCGCGAAGGCGGGGATGTAGAAGAGGCGCCCCACCCACATCTGGAACTCTGGCGAGCCGGGCACCGCGCCCGTGAGCTCGAGCAGCGCCGGCCGCACGATGAGCGGCAGCATCAGGATCTCGTAGATGTCGAACGCGAAGCCGAGGGCCGCGATGAAGCAGATCAGCCACTCGGTGGTCGTCAGGCCGGCGCGGGTGGTGGGGGTCACAGTGAGAGAGTTTACGGCAGCAGGGCTCGGCCTGTTACATTAGCGCCGCACGCGCCGCGGCGCGCCGCGCGATAGGGCGCTCGGGCAGGTCCGCCGCTGCGTCGCGTAGCTCGGCGACCTCTGCTCGCATGTACAATCACGCCGCCGCGTCGGACCTGCCGCTCGCGCCCAGCGCGGCGTAGATCTGGCGCAGGGGCGGTGTCCGGTGTTCGTCAGCGACGCCGTTAAAAGGACGTCGGAGGGACCGCTCTTTGGCCCGACTCGCCTCGGCGGCGCTGAGGAATACCGGACCAAGCCCCGAGCATCAGTAGGTGGAGTCTCTCTATGCATCCTTCCCTGATTGGCGCGCTCCTGATGGCGGCGGTGACCACCGCCGGCGACTATGCCTGGTTCGAGCTGGGCATCCGGCACACGCCGCTGGCCGGCGTCCTGCACGGCGTCGTCCTGATGGGCACGCTCGGCGCGATTCTCGGCTACCTGTCGCGCCGCATCGGCATGGGCGTCGCCGGCGGCATCGTTGCCGGCGCGCTCGGCGCGGCGATGTTCTATGCCCTGTGGCGCGTGCTGGGATGGGGGGCGATGTTTATGGCCTGGTCTGCAGTCTGGATGGGACTTGCTGCCTTCGACAGCTTGGTCCTGCGCAGACCAGGCCCGGCGCACTCCCGAACGCCGAACTCCTCCTGGATCGCGCGCGGCCTCGCGGCGGCCATTCTCGGCGGCGCGGCGTTCTACATGATCTCGGGCATCTGGACCTCGCACGCCGAGGATCCGAACTACCTCTGGCACTTCGTGTCGTGGTTCATCGCGTGGTGGCCGGGGCTAGCGGCGCTCACGTTCGGGCGTTCG
>DATKDT010000096.1:0-2836 GCA_035512575.1 Vicinamibacterales bacterium | reverse complement strand
CAGCGCGCGTGTGAGACTCGCCTTGTCGCTGTCCATCGCGGCCCTGCGCACCGGCGTCGACAGCCGCCTGTAGCGCTCGAGCCATCCCGCGTCCTGGATGTAGCCGTCCACGACGCTGACGCCCTGGTGTTCGGCGTCCTGAACCGCGCGCAGGGCCTGGCGCACGTGCACGGCGTTGCGCCGGAACGCGCGCACGATCTCGGCATCCTGCGGGGAGAGGGCCATCGCTTCGATTCTACGGGGCCGCCGCAACCTTTTATCTTCGACATCGTCTAAGATATGCGTGATGCGCCCGCCGCGGTTCGCCATCCGGCTCGTGTCCTGGCGCCTGGGCGCTGCTGAGGCCGAGTTCGTGCTCGGGGATCTCGAGGAGGGTTTCTATGCGCGGTGCCGCGACGAAGGCCTGTCGCGCGCGCGCGTGTGGTACTGGCGGCAGACCGTGCGCGTCTTCATGCCCGATCGGTCGGCTTTGCCTCCCTCGCCGGCCCCAGCTGCAGGAGTCCTGATGGCTGCACTTCTTCGAAACCTGAAACTCGCGTGGCGTCTCGCGGTGCGGCAGCCGCTCTTCAGCCTGACTATTGTGGTGACCCTCGGTCTGGCGATTGGCGCGAACGCCGTGATCTTCAGCATGGTCGACGCGTTGATGCTGCGCCCCGTGCCGGTCGCCGAGCCTGAGCGTGTCGCATGGATCTTCGGCGTCGACGGCAGGAGCCGCATCGATCGCGCCGACATCTCGCCTGCCGACTATCTCGACTTCGCGACCGTCGGCGTGTTCGTGAATCTCGCCGCAATCAAGCCGTCGGCCTACACTCTGACCGGTCGCGGCGACGCGCGGCGGCTAAGCGCCTACCAGATCACGCCGAATCTCTTCGACGTCTGGGGCATGCGTGTGGCCCATGGCCGCCGATTCCATCAGGCCGACGCCTCACCTGTCGCGCCACCGGTGGCCATCCTCACCGAGGGCTTCTGGAAGCGCGAGTTCGGCGGCGATCCGGCCGCCGTCGGGCAGATCCTCATGCTCAGTGGCGCTGCCCACACGATCGTCGGCGTGTTCGGGCCTGAGTTGAACTACGGCGACATCGTGGACACGCAGGTGTGGACGCCGTATGCACCGGACCGCGCGACTGCCGACCGTGCCGACCGAAGTCTGACCGTCATGGGGATACTGGCCCGCGGCGCGACGATCCAGCAGGCGGACGCGGAGGTCAAGGCGATCGCCGAACGTCTTCGCGCGGATCACCCGGCGACGCACGGCGCGTGGAGCGCACAGGCCCTGTCGTTCCGCCGCGCCATCACCAACGAGGAGACATGGCTCATTCTGGGCCTGCTCAGCATCGCCGTCGCGATGGTGATGCTGATCGCCGCGGCCAATGTCGCCAACATGCTGCTGGCGCGCATGGCTGGCCGTCGCCGGGAACTGGCCGTCAGAACCGCGCTCGGCGCCGGACGGGCACAGATTGCCGCGCAGATTGTTTCCGAATCGCTCGTTCTGGCGCTGGCGGGAGGCGTGCTGGGTCTGGGTTTCGCTCACGCCAGCCTGAAGGCCCTCGTGCTGCTCGGGGGCGGCAACTATTTCGTCGAAGCACTGCAGGTGAACTATCGCGTAGCCGCCTTCGCGATGGCGCTGGCGCTGTTCGCGCCGCTGTTGTTCGCGCTCCTGCCGGCCCTCCAGGCTGCCCGCGCCGGCGTGGCGCAAGGGCTGAACGACTCAGGCGCGCGCACGACAGGCGGCAGGCGCGCGCAGCGCGTGCGCGGCGCGCTCGTGGTCGCCCAGATCGCCCTGGCGACGACGCTGCTTGTCGTGTCGACGCTATCGTTGCGCTCGATGATCGCGCTGATGTCATTCGACGTCGGCTTCGCGGGTCATCGCGTCGTGGCCGCGAGGTTCGAGGCGCCGTCCTGGAAGTACACGACGCCGGACGAGGTGCGCGTCTTCGTCGAGCGGGCGGTCGGTGATGTGCGCGCGGTGGCCGGCGTCTCCACCGCGGCGGCTACGGCCTCGGTGCCGGCGCTCGATCGCGACGTGCTGGTTCGGCTCGATATCGAGGGGCAGCCGCTCGAGCGCGAAGAAAGCCGCGTGGCCGGCCGGACAATCGCCGGCATCGACTATTTCGAGGCGTTGGGCATACCGGTCCTCCACGGCCGCCCTTTCGACGCGCGGGACGGGTCCGACGCCCGGCCCGTGGCGATCGTGAGTCGCACCGCGGCGGAACGCTACTTTGGCGGCGCGCCCGGGGCGATCGACCGCCGAATAAGGCTGGCCGAGCCTGACTCGTGGGCCAGCATCGTCGGCGTGGTCGACGATGTCGCCAATCCGGATGTCGACCAGCCGCCCAATCCCATCGTGTACCTGCCCTTTGCGCAGCACCCGGAGCGCAGCGTGGTGATTCTGGCGGTGTCTGACGCGCCCGCGGTCGTGACGGCGCCCATCAGGGACGCGATGCGAGCCCTGGATCGCGATGTCGCGGTGGATGTGTCGACGTTCGGCGCGTTGCTGCGCCGTGAATTCTCAGGCACGCGCGTGATCGTGGCGCTGTTCATCGCGTTTGGCGCGCTGGCGCTCGCGCTGGCGGCCTCGGGGCTGTATGGCGTCATTGCCTTCGTCGTCGCGCAGCGCACCCGGGAGATCGGCGTGCGATTTGCGCTCGGCGCGCAGCCGGCCGATGTCAGGCGCCTCATGATCCGACAGGGCGGCGTGCTGATCGGCATAGGGCTCGCGCTTGGACTGGCCGCATCGGTCGCCCTTGCGCAGATCACGCGCAGCATTTTGTTCGGCGTCAGCGTCTCTGATCCGACGACATATGCGGGGATCGCCGCGGTTGTCGGCCTCACGGCG
>DATKDT010000095.1:0-20401 GCA_035512575.1 Vicinamibacterales bacterium | reverse complement strand
CCGCGTTTGCGCCCTCCACCGAGCTGCTCGTCGGATGCCAGGCCGGCATGCGCTCGCTCAAGGCGGCGCAGATGCTCGAGACGTTCGGGTTCACCGACGTGACGAACGTGCGCGGCGGCTTCGGCGGCGCGCGCGATCATTCCGGCGCCCCGGTCGAGGGCTGGACAGCCGCCGGCCTGCCCGTCGCAACGGCCGCGGCCGCCGATCGCCGCTACGCCACGCTGCTGCGGAACGCCGACAACGCGTGACCCGCCCGTGATCGCACGGATTTTTCACGACTGGGAGCGCCGGCTCGCATCGGCCGCCACCAACCGCGTCGTGCGCCCGTTCGAATGGGGGCTCGACTGGCTCGACGGCGCCGCCGGCCACGGCCACGCGCCCGACGCCGCCCTGCGCGCCTGGGCGCGTCAGGCGACGCGCGACAGCGACCGGTTCTTCCACGTCGATCCCGCGCCCGCGTTCGACTTCGACGGCCGTCACCTCGCCTTCGAGAGCGCCGTGACGACGCCGCATCCCGGGAACAACACGGTGCACGCGCGCTTCTTCAAGGCGCGCGACGACCGCGGCCGCGCCGTCGTGGTGCTGCCGCACTGGAATGCCGACGCCGGGAGCCACGTCGCGTTCTGCGAACTGCTCGCCCGATTCGGCGTGTCGGCGCTGCGCCTCAGCCTTCCGTACCACGACGCGCGGATGCCGCCCGAGCTCTCGCGCGCCGACTACATCGTCAGCTCGAATGTGGGGCGCACGGTGCAGGTGTGCCGGCAGGCGGTGCTCGACGCGCGGCGGGCCGTGCAGTGGCTGCACGCGCGCGGCTACGAGGGCATCGGGATTGCGGGGACGAGCCTGGGCTCATGCCTCTCGATGCTGACCGCCGCGCACGAGCCGCTCCTGCGGGCGGCAGCCTTCAATCACGTCTCGCCCTGGTTCGCCGACGTGGTGTGGGACGGCCTGTCGACCAGGCACGTGCGGCAGGGGCTCGACGGCAACATCACCCTCGAGCTGCTGCGCGACATCTGGCTGCCGATCAGCCCGTTTCCGTACATGCACAAAGTGCGCGGCCGCAAGCTGCTGGTGGTGTACGGACGCTACGATCTCTCGTTCCCGCTGGATCTGTCCAAACGGTTCATCACCGAGTTCGAACGGCACGGCGTGGCGCACGAGCGCTTCGTGCTGCCCTGCGGCCACTACTCGCTTGGCAAAGCGCCATTCAGCTGGATGACCGGCGCGGCGCTGACGGGGTTTTTCCGGCGAAGCCTCTAGGGCCTAGAGATATCCGAGCACGCCCTTGAGCGCGTCGTAGATGGCTGTGCCGAGCGCGCTGAGGATGGGGGACACGTCGCCGGTGCTCGCGGTTTCCGCGACGCTGACGGGATCGGTGATGAGCAGCCAGATCAGCGCGGAGGCAATCGTCGCGGCAAGCACGCCCATCACACCCACGAAGCTGAGGCTGAGCCGAGCAAGGCTCATAGGTGAAGTCTACACCTTCACTACGCGCCCGGGCGGCGGGAGGTTCACACCTCGAGCACGACTTTGCCGAACTGCCGCCGCTCTTCCAGGTAGCGATGCGCCGCCGCGGCCTCCGCGAGAGGAAACACGCGATCGATGACGGGGCGGACGATGCCTCCGAAGAACAGGCGGGCGGCCTCGAGCAGCTCGGCTTTCTCGCCCATGTAGGAACCCACGAGCGAAAGCTGCCGGCCGAACAGATGGCGCAGATCGACTGACGCCTCGTGCCCGGTGGTGGCACCGCATGTGACCAGGCGCCCGCCTTTCGCGAGACTGCGGACGCTGGCGTCCCACGTGGCCTTCCCCACATGCTCCACGACGATGTCGGCGCCTCGGCCTGACGTGATGCGCCTGACGGCGGCGGCGACGTCTTCGGCCGCATGGTTGATCGTCGCGTCGGCGCCGAGCGTCGCGGCGAGCGCCAGCTTGTCGTCCGAGCCGGCGGTGGCAATGACGAAGGCGCCGGCGTGGCGCGCGAGCTGCAGGGCGGCCTGGCCCACGCCGCTGCCCGCCGCCAGCACGAGCACGACGTCGCCCTCCTCGAGCCGTGCGCCGCTGAACAGCATGTGCCACGCGGTGAGGAACGTGAGCGGAAACGCCGCGGCCTCGACGAAATCGATGTGCGGGGGAATCGGGATCAGGTTGGCCTCGAACACGCGGACGTACTGCGCGTAGCCGCCATCCGACTGGTAGCCGAGCACGTCATAGCGCGCGCAGCGGTTGTCGCGGCCGGCAAGACACGCCGCGCACGTCCCGCAGCTCAATCCGGGCTGCAGCATGACACGCTCGCCGGTGCCGACCACTTCGCCGGCGGCGTCGGCGCCCGAGATGTGCGGAAACGGAATCGTCACGCGCTCGATGCCGCGGCGCTGCCAGATGTCGAGATGGTTGAGCGCGCACGCGCGCACGCGGACGACCGCGTGCCCGGGGCGCGGCCCGGGATCGGGCGCGTCTTCCAGCGTCAGGACGTCCGGACCGCCGTGCTCGTGGAACCGTACTGCCTTCATCGGAGGATGGCGCCGGCCGGCTCGACGCGCCGCACCTCACCGAGACCGAGCGCGCGAATCGGGGCCTCGATGCGATCCGCGTCGCCGACCGCGACCGTCACGAACGGCGCGGGCCAGATCCAGCGCGACACCGCGGCGGCGATGTCGGCCGCGGTGAGGGCGCGAACCTGCGGCACGAAGCGCTCGACGTGATCGTCGGGCAGGCCGTACAGCGCCATCTGCGCCGCCTGGCGCGCGATCTGATCGATGGTCTCGAGGCCGCGCGCGTAGCCGCGCGCGAGCGACGTTTTCGCGCGCTCGAGCTCCTCGCCGGCAATCGGCCGATCGCCCGCCGCGGCGGCCAGCTCCTGGAACACGTCGTTGAGTGCATCGGCGGTCGCGTCGCGCTCGACCGCGGTCTGGCAGAGAAACAGACCCTGGCCGCAGCGCAGATCGAAGCCCGTGCGCGCGCCGTACGTGTAGCCCTTCTCCTCGCGGAGCTTCGAATTGATGCGGCTGACGAACTGCCCGCCGAGCGCGAGGTTCAGCACGACGAGCGCGTGATAATCCGGCGTCCGCCGCGTCGTCGACAGCCGCGCGACGCGCAACTCGGTCTGCGCGGCGCCGGGCCGGTCGATGACGAGAATCCGGGGCGCCGGAGCGACCGGTGGAGGCTCGGCCGCCGCGCGAAGCCCCGCGGGCCACGTGGCGAATGCGTCTTCCGCGGCGCGCGCCGCGCGGTCGTCGCTGACGTCGCCGCACACGATGAGCGTGGAGCCGTACGAGCCGAAGGCCGCCGCGTGGTGCGCGGCCACCTCGTCGCGCGTCACGGCTTCCATTGCGGCCTCGTTGCCGAGCGCGCTGTGGCCGTACGGATGATCGCCGTAGATCCCGCTCAGCATCGCGCGATCGGCGATCGCCGGCGGCATCTCGCGCATCTGGAGCAGCCGCGACACGCGCAGCTCGCGCTCGCGCGCGAAATCGCCCGGCTCGAAGCGCGGCGCCGCCATGATGTCGCCGGCCAGCGCCAGCGCCGCTTCGAAGTGGCGCTCGACGACGGTGAAACCGAATGTCGTGCAGTCGGCGCCGACGTCGGTTTCGAGGTGCGTGCCGAGGCGCGCGAACGCCTCGTGAAGGCCGATGGCGTCGCGTGCCCCGGCGCCCTCGTCCATGAGCCCCGCCGTGAGCGACGTCAGGCCGTGGCGATCGCCCGGATCGCGCGCCGTGCCGCCGCCGACGACGAT
Source organism: Vicinamibacterales bacterium (assembly GCA_035512575.1). Taxonomy (GTDB): domain Bacteria; phylum Acidobacteriota; class Vicinamibacteria; order Vicinamibacterales; family SCN-69-37; genus JALYRV01. The sequence continues at coordinate 16,665 of DATKDT010000095.1, read as the reverse complement.
CATCACCGACGCGATCGGCAGGCCGGGCCGGTGCGCCGTGCGCACCTCGAAACCGCTGTCGAGCACGCGCCGCGTGAAGGCCGGAAACCTGACGGCGCCCGGCTCGCCGACGTCCGGAAGGCGCGACCGGTCGACGCGCATCAGATCACCCGCGCCGGCGAGGATCCCGCCAGCGCCAGCGCGGCCTGTCCGGCCGGCACGACCGAGAGCTCCGCGCGATGGCGGGCGGCCAGCGCCGCGGCCGCCGACGCGATCGACTCGCGCGTAGCGCGCAGATAGCGCTCGAGGTCGGCGCCGAACGCGGCCGGATCGCCGAGATAGGTCTGATAGGCATTGAGCTGGTCGGCGCGGCCGCCGAAGCCGCCGAGATGCTGCAGCCGCATCACGAACGCCGATTCGGCCTGCGCCCGCACGCGCTCGACTTCATCCCCGGTCGGCCCGTGGGAAGCCAGCACGGCCAGCTCCGCGTCGACGATGTCGAGAATCTCGGAGAGGTGACGGCCCTGCGCGGCGGTGGCGACGACCTGGAACATGCTGCCCGCCTCGCGCGAGGCCTGCGTCGCGATGAGCTCGGTGGCCACGCGGTCGTCGAAGACGAGCCGCTTGTACAGGCGCGACGTCTTGCCGCCGCCAAGAATCTCGCCGAGCAGATCGAAGTCGGCGTCGCCGTCGGCGAACAGGGCCGGCGAGTGCCACGCGAGGTACAGGCGCGGCAGCTCGACCCGATCCTCGAGCACCAGGCGCATCGGCGCCGTCAGCGCGGGCGCGGGCGGCCGTACCGGCTCCACGGCGGGACCGGCCGGAATGTCTCCGAAGAATTTCCGCGCGCGCGCGATGGCGTCGCCGGCCGTGATGTCGCCCGCGATGGCGAGTGTGGCGTTCGCCGGATGGTAGTACCGCGCGAAGAACGCGCTGACGTCGGCCAACGACGCCGCCGCGATGTCGTCGGGCCAGCCGATCGTCGGCCAGTGATAGGGATGGTCCGGCGGATGCAGGGCGCCGAGCAGCGCGAAGCTCGCGAGGCCGTACGGGCGGTTCTCGTAGTTCTGCCGCCGCTCGTTGAGCACGATGTCGCGCTGATTGGTGAGCTTCGCTTCTGTGAGCGCCGGCAGCAGGTGGCCCATGCGATCCGACTCGAGCCACAGCGCGAGATCGAGCGCTTCGCGCGGCACGGTCTCCCAGTAGTTCGTGCGGTCGGCGTTGGTCGATCCGTTGAGCGACGCGCCGGCGTCCTGCAGCGGGCCGAAAAAGCCCTTGTCGTAATGTTCCGAGCCCTCGAACATCAGGTGCTCGAACAGGTGCGCGAAGCCGGTAAGGCCCGGCCGCTCGTTCTTGGAGCCGACGTGATACCAGACATTGACCGCGACGAGCGGCACGTCGTGGTGCTCGTGCACGAGCACCGTCAGGCCGTTGTCGAGCGTTTCCCGGGTGAACGGCAGATTCACGCCGGGGCTGAAGTCCGCGCCTACCATGCGATCACATAGCGCTCGCGGCGCGGGTCGGCGCCGCCGCGCAGCCGGCCCGTGACCGGATCGACGCCGGCCGCGACCACGCCGGTCGACATGCCGTAGGGCTGCCGCACGCGCAGCTCGTGGCCGCGGCGCTGCAGCTCGGCGCGCACGGCGTCGCTCACCGTGCGCTCGACCTCGAGCACCCCGGGCTGCGCGCGGTGATCCTCGAACGAGCTTTCCGGATGCAGCGAGTTGATGCGCGGCGCCTCGATGGCGGCCTGCACGTCCATGCCGAAGTCGATCATGTTGAGCAGCACGAGCAGAATCTGCTGGTCCTGGCTGTCGCCGCCCGGCGTGCCGATCGCGAGGAACGGCCGCCCGTCCCTGAGGACGACCGTCGGCGTCAGCGTGGTGCGCGGGCGCTTGCCGCCGGCCAGCACGTTGGGACTGTCGGGATCGAGGCGAAACGCCTGCATGCGGTTCGACATCGGGATCCCCGTATCGCCTGCAACGAACGCGCCGCCGAGCAGCCACCCGGAGCTCGGTGTGGCCGAGAAGAGATTGCCCTCGCGGTCGACGATTTCGACGGCGGTCGTGTCGCCGGGCTCGCGGATGGGTTGCGGGGCCAGGGCTGACCCTGGCCGAGCGCCGAGGGCCGAGAGCCGAGCGCCCGTTGCGTCGCCCGCCGCGAATTTCCACGGGTCGCCGGGCCGCGTCTCGAGGCTCGCGCGCGCCGGGTCGATCAGCGGACGCCGAAGCTCGGCATACCGCTTCGACAGCAGCGCCTCGCCCGGCACCTTCACGAAATCCGGATCGCCGTAATAGACGTCGCGATCCGCATACGCGAGCTTGATCGCCTCGGTGATCGTGTGCAGCGCGTCGGCCGATCCGGCGCCCATCGCGCGCAGATCGAAGCCTTCGAGCAGGTTCAGCGTCTGCAGCAGCACCGGGCTCTGGTTCCAGAAGCCGGCCTTGTAGACCTCGTAGCCGCGGTAGGTCGTGCTGACCGGCTCCTCGAAACGGCCCTCGAACGACGCGAGGTCCTCCTCGGTCATGAAGCCGCCCGCGTCCTGCACGCCGGCGGCGATGCGGCGCGCGATGTCACCCTTGTAGAAGCGGTCGCGCGCGGCGCGGATGCCGGCCTCGCGCGACGCGCCCGACGCGCGGGCCTGCCGCTCCGCCTCGACCAGCACGCGCAGCGTCTTCGCGAGATTCGGCTGTCTGAAGATCTCGCCGGTCGCCGGCACGCGGCCGTCCGGATAGTACGTGCGCGCCGACCACGCGTACTGCTCGGTCGCGCGACGCTCGCTCTGCAGGTAGCGGCGCAGGAACTCGTACATCGGGAAGCCGTCGGCCAGCTCGATGGCCGGCTGCATCACGTCCTCGAACGACTTCGTGCCGTACCGCGCGAGCGCCAGCGCCGCCGCGTCGATCACCGCGGGCACCGTCGCGCCGCGCGGGCCGTTGCCGGGCGGCGACGCCGCGCCGGGAAAATGCGACGGCGAGGCCGCCTTCGGCGCGCTGCCCTGGCCGTTGATGACGACCACCTTCCGGTCCTTCGCCGAATAGATAATGATGGGCGCTTCCCCGCCCATCCCGAAGTGCGAGATCTCGACGACCGCGGCGGCAAACACGCTCGCCACGCCGGCGTCGATCGCGTTGCCGCCCGACGTGAGCACGCGCGCCCCCGCATCGGCGGCAAACGATCGCCCCGCCGCCACCACGCCGTTGTCGGCGCGAATCTCCTGCCGCAGCGGGTACTGGGCGCCTACCCCGGTGAACCCGAGAACGACTGCCGAGCACACCAGGCACACTGTCCGTCTCATTCCCGTTCTCCTATAGCATGAGTAAATCAACAAATCACCAGATCAACAAATCAACAAATGGCTGATGCTCGCGCTGGTCGCGATCGCGATGATCGCGAGCATGGGCCCGTGGTTCGCCGCCTCGGCCTCGGCCGGCGCCATCGAGCGCGAGCTCGGTTTGTCGGTCACCGAAGCCGCATGGCTGACGATGATGGTGCAGCTGGGATTCGTCGCCGGCACGCTGGCCATCGCCGTGACGGGCGCGGCCGACGCGTTTCGCGCGCCGTCGCTGATGACCGCGGGCGGGCTCATCGCCGCCGTGAGCACAGCGGGGCTTGCCGTCTCGGACTCCCCCGCCGTCCTGCTCGCGCTGCGCTTCGCCGCCGGCGCCGGCATGGCCGCGATCTACCCGCCCGGCATGAAGCTCGCCGCCAGCTGGTTTCGCGAGCGCCGCGGCCTCGCTCTCGGCGTCATCGTCGGCGCGCTGGCCGTCGGCAAGGCGGTGCCGTACCTGCTGGCCGTGCTCACCGGCGACTGGCGCACCCAGGCGTGGCTGCTCGCGCTCGGCACGGCGGCCGGCATGCTGCTGATTGCCCTCTTCGCGCGCGAAGGCCCCTATGTCGCCGCCACGGCGAAGCTCGACATCCACGCCATCCGCGAGGTGGTCGCGCAGCGCGAGACGCGGCTCGCCACGCTCGGCTATCTCGGCCACATGTGGGAGCTCTACGCCATGTGGACGTGGTTCGGCGCGTTTGCCGCGGCCGGCTTCGCGGCGTCGGGACTCGACGGCGCGGCGCGTGCGGGCTCGCTCGCCGGGTTCATCGCGATTGCCGCGGGCGCCGGCGGCGCGGTGGCCGCCGGGCACTGGGCCGACCGCCACGGCCGCGTCCGTATCGCCTCGGCGTCGCTCGCCGTGAGCGGCGCGTGCTGCGTGGCGGCAGGCCTGTTCTTCGGCGCGCCGGTCTGGGTGCTCTATCTGCTCGCGATGGTATGGGGATTCAGCGTGGTGTCGGACTCGGCGCAGTTCTCGGCGCTCGTGACCGAGCACAGCCCGCGCGCGCACGTCGGCACGGCGCTCACGCTGCAGACCTGCGCCGGCTTCCTGCTGACGACGATCTCGATGCGCTGGCTGCCGTCGCTCGCATCGGACTACGGATGGCAGTGGGTGTTTCTGCTGCTGGTCCCGGGGCCTATCGCAGGATTGGTTGCGATGAGAAAGCTGTCAGAACGTAGAACGTAGAACACAGCATGCTTTCTGGCGCCCCGTGGGCGCGATGACGTGGTTCGAGCGATTCTGTGTCCTGCGTTCTACGTTCTACGTTCTACGTTCTGTCCTACACCGCCGTCAACGGAATCAGCTTCTTCCCGTACGACGCGATCGACACCTGCTGCGCGATTTTCTCGGCGGCGCCGAACATCGCGAGGGCCGCGGGGGAATCGGGCTCGGCCAGGACGATCGGCCTGCCGGTGTCGCCGCCCGACCTGACGGGCTCGTAGAGCGGCACGCACCCGAGGAACGGCACGGCCATGTCGGCCGCCAGCTTCTCGCCGCCGCCCTTGCCGAAGATGTCGCTCTCGTGCCGGCACGACGGGCACGCGAAGTGGCTCATGTTCTCGACCAGGCCGATCACCGGGATGTTCAGCTTCTCGTACATCTTGATCGCGCGCGTCGTGTCGGACAGCGCCACCGTCTGCGGCGTCGTCACCACCACCGCGCCCGCCACCGGCACCGACTGGCTCAGGCTGAGCGCGACGTCGCCGGTGCCCGGCGGCATGTCAACGATCAAATAATCCACGTCGTTCCACTTCACGTCGCGGAAGAACTGCGTGATGGCGCCGTGCAGCATGGGCCCGCGCCAGATGATGGGCGCGTCGTCCTGCGTCATGAAGCCAACCGAGACCACCTGCAGGCCGTACTTCTCGGCCGGACGGATCTTCTGGCCGTCGGCCTCGAGCTGCGTCTTCAGGCCGAGCATGATCGGCACGTTCGGGCCGTAGACGTCGGCATCGAGCAGCGCCACGCGGCTGCCGCGCTGCGCGAGCGCCACCGCCAGGTTCACCGACAGCGTCGTCTTGCCGACGCCGCCCTTGCCGGCGCCCACGGCAATCACGTTCCGCACGCCGTCGATCGGCGTCTTGGCGCCCTGTTCGGGCCGGTTCGCGGTGCGCACCTGCGCGGTCATCGTGACATCGACGTGTTCGACGCCGGGCAGCGCGGCAATCGCCGCGTGCGCCTGGTCGCGCATCAGGTCCTTCACCGGACAGGCCGGCGTCGTCAGCTCGATCGTGACGGCCACGGCGGGGCCGTCGATCTTCACCGCCTTGACGAAGTTGAGCGCGACGATGTCCTTGTGGAGATCGGGGTCGCGCACGACGCGCAGCGCGTCGAGGACCTGCGGTTCGGTTACGGCCATGTCAGATCTGCTTCTCCGCGAAATCGCCCGCGATGGGCAGCTTGAAGGTCTCCCGGTTGTACGCCTTGAACATCAGCACCAGCCAGATGATCACGACGGCCGGAAACAGCAGGAACGCGTACAGGAACGCCCCGAGAATCGGAATCGAATTGATCACCACCGAGAGCACGAGCACCGCGACGAACACGACCGTCGACTGCATCGCATGGAAGCGCACGAAGCGGCTCTCCTTCTCGATGATGAGCAGGACGATGCCGGTGATGAAGCCGGCGAGATAGGCCAGCGCCGCGGCAATGTTGGCGTCGAGCCCGGTCGACGAGCGTTCTCCGGCAGGCATGGTCATCGGATTCCGTTCTCCATGAAGGCGTCGCGCGCCTGGTTGTTGAGCAGCACCCAGTAGCTGTAGATGCCGAGCGCCGTCCCGAACGGCAGCAGAAAGAGATTGGGCAGTCCGAGCGCCAGCGCGCCGAGGCGGCCGCGCGGCTCGCGCCGCGCGAGCGCGCGCCCGGTCCAGACGCTGAGCGCGCCGCCGGCCAGCGGCAGCAGCGCGGCGGCGGCAATGATGATGGCGCCCAGGCGCAGCCCGCCGCCGGAGGGCGCGAGCGCCGCGCCGGCCGCGAGGATCATGAGCGAGACGCCGCCGAGCAGTCCGAGGCCTCCCCACGCCAGATAGAGCCGTCCGAGCAGATCGAGATGGGCGCGCATGGCCGCGGTGCGCTCAGGCCCTGGCCTCGTCGATGCCGACCGACACGGCCAGCATGGCCGCGGCGCCGGCGGGCAGGCGCACCTGATACGTCAGGCGCGCCCCGTTGGGCAGGCCCGGCGGCACGATCAGCCGCACGCGATGCGCGCCGGGCGTCGTGCCGAGGCCGCCGCAGTCGGCGCAGCCGGCCGTCCAGATTTCGCCGCGGCCGCCGCACGCGGCGCAGGTGTCGTGATGCGGCACGTCGATGGGCACGCTGGCGCCGGTGCGCGCTTCGCCGCGCGTCAGCTCGATGTAGGCGGACCAGCGCGCGACGCGATCGCCGGCAAAGAACGCCACGCGCATGCGCTCGACGAGCCGCGCGATCGACGGAAAGTCGATCGCGATCTCGTCGCCGGGCACGTCCGTGCCCCCGAAGTCGCGCGCGACCGGCGCATCCGGGCCGCCGGCGTCGTGCGCCGTCGCGGCGCAGTCGCCCGAGATGTCGGGGTGATCGCGCCGCGCCAGACGCCGGTACGCCTGCCGCACCGCCGCGGCTCCCGCATCGCGCGGCACGCCGAGAACCTGAAAATAATCGCGCACGGAAATTAAGCGTACGATAGCACGGACATGACGGACATGAAGGACTGCCCCATGTGCGGCGAGCTCATGCGCCTGGTGATCAAACCACGAACCGAGGCCATTCCCGGCACGGGCCAGACCGTCAAGCGGGAAGTGCGGGAGTGGGTCTGCCCGGAGTGCGATTACTTCGAGGAAATCGACGAAAAGGCCTAGCGGGCGCCGAGCGACTGCAGCATGTCGCGGCGCACGTCATCGCCGAGCGCGTCGATGGGCAGCTCGGTTTCGCACTCGTCGCAGAGGACTTCGTAGACGGCGGGACGCCCTTCCTCCGTCACGTCGAGGCCGGATTCGCCGACCCGGACGATGTGCATCTGGAGGGTCTTCACCAGAAAGTTTTCAGTGTTCCCGCAGTTCGGACACGCAAACGCCATACAGCCATTCTATTGGAATCGCGCGCGGCTCACGCAAATGAATTGTGCCGCCGAACAGGCGCGGGCGCCTATTCGTCGTTGTCCTGGAACTCGAAGAGGTCGCCGAGCCGCAGGATCTGCCCCTGCGTGTGGCCGTTGAGGATGCAGTGCGGGCCCTTGGCCTCCACCGAGACAACCGCGACGTCCCACGGACGCGCGCGATAGGCCGCGGCCACGCAGCCGCACGGCAGCCCCTCGAGGGCCTCGAGCTCGAACTGCGTGGTTCTGGGTTTCAACGCAACCAGCGAAGCGGTGCTCGCAAGATTGGTCATATCCGGGCCTCCTGTCGCACGGTCAAGCTACAAACGGCGTGCCACTTGCCCGGTTAGACAGGCGATGGCCGTAAATGGTTCCTGTTGCAGACGCAAATCACTGAATTGGCGGGATATGCGGGCAGCGCCCGCATGTGGCCTGACGTGGAACCGCTGACCCCGTGAGGCTACAGAAGAAGCATCAAGAATGTGGCGATTCGGCGCCGGTGGTCACGGGTACACCAGCACGCCGGTGACCGACGCGCCGGGGAACAGATCGCGCGCCGCGTCGACGTACACGTCCAGCTGCGCCTGATGCTCGGGCCGCCTGCGGCCCGTCTTGAACTCGACGACCGACACGTCCTGCGGCGCGGCGCCGGACGAGGCGCGCAGCACGAGACAGTCGATCGTGCCGCGCAGCAGCGCGCCGTCGCGCCGGAAGGAGAACGGCACTTCGTGCAGGCGCTCGCCCGACGCCAGCAGGTCGCGGACGTCGGCGCGTCCGGCGATGGCGCGGAACGTCTCCACCGCGCCGCGCACGGCGGCGTCGACATCGTCGATGGCCGGGATCTCGTCGTCGAGCAGCAGCGCGCGCGCATGGTCGGCGAGGCCGGCATCCGCCTCCGGGTCGAGACCTTGCTGCAGCATGCGATGCACGAGCGCGCCGAGCAGGCGATCGGCCGCGGGAACGAACATCTCGACTCGCGACTCACCGGCGCGCTCCGGCCCCGCCGCCGTCACCGCCGTCGCGACCAGCGCACGGTCAACCGCGAGCGGCGCGAAGTCGGCGGCGCGGGCGGCGCCCGCTTCGGCGCGCGGCAGCGACAGCGGCGGCGACTGCGCCGGCGGGCAGACGCGGAACGGATAGACGCGGCTGCCGGCCGTCCACGCCGCGTCGGCATCGCCGCGGCCCGCGGCTTCGAACAACTGAAGGAACGGCGCCGGCAGCACCTTGGCGAGACTGCCCCCGCCGGCCACCGCCTTGCCGCCCTTGAGCACGGTGCCGAGATAGAGCCGATCGCGCGCGCGGGTCAGCGCCACGTACAGCAGCCGCTTGGTTTCCTCCGTCTCGCGCTTGCGCTCGCCCGTCTTGTCGTCGTCGCTCGCGAACGGCCCGACCCACACCCGCTCGCCTTCATCGTCGTCGAGCACCACGCGCACCGGCGGCGCCATGCCGCCGGAGCTCTTCGTCAGGCTCACCACGAAAACGATGGGAAATTCGAGACCTTTCGACGCGTGCGCGGTCATCAGGTTGACCGCGTCGATGGCTTCGATGGCGGCGTTCGATTCGTCGCCCGCGTACAGCCGATCGACGTGCGAGGCGATGCGCGCGAGCGTGGCATAGCCCCGGTTCTGGATGCGCCGGATCATCGAGCGGAACTTCTTGACGTTCTCGCGCGCCTGGCGCTCGCGCGGGCCGGCGATCTCGTAGAGGTATGCCGTGTCGTCGAGGATGCCGTCGAGCAGTTCGGCCGGCGGCAGCCGGTCGACGAGCGCCAGCCAGCGCTGCATGAGCGCGCGGGCGATTTCGATGACGGCGCGGTCATCGCTGTCGAGCGTGTCGAGCACGTCGAGGCCGGTGTCACGCCAGGTGAGCGACGCGGCGAGCCGGCCCGACAGCCGCTGCAGCGCCGCGTCGGAGACGCGGAAGAAGCGCGAGCGCAGCAGCGCCGCCGCCCGCGACTCCGATTCGGGTTGGGCAAGAAAGCGCAGCATCGCGAGCAGGTCGCGCACCTCGTCTGACTCGAAGAAGCCGAGGCCCTTGTACACGTACGTCGGCACGGCGCGCGCTTCGAGGGCCGCTTCGATCTCCTTGTGGCTCGCGCGCGTGCGGAAGAGGATCGCGATGTCGCCCGGCTTCGCCCGGCGCGCGACGCCGGTGTCGCGGTCGCGGACGACGCCGTCGGTGAGCAGCCGCACGATCTCGTCGGCGATGCGCTCCGACGTCAGCTCCGGCGAATCGTCGGCGACGAGGCCGACGACCGGATGGCCGTCGTGCAGCATCACCGCCCCGGATGTCTCAATCGGAAAGCGATCGGTGTCGCCGTACGTGAAGGCGGTGCGGATGTCGGACTTGTCGACCGCGGTGAAGAGATCGTTGATGAACGCCTGCAGCTCCGGCACCGCGCGCATGCTGGTGTTGATGGCGCGGCGCTCGGCCCCGCCCGAGCCCTGGCGAAGACGCGCGATGAACTCGGCGGCGCGATCGATCACGGTCACGTCGGCATCGCGGAAGCGGTAGATGGACTGCTTGCGGTCGCCGACGATGAAGATGGAGGGCGGGATGGGGCCGGCCTCGGCGGCCAGGCCCGCGCCTTCGCCCCAGGCCTTGACCAGCTCGGCGATCAGATCCCACTGCGCGCGGCTCGTGTCCTGGAACTCGTCCACTAGTACGTGCTGATAGCGCTGCTCGAGCAGGTAGCGGCTTCGCGCGAAGTCGTCCATCTCGCGGAACAGGCCCAGCGCGCGCGCGAGGAGCTCCGGAAAGTCGAGCGCCGACCGCTCGTCGAGCGCGCGGCGATAGCGGTCGAGCGCAATGCGATAGAACTTGCGCACGCCCCGCGTCAGCATGACGTTGAGCGCCGCGCCGTGCTGCTCGACCAGCGCGTGCACGTCGCGCGTGACGTCCTGGACGGCCGCGTGATGGCGCGCGGCGTCCTCCTTCGTCGCGAAGTGCTTCACCGTGAGTGGCTTGGTGCGGTGCGTGCCGAGCGGGCCGCCGTCGCTTTTGAGGAAGTACGCCCGCGCGGCGTCGATCGCGCGCCGCACCGCCGCATGATCGCGCGGATCGAGCGTGTCGAGGCGCGCCAGCTGGCGCGCGATCATCGGCCAGCCCTGGAACGTGACGGGACCTGATGCCAGGAACGCATCGGGCCAGCCTGGCAGGCGCGCGCAGATGGTCCGCAGAGACGCCGCGGCGCGCGCCGAGAGCTGATCGAGCGTCATCGGGCCTGCCGCGGCTCGATCGAGGAACCGCTCGAGCGCCTCGTCGGCGACGAGCCGCCGCTCGAGCAGACGCGCGAGACCGTCGCGCGCGCGGCCGGCGCCGAGCTGCGCGAGCACCAGCGCCATCTCGGGATCGGTGTCGGCCTGCACGAGGCCGATGCGCATGGTGGCGTCGAGCGCCTCGTCAATCAGGCGGGGCACCTCCGTTTCGTCGGCGACGTCGAACGACGGATCGAGGTTGGCTTCGAGGGGAAACTCGCGGAGCAGGCCGAGACAGAACGAGTCGATCGTGGTGATGGCGACGTCGCCCAGCCGATCGCGCAGCGTCTCGCGCAGCGTCACGTCCTGCTGCACGGCGCGGAGGATGCGTTCGCGCATCTCGGCGGCAGCCTTCCGGGTGAAGGTGATGGCGAGCATCCGCTGCGGCTCGACGCCGGCACGAAGCAGATTCACGTAGCGGTCGACCAGCACGCGCGTCTTGCCGGTGCCGGCCGACGCTTCGAGCACCACGTTCGCGAGCGGATTGACGGCCGCCTCACGAGCCGCGGCGTCCGGCAGGTCGAAGAGGGGCAGCTCCCTACTCATCGCCGGCGTACTCCTTGCGGCAGATCGAGGGATACGCACACCACGTGCACTCGCGCGGGTCGTGCGGCCGCGCCGGAAACTCGCCGCGCTCGATCGCGTCGACGGCCTGCACGAGGCGCGCCTGCCCGTCCTCGAGCAGCGTCTCGACGTCCGCGCCTTCGTACACTTTCGGCTCGTAGCGATGGTTGAACGAGAAATAGGCGGCGGCCGTCAGCGAGCGGGTGACGCCGCCCGGCTCCGACAGCGCGCGCGACTGACACAGCCCGTAGACCGGCAGCTGCAGCGCGATGTCCTTGTCGGGCACGCGGCCAAGCTTGTAGTCGACGACGCGCAGGCCGTCGCCTTCCAGCACGTCGATGCGATCCGCCACGGCGTGCAGCGCGATGGTGCGCGTGCCCTGATCGCCGGTGAATTCGAATTCGCCTTCCGCTCTCTCCTCGAGAATGCGGCGTGCCGCGCGGCCCGGCAGCTGCATCTCGAAATACAGCAGCCGCTCCGCGAGCCCGGGCGACGCCGCGGAGCCGAGCAGCAGCGTGCGCTCCTGCGCGCGGTCGGCCGGCGGCAGCGACGCGAGCGCGGCCTCGGCCACGTCGCGAAACCGCGCCAGCGCCGCGTCGAGCGTCTCGCCGGTCACGGGTCCGCCCGGCGACGCGTCCCATGACGCATAGAACTGCCGCACGACGTCGTGCAGGAAGTGGCCGCGCTCCTGCGGCGTCATGCCCGGCTCGTCGTCACGCTCCTCGGGCAGCTTGAGCACCTTGCTCGCGAAATAGCGGAACGGACAGCGGAGATACGTTTCGAGGGCGCTCACCGAGTAGGCGCCAGGCTCGAACGCGCCTGTCTGGCCGCGATACCGATCGCCCGACAGATCGCCGCGCTCCACGCGCTGCGCGGCCCATGCCGCGGCCTCGCCCTCCAGCGCGCCGGTGAGCGCGGGCCGGGCGACGAGCGCCTCCCACGGGAAGTGCATGGTCTCGGCCCCGGCGAGGGCGCGATCGATGTCGCGCGGCAATCCGGCGTCGGAGACCGCGTCGATGTACGGCGACAGCCCGACAATCGCATCGTCATCCAGATGGAATGCCGAGAGCGCGAGCGTCGACGCGGGAAGGCAGACGAGATCCTTGAAGGCCGCGTACGCGAGCGCGAGCCGCTTCTGCTCGTCGGGCCAGTCCAGCTTGTCGAGCAGATAGCGGCCGTAGAACACGTTGCGGGCGGGACGGACGGGCCAGTCGCTTTCGACGAGGCCGAGCACGCGGAGGTGATCGAAGCGCCCGTAGCGCGCGGCCGTGGCGTCGACGAGCTCGACGCCGCCGTCGCCGCGGCGCGGCGCAAACGTCTGCTCTTCGATCCAGCGGCGGATGGTGGCCGTGAGCTCGTCGGTGGACAGCGTCAGCGCGTGCAGGTCGGCCGCGCGGCCGATGGCACCTATCGCCGACAGAATCGCGGCGCGCGCGCGCAGATGACGCTCGCGCGGCTCGGCCTCTGACGGCGGCGGCGCTTCGTGCGCCTGCAGAAATGCGATGAGCGCGTCGACCCGCGCGCCGACAGCGGCCCCGGGGTTGGCCACCGCCCCAAGCGACGTCCAGCACCTCTCGGCGATGGCCGCGACGCGCGCGGCCCTGGCCTGCCGCTTCACATGGCGCGGATTGGCCGGCGGCGGCGCGCCGGCAATCGCGCGATAGCTTTCCGGCTCCCCCGGCACGCGCAGCGACAGCACGTGCTGTTCGAACTCGGTGACATCGGCCGGCCCGAGCCGGCCGGCCTCGTCTTCGAATCGGAATGCGGGCGAGCGCAGCAGCGCCGCCGTGGCGGCGCGCGAGGCGTTCGACCACACATACTCGAGCACGAGGTCGACCGCGGCCGCGTACGGCTCTGCCGCAAGCGGCAGCGCATCGGACGCGAGATACGGCACGCGCGCGCCCTCGAACGCGCGGCGCGCAAGATAGAGATACGGCAGCGGCCGCTGAAAGACGATGCCGGCGCGCGCGCGGAGGACGCCGTCGGCATCGGCAAGCCGGCGCACGCCGCGGACCGTGGCGTACAGCTCCTCTTCGCGATCGCGGTGCATCCAGACATTCAATGGCGGGGTCCCCTGCACCCCGCTAAGCTCGTCGCCTCGCGGGGCCCGCTTCGCCCCGCTCCGGCTCCTCGCGCCAGGCGCCTCGCGATCGCCCGGCGCGGGCGGCGGCACGATTAGCGTCGGCAGGCTTGCGTCTTCAGTCTTCGGTCTTTCGTCTTTTCTCGTGTCGTCAAAGCCGGGCAGCTGCTTCTGGAGCTCGTCGAACAGACCGGCAGCCAGCACGCGGTCGGTGGCAATGAGATCGATGCGCTCGATGCCTGGCGCTTCCGCCAGCAGGCGATAGTCTGACGGCCAGAGGCCGCCGGGCTCCGCCGTCTGATCCCCCACTGTGACGACGACGTGCGCGCATGCCGGCGAGCCTTCCGCCCGGATGCGCACCGCCAGCGTGTGCTCGTCGAGCACGCCGCGGGCCATCAGCTTCCGCTCGTAGCGCCTGAACGCCTCCGCGAGAAACGCCGTCTGGCGGGCGACGCGCTCCGCGCCGCGGTCGTCGACGTCCTTCGAGAGCTCTTCCTTGATGCGGCGTTCGAATTTCAGCAGATCGCAGTCGCGGCGCCGCAGTTCGTCATAAAAGCGGAGCATGCCGGCGACGATGCGGGCACGGATGCCGAACGGGGGGACGATGCCGGCGTCGCGGGCTTCGAGCGCGGCGGCGTAAAGCATGATTTCGCGCTCGAACGCGTCGACGAGCGGCGGCGCGCCCTGCACGCCGCCGTGCATGAGCGCATACCAGCCGTCGCGCGTCACGAGGTGCGGCAGCACGAACGCCGCGCCATCGGCGGATGCCTCGAGCGTGCGGCGCAGCTGGCGCGCCGCGGCCGTCGTCGGCACGATCACGGCGCGGCGGCGCGCCTCGCGCACGCCGCCGTCGCGGGCGAGTGCCGCGATGGCCTGCTGGTACGTGCCAAGGTCGGGCACGCGCACGAGACGCGTCTGTCGCGCGGCGATCTGCATGAAGAGACAAGGATACGATCTTCAGCTGTGGAAAAGCTGTGGACGCATGGTGGAAAGCCTGTGGAGCGGCCGTGCGCGAAAATTAATTTGCGGGCGCGATTGCACCGGCCCGGTGCGCTTCGTACTTCCTTTCGCTTGTTCCTGGCGCCACGGCCGCTATCATTACCACCTGCTTCCCGTGAACGTTTTCCATTTCGAAGAAACCATCAACGGCCGCGCGTACCTCATCGAGGTGTCGCCGGTCGGCCTCGACCGCTGGCGCGCGCAGATCGTCCGCACGCCCGGCGGATCGTCGGCGTTGATGCCGTTCTACGGCGTGTCGCCCGACGAGGCGGCCGGCCAGCTCAGCGCGTGGCTGAACCGGGCGGCGAAACTCACGGCGGCCAGCTCGGCCGGACACTGAACTACACTTTCCGCCATGCGCTCGCGCCTGGCCGGCCTGCTCTGTTTCTCGCTCTCTCTGTTGATGTCCTCCCCGGCCGCGGCCGCCCAGGCCGTTGCCGCCGTTGAACAAACCGCGGCGGCGGCGCCGCGCGTCAGGCTCGTCGCGACCGGCGGCACGATCTCCAACCGGCAAGGCGGGCGTCTGACCGCCGAAGAGCTCGTCAAGTCGATCCCCGGACTTACCCGCTATGTGACACCGGAGTTCGAGCAGTTCGCCAATGTCGCGAGCAGCTCGATGAGCCTGGCGCAGTGGCTGGAGCTGTCGCGGCGCATCAATACGCTGTTTCGCGAGGACGCCGGGCTGGCCGGCGTGGTGGTGACGAGCGGGACGGACACGCTTGAGGAACTCGCCTACTTTCTGAACCTGACGGTGCGCGACGAGCGGCCGGTCGCGGTCGTCGGCTCGATGCGGAATCCGAGCACGCTCGGCTATGAGGGCGCGGCGAACCTGCTCGAGGGCTTCCGCGTGGCCGCCGATCCGGCGTCGCGCGGCCGCGGCACGCTGGTCGTGCTCAACGACGAGATCAACGCCGCGCGCGAGGTCACCAAGACCGACGCCCTGCGGCTGCAGACCTTTCAAACCCGCGGCTACGGCCTGCTCGGCGTCGTCGACGCCGACCGCGTCGTGTATTACCGGCGCGTCGAGCGGCGTCACACGGCCGCGAGCGAATTCGACGTCTTCGCGATCGATGAGCTGCCGCGCGTCGACGTCTTCCTCACCTATCAGGGGGCGCCCGGCGATCTGATACGCGCGGCGATCGACGCGGGCGCGCAGGGCATCGTGCTGGCGACGGCGGGCGCGGGCGCAACGAGCGGGACACAAGGTGAGGGCCTGCAGTACGCCGCGTCGAAGGACGTTCCGGTGGTCATCACGACGCGGGCCGGAAGTGGCCGTATTTCCGGTAGCGGCGGCAGCCGGATCGCCGGTGAGGACCTCGCGCCCATCAAGGCCCGCATCCTGTTGATGCTCGGGCTGACGAAGACGAAGGACCCGGCCGAGCTCAGGCGGATGTTCGGGGAATATTGATATAATTACCGTTCGACTTCCCCCCAAAAGGGCCTGTAGCGCAGTTGGGAGCGCGCCTGAATGGCATTCAGGAGGTCACCGGTTCGATCCCGGTCAGGTCCACCATCCTTCGCTCACCTTCGGTGAGCTTCGGATGGCAAGCCAAGCGAACTCACCCTCAGGCGAAGGATGTCCACCGTAGCGGCGCAGCCGCGAAGGTGGACGACGGAATCGTCGCTCACCTTCGGTGAGCTTCGGATGGCAAGCCAAGCGAACTCACCCTCAGGCGGAGGATGTCCACCGTAGCGCGAAGCGCGAAGGTGGACGACGACCGCTCACCTCCGGGAGCATCGGCTATTTCGGCAACAGGCGTGGCATGTTGGCGAAGCAACTTTGCCAACAACTCTTCGCGAGCCGAGCGGAATGCTGGCCCTCCCGAACGGCCGGCCAGTTGCACCATGCGCTGACATGGATGCGCCCAGGCACTTCGTTTACATCCTTCAAAGCGAAAGCAACCCTCTCCGTTACTACACCGGCCTGACGTCAGACGTCGCGGCACGAGTAGCGGCTCACAATGCAGGACACTGCACTCACACGGCAAAGGGGCGCCCATGGCGTCTCGACCTGGCGATCGAGTTCTCTGACGAGCGCCGCGCCATCGCCTTCGAGCGTTACCTGAAGTCCGGGTCGGGAGTAGCATTCTCAAAGCGTCATCTGCGGGCAGACGCGGAGCATTCGGTCTAGCCATCGACCCAGCGCGCATCCTTCCCGACATTACGAAGCGCGCGCTCAGGGGCTCCCATTGGGGCCGGGCAAATCGAACGAGTGCAGTAGACTGACCGCGCATGAGCGATGCGCTCGCGCCGGGCACGCGGCTTGGACCTTACGAAATCGGCGGCATGATCGGCGCCGGAGGCATGGGCCAGGTCTATCGCGCACACGATCCGCGGCTGGGCCGCCACGTCGCGATCAAGACGCTGTCCGGAATGGCAGGG
>DATKDT010000094.1:0-3045 GCA_035512575.1 Vicinamibacterales bacterium | reverse complement strand
GCGCCGCGCTGTTCCCTAGAGCCTGACCGCCCGGCGCAGCAGCCGGCCTTCCTTCGAGGCCGTGAAGCCCCTGCGCTGGAGCCACCGCGTCAGGCCCTCTTTGTCGGGATGCCCGTCGGGGACGACGTTGTAGAGATAGTTGATGCCGCGGGCGTGCGCCTCCTCCTCGAGCCGATCGAGGATGAAGGTGCCGGCGCCGGTCTTCTGGCGGGCGGGATCGACCGCCAGCAGCACTTCGGCGTCGCCCCAGCTGTGGTCCATCTGTCCGAACCCCACGAGGCCCGCGTCGTCTTCGACGCGCCACCAGTCGCCGGGCAGCACGGCGCCGGCAGCCGGCGCCCCAAGGTTGAAGACGCCCTCGGGCGCGGCGCCGATGACGCGCGCCTTGCCGGCGTCCCAGAGCGGGGGGTTCTCGTGAATCCAGCGCAGGCCCACAGGCCTATAGGTTAAACCGTCAGTGGCGAGAGCAGGCGATCGAATTCGGCCCGCACCGTGCTGTAGCACTCGCAGGCCACCTGCTCGAGCCCGGCGCCGTTCGCGATGGCAAGCCGGCCGCGGGAATAGCGGACGAGGCCGCGCTGGCCGAGCTTCTGGAGGATCAGCGTGACGGTCGGGCGCCTGACGGCGAGCATGACCGCCAGCAGCTCCTGCGTCATCGGGAATTCCTCGCTGCCGACGCGGTCGCGCGTCATCAGCAGCCAGCGGGCGCACCGCTCCTCGGCCGAGTGCAGACTGTTACAGGCCGCCGACTGCAGCACCATGACGAGGAAGGCCTGCAGGTAGCGGTTGACGACCATGGCGAGGCCCGTGCCCTGCTCGAGCTCCGCGCGGAAGTCGTGCACGCCGAGCGCCCACGCGTCGGTGCCGGGCACCTGCACGAGCGACTCGCTGTTGGTCGTCTCGCGGCAGAACATCGCGTTCAGGCCCACAAGGCCCTCGTTGCCGATCGTCGCGACTTCGACCATGCGGCCGTCGCGCATGACGGTGGTCATCGAGCACACGCCGTCGTTGGGGAAATACACTTCGTGAATCGGCTCGCCGCCCTTGTGCAGCACGCGCTTGCGCGTCATCGGCACGCGCTCCATGCGCGACATCAGGCGCTGCAGCTCGTGGGACGGAAGCAGGGCGAGCAGGCGATTGCCCACGATGAGGCGGTTGCCGGAATCGGACGGGACGAAAGTATTCACGGTGCGACTGCGGGAAAATATCACAGCGGGGGTTGAGCAGGCCCGTACGCTAGCTGTAGCCACTTATGAGCATTCAACCTCACCCGCATAGAGGACTCCGAGTGGCGGTGATCGGAGCCGGCGCCTTCGGCGGCTGGAGCGCGCTGACCCTCGCCCGCCGCGGCGCGCGGGTCACGCTCGTGGACGCCTGGGGGGCGGGCCACGTCCGCGCGAGCTCCGGCGGCGAGACGCGGGCCATTCGCGCCACGTACGGCAGCCACCGTATCTACACCGCGCTTGCCGTTCGCGCGCTGGCCCTGTGGCGCGAGCACGATCGGCGCTTCGGACGCGCGCTCTTCAGGCAAACCGGCGCCCTCTGGCTTTTCGCGAACGACAATCCGTTCGCGCGCGCGGCAGCGGCCGGTCTCGCCGAGCACGATCTTCCATTCGAGTGGCTGTCGCCGGCCGACGCGGGCGCGCGCTTTCCGCAGTTTGCCTTCGACGGCGTCGCCTCGGTGCTCTTCGAGCCCGAAGCCGGCTACCTGCTGGCCCGGCGCGCCTGCGAACACGTCGCCGAATGCGCGGCGGCGGAAGGCGCGGTGCTGCGGACCGCCTCCGTCGCCGTGCCGCTCGCCTTCGACGGAGGACGCCCGGTCGAGCGCATCGCGCTCAGCGACGGCACGGCGCTCGAGGCCGATCTCTACCTGTTCGCGTGCGGGCCATGGCTGGGCCGCCTCTTTCCCGATGTGATTGGCGATCGTGTGACACCGACGCGGCAGGAGGTCTATTACTTCGGCACGCCCGCCGGCGACACGCGCTTCTCGGACGCCGAGCTGCCCGTCTGGATGGATTTCGGCGAGCGCCTGATCTATGGCATTCCCGGCGACGCGCACCGCGGCTTCAAGCTGGCCGACGACACGCCGGGCCCGGCGTTCGATCCCACGGAGGGCTCGCGCGATCTCACACGCGAGGGCCTCGAGGCCGCGCGGGCGTTCCTCTCGCGGCGCTTCCCGGCACTGGCCGGCGCGCCCCTGCTCGGCGGCGAAGTCTGCCAGTACGAAGCCTCCCCCGACGCCAACTTCATCGTCGATCGCCATCCCGGCGCGCCCAACGTGTGGATCGCCGGCGGCGGATCGGGCCACGGCTTCAAGATGGGCCCGGCACTGGGCGAGGTCATCGCCGACGCGATGATCGGCGGGCCGGTGCCTGACACCTGGCGTCTTGCGCGCTTTACCGCCGGCGGCGCCGCGTGGCCGGAGAAATGGTCGTGACTACTCGGCTCTGAGCGCGGCCAGGGGCTCGATGCCGGCGGCTCTCCGGGACGGAATGATCGTCGCAATCGTCGCGGCCGCGGCCAGCATGGCCGTGGCGGTGAACACCACGAGCGCGTCGAAGCCGCCGATCTCCACGAACACGCTCGACATGGCGATCGAGACCAGCGCGGCCAGCGGCACGCCAATCAGGATGCCGGCGGCGGTCAGCGCCATCCCGTCGGTGAGCATCTGCCGCAGCACGTCGCGAGCCGTCGCCCCAAGCGCCATCCGAATCCCGATCTCGCGCGTGCGCATCGACACCACATACGACTTCACGCCGTAGAGTCCGACGACGGCCAGCAGCAGCGCAATGGCGCCGAGCGCGGCGAACATGCGCGCGCCGGTGCGCAGCATCCAGAGCTCGAGTCCCCGCTCGTGAAACGCCCGCATCGTCGACAGCGCGAGGATGGGCAGGGCGGGATCGGCGGCGCGAATTTCACGGCGCGCCGTTTCGACGCCCGCGAGGCCGCCGGCGCCCGGCGCGAAGCGCGCCTGCAGGAACATGCCGGCGCGGAAGTGACGGCCGAACGGCACGAACATGTGCGCAATCGGGCCGGCCTGCAGCA
>DATKDT010000093.1:0-47389 GCA_035512575.1 Vicinamibacterales bacterium | reverse complement strand
CTTCGTGCTGTGGTTGTCGTCCGATCAAGCCTTGTCAGCGGTCTCGGTCGGTGCGGCGGGCGCCGTCTCGGTGAGCAGCACCTTCCGGCTCAGGCGAATCTTGCCCGAGGGGTCGATGTTGATGACCTTCACCATCACCTGCTCGCCTTCCTTCATCTCGTCGCGGACGTCCTTGACGCGATAGTTGGCGATCTCCGAGACGTGGAGCAGGCCGTCGAGGCCGGGCATGATCTCGACGAACGCGCCGAAATCGGTGATGCGCTGCACCTTGCCCATGTAGACCTTGTTGAGCTCCGGCGTCGCGGTCAGCTCCTGGATGATGCCGATCGCCTTGGCCGCCGACGCCTCGTCAGACGACGCGACGTTGACCGTGCCGTTGTCCTCGACATCGATCTTCACGCCGGTGCGCTCGATGATGCTGCGGATCATCTTGCCGCCGGGGCCGATGACGTCGCGGATCTTGTCGACCGGAATCTTGATCGTCACGATGCGCGGCGCGTACTGCGAGACGTCGGCGCGATGTGTCGCGCTGGCCTCCTGCATCTTGTCGAGGATGTGCATGCGGCCCTGCTTCGCCTGCGCGAGCGCCTGGCGCATGATCTCCATCGTGATGCCCGAGACCTTGATGTCCATCTGGAGCGCCGTGATGCCCTGGCGGCTGCCGGCGACCTTGAAGTCCATGTCGCCGTAGTGGTCCTCGGCGCCCGCGATGTCGCTGAGCACGGCCCACTTGCCCGTCTCTTCGTTCATCACGAGCCCCATCGCCACGCCGGCCACCGGCGCCTTGAGCGGCACGCCCGCGTCCATCATCGCGAGGGCCCCGCCGCACACCGAGGCCATCGACGAGGAGCCGTTGCTCTCGAGGATGTCGGACACGACGCGCACGGTGTAGGGGAACGTGTCTTCGGGCGGCAGCATGGGCAGCAGCGCCCGCTCGGCGAGCGCGCCATGGCCGATCTCGCGGCGGCCCGGGCCCATGAAGCGGCCGGCCTCACCGACCGAGAACGGCGGGAAGTTGTAGTGCAGCATGAAGCGGCGGTAGCTCTCGCCCTCGACCGTCTCCACCTTCTGCTGGTCGTCGGCCGTGCCGAGCGTCGCGCTGACGAGCGCCTGCGTCTCGCCGCGCGTGAACACGCATGAGCCGTGCACACGAGGCAGCACGGTCGTCTCGATCCAGATGTCGCGGATCTCGTCGAACTTGCGCCCGTCGAGGCGCTGGCCGCGCTCGAGGATCTCGTCGCGCGTGATCTTCTCCTTCAGGCCGCTGAAGACCTTCTTGGCGTTCGCCCGCTCTTCGATCGCGTCATCCGGATAGCCGGCGATGAGCTCCGCCAGCGCCGCGTCGACGCTGCCGTAGTTCTCGAGCTTATCCTTGATGCGCATGGCCGCGGCGAGCGGCTCGTAGGCCTTTTCCTCGACGCCCTTGCGGAAGTCGGCGTCGACGTCCTTGGAGGTATGCACGAACTTCGGCTTGCCGACCGCCTTCGCGATGTCGTCAATCGCCGCGACGATCTGCTTGATCGCCGCGTGCGCGGCCTCGAAGGCCTTGACGACGTCTTCCTCGTCGACCTCCTGGGCGCCCGCTTCGACCATGACGATCGCGTCCGCCGTGCCGGCCACGATCAGATCGAGCTTGCTCTTCCTGCGCTCCGCGTACGTCGGGTTGACGATGAACTCGCCGTCGACCAGACCGACACGCACGCCGGCGACCGTCTTCTGGAACGGGATGGCCGAGATGGCGAGCGCAGCGCCCGCACCGGTGATGGCCAGGACGTCGGAGTCGTGATCGGTGTCGGCTGAAATCGTCAGCGCGATGACCTGCGTCTCGTAGCGCCAGCCGTTGGGAAAGAGCGGGCGGATCGGCCGGTCGATCAGGCGGCTCGTGAGCACTTCCTTCTCGGGCGGCTTGCCCTCGCGCTTGAAGAACCCGCCGGGAATGCGCCCCGACGCGTAGGTGTATTCCTTGTAGTCGCACGTCAGGGGAAGGAAATCGACCCCTTCACGCGGCCTCGACGCCCTGCACGCGGTGACCAGCACCATCGTGTCGCCCGCGCGGACGACGACGGCGCCGTCGGCCTGCTTGGCGAGTTTGCCGGTTTCGATCGAGACGCTTCGGCGTCCGATCTGCACCTCTCGTCGCTGAATATTCATTTGTCCTTCTGTCTGATCTGCCCGATCACGGCGCCCAATGCGTCGCCCGGGCCCGCCCCCGCACATGCGGATGGCGCTACGAAGAACGCAGAATTCAGAACATAGAACACAGAATCGGATTCTGCATTCTGCGTCCTGTGTTCTACGTTCTACTTCCTGATCCCGAGCTTCTGAATCAGCTCGGAATACTTCGCGGTGTCCTTGCGCTTGAGGTAATCGAGCAGCCGGCGGCGCTGGCCGACCAGCTTCAAGAGGCCGCGGCGCGAGTGGTGGTCTTTCGCGTGGGTCTTGAAATGTTCGGTGAGATAGCTGATGCGCTCGCTGAGGATCGCGACCTGCACCTCGGGAGATCCCGTGTCGGTGCCGTGGGTGCGATAGCTGCTGATGACTTCGGTCTTGCGGTCTTTCGTAAACACGTCGCTCTGACTCCTTCACGCGCGTCCCAGTAGGGACAGGCTTCAGCCTGTCCAACCAGGTCCGCCGTATGAGCCCCGGCCATGGCAGGGGCCGGCGTCCAAAAGTGGACTCAATAGTTTACACCGGGCCGTGCCCGCAGTCCTATTCCTGAGCCGCCAGCACGATGAATGGCTGGAGCCCGGCCGGCGTGGCTTCCGCGATGGCCATCAGACGGCCCTCCTCGTCCAGGACACGGTACCGGACGGGCTGGCCCGGGGCCGGATTCGGCGCGCCGCCAGGCGCCTCCTCCCATTTTGCGACATGGGTCAGGCCCAGCACGTTGCCGTGGCGCGCCCGCGTCTCGCCCGCTTCCGTCAGCGTCACCGCCGGCAGGGAAGGCAGCAGGGTCTGCATGGGCAGCATGCGCGCCGCCGCGGCCCGGCCCTCGCGGTCGACGACGTCGAGCGCGACGGCGTCTTCCACGTCGAACCCGCCGACGCGCGTGCGGCGCAGCGCCTCGAGGTGGGCGCCGCAGCCGAGGCGGCGGCCGATCTCCTGCGCCATCGCGCGCACGTAATAGCCGGCACTGCAGGTCAGCGTGACGTGCAGCACGTCGGGCTCGACCCGCGTCCAGTCGAGCGCGTACATGCAGACATCGACCGCCTTCAGCTCCGGCTTCTCGTTCTTTCGGGCGAGCTTGTAGGCGCGCACGCCGCCGACCTTCTTCGCCGAAAAAGGCGGCGGCATCTGCTGCCGCTGCTGCCGAATCGCCTCGATCACCTCATCGACCGCCGCATCGTCCACCGCCACGGGCGCGATGCCGCCCCCGGGAAAAACGTCGGCCTGCGGCACGCCCGCCGCGTCGTAGGTGTCGGTCTCGACACCGAGCCGGATGATCGCGTGATAGCTCTTGACCGCGCCGCTCATGAGCGACGCCAGGCGCGTGGCGCGGCCGCAGAGCAGCACCAGAAGGCCGCTCGCCAGCGGATCGAGCGTGCCGGTGTGCCCGATCGATCGCTCGCCGAGCGCGCGGCGGACACGCGCGACCGCGTCATGCGAGGTCGGGCCGGTGGGTTTGTCGAGAAGGAAGGCGCCGTTCAAAGTTCGGAGTTCGGAGTTCGAAGTTCGGAGTTCTCGACGGCCTCTACGACTTCCGCGATGAGTTTGCGCTCGGCGTCAGGACCGGGGTGCTCGAGCGCCAGGCCTGCCGCGTTGCGATGGCCGCCGCCGCCGTACTTCAGCGCGACGCTCCGCACGTCTATCTCGCTCTTCGACCGCAGGCTCACGCGCCCGCCATCGTCGGTCTTGAACATCACGACCGCCTGCACCTCCTCGGCGCCCAGCGGCATGTTGATCAGGCCCTCGGTGTCGGCCATCGTCGCGCCCGTGCTCTCGAGCAGCGCGTCGTCGAGCCGCAGCACCGCCACGCGGCCGCCGGCCTCCAGCTGCATGCGCTCCAGAATCGTGCCGATTAGCTTCAGCTTGCCGACGCTGTTGCTGTCGAAGATCTGCCGCGCCATCGCGGCGGGATCCATGCCGGCTTCGACGCACTTGCGCGAGATCTCGAACGTGCGCGCGGTCATGCTGCTGTGATGGAACGAGCCGGTATCGGTGAGAATCGCGAGGTACGTGTGCGTCGCGATCTCGCGGGAGATCGGCACGCCCAGCGCTTCGACGAGCTCGAACACCATCTCGCTGCACGCCGCCGCCGTCTCGTCGTACCAGTTGACGTCGCCGTAGCCGCTGTTGCCGACATGGTGGTCGATGTTGATGGTGAAGTAGCCGTCGAGCCCTTCCACGCCCGGCCGCTTGAGGTCGCCGCACTCCATCACGATCAGGCCGTCGTACTCACCCTCGACGGACGGCGCGATCTCGATGCGCTCCATGCCCGGGAAGGTGCAGTAGTGCGCCGGCGCCGGATCGGCGTTGACGATGCGCACGTGCTTGCCGAGATGGTCGAGAGCGTACGCCATCGCCATCTGCGATCCGATCGAATCGCCGTCGGGGCGCGCGTGCGACGTGATGAGGAAGCGCTTGCGGGCGAGAATGGCCTCCCGCGCGGCGTTGCGTCCGGTGCTCACGGTTTGTCGGCGCCCGCTTTGCCCGCTTCGCCGGGTACGGGTTCCGTGCCGCCGTCGCCGTCGGCCTGCGCCACGGGCGCTGTCTCAGGCGCGGTCTCGGGCGCTTCTTCCGGCGGGTTCGCGAGCTCGTACTGCCGCCGTTCTTCGCGCACTTCCTGCAGCAGCCGCTCGACGTTGTCGAGGTCGGCAACGCTCTCGTCGTAGCGGAACTCGAGCTCGGGCGCGCGGCGCAGCTGAATGCGCTGGCTGATCTGCCGCCGCAGGAACGGCTTCACGCGATCGAGCGCCTTGGCCGTCTCCTTCTTCGCCTTGTCGTCGCCCATCGCCGTGTAGAACACACGGGCCAGCTGCAGGTCGGCTGTCACCTTCACGCGCGTGATGGTTACGAATCCGATGCCGGGATCCTGGACGGTGCGGGTGAGCAGAGTCGTGATTTCCTGGCGGATGGAGTCGGCGACGCGTTCAGGTCTCGAATGCATGTTAAGACTGAAGACGAAAGACTGAAGACGAAAGCAAAGACTCAAGACGCAAGCCGAAAGTCACCGCAGGAACTCGACTTCCGACCGCGTCATGACGCCGGGCTCCAGCCGGTCGATCTCGTCGAGCACCGACTGCAGGATCTGTTCCGCGAGACGATCGTCGGTCGCGACGGTGACCACCGCCAGCTCGGCGCGCTGCCACTTGTCCTGATGGGCGGTCTCCGCGACGCCCACGTTGAACGGCTTCAGCCGGTCCTTCAGGCGCCGGGTCACCATTCGCTTGTCCTTCAAGGACTGAGCTCCGGAGATGTGAAGCTCGATTCGCAGCAAAGCTACAACCATCAACAAATTACGGGTTTTACATCGTTCCCGCGATCTTCTCCACAGAGAAAGCCTCGATAACGTCCCCCGCCTTGATGTCGTTGAAATTCGCGAGGCCGATGCCGCACTCGAAGCCTTTCGTGACTTCCGCCACGTCGTCCTTGAAGCGCTTGAGCGAGGCGATCTTGCCGGTCCAGACGACGGCGCCGTCGCGCAGCAGGCGCGCCTGCGCGTCGCCCGAGCGGATGATGCGGCCGTCGGTGACCATGCAGCCGGCGATGGTGCCGATCTTCGGCGCCTTGAACACCTGCCGCACTTCGGCCGTGCCGAGCTTCGCTTCCTTGAGCGTCGGCTCGAGCAGGCCCGTCATCGCCTTCTTCATCTCGTCGGTCACGTTGTAGATGACCGTGTGGAAGCGGATGTCGACTTCCTCGCGCTCGGCGACGTCGGCCGCGTTGCGGTCGGGCTTCACGTTGAAGCCGATGATGATCGCATTGGAGGCCGAGGCCAGCAGCACGTCCGATTCGTTGATCGCGCCCACGCCCGTGTGGATGATCTTGATCTTCACGCGCTCGTCCGAGATCTTCGTGAGCGACGAGGCCAGCACTTCGGCCGAGCCCTGCACGTCGGCCTTGATGATGACCGGCAGCTCCTTCATGCCACCTTCGGCCATCTGCGCCTGCAGGCTCTCGAGCGTGAGCCGTCCGCCCTTGGCGCCCAGCGCCTTGTCCTTGGCCTGCGACTGCCGGAACTGCGCGATCTGCCGCGCCTTGGCGGTGTCTTCCACCGCCTGGAACGTGTCGCCGGGGGAGGGAAGGCTCGTGAGGCCGAGCACTTCGACCGGCGTCGACGGCGGCGCTTCCTTGGTCGGCCGGCCGCGGTCGTCGATGAGCGCGCGCACGCGCCCAACGACCGTGCCCGCCAGGAAGTCGTCGCCGACCCTGAGCGTGCCGTTCTGGACGAGCACCGTCGCCACGGGACCGCGGCCGCGATCGACTTTGGCTTCGAGCACCGTGCCGGTCGCGTAGCGCGACGGGTCGGCCTTGAGCTCGCCGATGTCGGTGACGAGCAGCACCATCTCGAGCAGCTGCTCGAGGTTCTTCTTCTGCTTCGCCGAGACCTCCACCATGACGGTCTGGCCGCCCCACTCCTCGGGCATGTAGCCGAGGTCGGTGAGCTCGCGCTTCACGCGCTCCGGGTTCGCGCCCGGCTTGTCGATCTTGTTGATCGCCACGATCATCGGCACGCCGGCCGCCTTCGCGTGGTCGATTGCTTCCTTCGTCTGCGGCATCACGCCGTCGTCGGCCGCCACCACGAGAATGACGACGTCGGTGACGCGGGCGCCGCGGGCGCGCATCATGGTGAACGCTTCGTGGCCTGGCGTGTCGAGGAAGACGACCTTGCGGTCGCCGCTGCCCTCGGCGCCGGAGCGCACCTGCACGGCATACGCGCCGATGTGCTGCGTGATGCCGCCGGCTTCCTTCTCGGCCACCGTCGTCTCGCGAATCGAGTCGAGCAGTGTGGTCTTGCCGTGGTCGACGTGGCCCATGACGGTCACGACCGGCGCGCGCGTGACGATGTTCTCGGGGGAAGAGGCTTCCTGGGCTTCCTCGGTGAGCTCCTCCTCGAACGTGCGCATCTCGACATCGGCGCCGAACTCGCGCGCGATCATCTGCGCGGTGTCGGTGTCGAGCGTGGTGTTGATGGTCATCATCATGCGGCGCTGCATGAGTTTGAGCATCACGTCCTTCACCTTGACGTCGAGCTTCTCGGCGAGGTCCTTCACCGTCATGCCTTCCGCGAGCGTCACGCTGCGCGTGACGGGCGGAGGCGGCGGCAGGGCCACCGCGGACGAGCCGCGATCGTGGTCGCGCGAGCGCTTGGATCCGCCGCCACCGCCGCGCTGGCCGAACGGACGGCCGCCGCCGGGACGGAACTGCGGCTGGTAGGGCGGACGCGCGCCGGACATGCCCGGACGCTGGGCGGACGGGGGACGCACCGGCTGCGACGGCAGCGGACGCGGGCCACCGAGCGGCGGACGCGACGACGGCATGCCGGGGCGCGCTCCCACGCCGGGACGCGCGAGGTTGCCCGTGGGCGCCTGCGGCGCGCGGGTGGACGGCGCCGGCGGCTGCGCGGGCTGACGAATGGGCTGGCGCGGCACGGTCGGACGCGCGGCTGGCGCCTGGCCGGTGGCCGGATCTTCGATGCGCAGACGAATGCTCGGCGGCACCACGCGCGATGCGCGCGGCGGCGCGGCCGGAGCGGCCGCCGCGGGTTCGGAGGTCTCGCTCGCGGCGGGCGCCTTGCGCTCCGCTTCGGCTTCTTCGCGCGCCGGCTCGGCCTCGACCGGCTCGGACTCCTCGCGCGTCTCGACGGCTGCGGCCTCGGTTGCTGCCGCGGCCACTTCGGGCTGCGCCGGCTCCTGCGGCTCGTGCGCCGGCGACTCGGGCTGCGTGTCGGCTTCGGCCTCGGCCGGCGTTTCCTCGGCAACCGGCGCGGGCTTCACCGTCTTGATGAGACGGGGACGCAGCGTGGGCGCGGGTGGCGGCGGCGGCTCGGGCGCCTTGGCTCCTTTGCCGCCCTTCTTCGCGCCCGGCTTGGTGGCCGGCGTGTCGGCGAACCGCTGGCTCTTGCCGGGCAGCGTGATCTTGCGCTCGCGCGCCTTCCGCTCGACGAAGCTCGCCGCGACGACCTCTTCGATCGTGCTCGAGGCGCTCTTCACCTCGATGCCTGACTCCTTCCGGAGAAGGGTCACGACATCCTGGCTGCTCATGTTGAGCAGTTCGGCGATCTTGTAAATCCGGACTGTGGCCATCTAAGTGAGTTCCAGTTCTCGTTCCAGTGCTCAGTTCTTCTCGTCGGCCGGCACTGCGTCATCGGCAGGCGTCTCGGCGACACCCGCTTCAGTCTGGGCGTCCGAGGCGTCCGAGGCGTCCGCCGTTTCCGCCGCTTCCGCCGCGGCACGCGCCGTCTCGGCTTCCGCTTCGGCCTTCACGCGCTCGGCCTCGACGCGCTCCGCCTCGAGCCGCTCGTTTTCGGCCTTCTCGGCCTCGAGCCGCTCGGCTTCGACCCGTTCGGCCTCGACGCGCTCGGCCTCGAGCCGCTCGTCGTACGCCTTCTGGCCCGCGGCCGTTGCTTCGCGCGCCACGTCGACCAGGCGCGCGGCCGTTTCCTCGCCGACGCCCTCGACGGCCGCCAGCTCGCCATCGCCGGCCGCCAGAATGCGCTCGTTCGACTGGAAGCCGGCCGCCCGCAGCGCCTCGACGACCTCGTCGTCGATGCCGGGCAGGTTCAGCCAGCGCGATCCGCCGAAGTCGAGCTCGGCGAAGTGCGCCTCGACTTCCTTGCGCTTCTCTTCCTCGCTCTTGATGTCGATCTTCCAGCCGGTCAGCTTGGCGGCGAGGCGGACGTTCTGCCCCTTCTTGCCGATCGCCAGCGACAACTGCTTGTCCTCGACCACCACTTCCATCACCCGCTCGGCGTCGTCAACGATCGTGACGCGCTGCACGCGGGCGGGACTGATGGCGTTCATGACGAACTGCACCGGGTCGTCCGAGAACTCGACGATGTCGATCTTTTCGCCGCGGAGCTCGCGGATGATCGCCTGCACGCGCGTGCCCTTCATGCCGACGCACGCGCCGACCGGGTCGACGTCGCGATCGCGCGAGTAGACGGCCACCTTGGCGCGGTCGCCCGCTTCGCGGACGGCGCCCCTGATCATCACGGTGCCGTCATAGATCTCGGGCACTTCCTGCTCGAACAGCTTGATGAGCAGCGACGGGTCGGTGCGCGAGAGCACGATCTGCGGGCCCTTCGCGTTCTTGTTGACCATCTTGATGACGGCCCGCACGCGATCGGCGATGGAGTAGTTCTCGGCGCGCGACTGTTCCTTGCGCGGCAGCACCGCCTCGGTGCGGCCGATCTCCATGATGATGTCGCCCTGCTCGAAGCGCTTCACCGTGCCGTTGACGACCTCGCCCACGCGCTGGCTGAACTCGTTGTGCACGTTCTCGCGCTCGGCCTCGCGCACCTTCTGGAAGATGACCTGCTTGGCCGTCTGCGCCGCGATGCGGCCCAGCTTTTCCTTGTCCTTCGGGAACTCGATCTCCATTCCCGTCTCGGCCTCGTCGCCGTACAGCTCGCGGGCCTCGGACAGCGCGTATTCCGTGGCCGGATTGGTGACCTCGTCGACGATGGTCTTGACCGCGAACACGTCGATCTCGCCCGTTTCCGGATTGAGCTTCGTCTTGAGGTTTTCCTCTTCCTTGAACACCCGCCGCGCGGCGGCCAGATAGGCTTCCTCGAGGGCGGTGACGATGATGTCGGTGTCGATGCCCTTGTCGCGGGCGACGGCCTCGATCATCTGGTGGAGCTGGTTCATCTGCGGCTGCGTTGACATAAAAGTCCCGTCTCTACTCGCTAAAACTCGACTTCCAGGTGCGCGCGCTTCACCATCGCAAGCGGCACCCGGTGCGTGCGGCGGCCCTCCTCGAGCAGGACCACCCCGTCTTCCACGCCGGTGATGCGGCCGGCAAACGCCGACTGCTTTTCGACCGGCTCGCGCGTGACGACCTTGGCCAGACGCCCGGCAAACCGGCGATAGTCCGCCTCGTGCCTCAGCGGCCGATCCAGCCCCGGCGACGACACCTCGAGGGTGTACTCGTCATCCGGAATGCCCATCGTGTCGCCCTCGACGTCGAGCAGCGCGCTCAGGTCGTGGCTCACACGCGAGCAGTCCTCCACGGTCACGCCGTCGGGCGTGCCCGGCGCGGGCGGCTGCTCGAGGCCCGCGGCGTCCGCCCGGCGGTCGATCATCACCCGCAGCACCATGCCGTTCGACTCGCGCCGGAACTGCACGTCGAAAATGTCGAGCCCGTGCGTCCCGGCCACTCTTTCGGCCGCCTGTCTGAGGCGTTCGAACTGATCAGGTGCAAGCGGCCCGCGGTGGCTTCGGGGTTCCATGCCTGGAAAAAAGGCGCCGTAAAACAAAAAAGTGGGCACCGGCCCACTCAGCACGATCCTGCTAAGTTCCTCGGGAGAGTATATCAGCGGCGCGGAACGGCGGCAAAGCCAGCCCGGGCACGCCCGAGGCCCTGTTCAGGCTCAAAAGCCGGGCGCGCCCTGCGTCACGGCCGCGCGATCAAGCGCTCGGGCAAGTCCGTCGCCGCGCCGCGGAGCTCGGGCGATCTCAGCTCGCATGTACAAGCACGGCGCCGCGCCGGACCCGCCCGAGCGCACAGCGCGGCCGTTGAGCCACGCGCAGGTGCGGTGTCCGGCGTTCTGACGCGACGGCGTAAGAAAGACGTCGGAGGGACCGCTCTTTGGCCCGACTCGCCCCGCCGGCGCGGCGGAATGCCGGACATCGCACCGGAGCACAGCCGAGCGCGCGCGGCCGGGGCTATCCGACTGGTGCCGCGACGACGTCGTAACCGCGCGCGCCGTCGATGCGGGCGCGGACGATGGCGCCGGGGACGAGCGAGTCCGGGTCGCAGCGGTCGAGATAGACGACCGCGTCGATGTCGGGCGCCTGGCCTTCGAGCCGGCCCTGCCAGACCAGCGGCGAGTCGGGCGACGGGCCGTCGACCATGACGCGCACGATGTCGCCTTTGCGCGCCTTCTGGCGCGCGGCGACGATCTTCTTCTGCAGGCGCATCAGCGCATCCCGCCGCTTCCGCTTCACCGCCGCAGGCACATCGTCCTGCATGGCGTGCGCGCGCGTGCCTTCCTCGTGCGAGTAGGTGAAGACGCCGACGTGGTCGAAGTTCGTCTCGCGGATGAACGCCTCGAGCTCGGCAAACTCCGCCTCGGTTTCGCCCGGGAAGCCGACGATGAAGGTCGTGCGCAGCGTCACGCCGGGCACGCGCGTGCGGATGCGGGCGAGCAGCTTGTCGTAGGCCTGGCGGTTGCCGGGACGGCGCATGCGGCGCAGCACGTCGGCCGACGCGTGCTGCAGCGGCAGGTCGACGTATTTGCAGACCTTCTCGCACTCCGCCATCGCGTCGAGCGTGTCGTCGGTGATGGTCGTCGGATAGAGATAGAGCAGGCGAATCCACTCCAGACCGTCGATCGCGTTGAGCCGTCGCAGCAGGTGCCCGAGCGCGCCGCGCTGGCCAAGGTCGTTGCCGTAGAACGTCGTGTCCTGCGAGATGAGCAGCAGCTCTTTCACGCCGCGCGCGGCGAGTGCCTGGGCTTCCTGCACGACGGAGTCTTCGGTGCGGCTGCGATAGCTGCCGCGCAGCGTCGGAATGATGCAGAAGGCGCACGTGTAGTCGCAGCCCTCGGCAATCTTGATGTAGGCGTAATGGCCGGGCGTGGCGAGTACCCGAGGCGTATCCGCGCCGTAGAGGTACGTGGGCGCCGATTCTGCGTTCTGCGTTCTGTGTTCTGCGTTCTGTGTGTTGTGTTCTGCGTTCCTGTAGAACGTCAGCGGCGATGCGCCCGAGGTCTTCACACCGCTGATGGCCGCCACGATCTCCGGCACATCGCCAGTGCCCAGCACTGCGTCGATCTCGGGGATTTCCTTCTTCAGCTCGTCGCGATAGCGCTCGCCGAGACAGCCCGTGACGACGAGCCGCTTCGCACTGCCGCCGGCAGCCGTCTTCTTGCCCGCCATCTCCAGGATCGCGTCGATCGACTCCTGCTTCGCCTCGTCGATGAACGCGCACGTGTTGACGACCAGGATGTCGGCATCGTCCGCGTCGGCGGTGAGCTCGTGCCCCGCCTCGCGTACGAGCCCCATCATCACTTCGCCGTCCACCAGATTCTTCGGGCAGCCCAGCGAGACAAATCCGACTTTCATGAACCTCTAAGGATACAGCCTGTGGAGCATCCTCGGATACGGGATGGCTTCGCGCAGGTGGTCGAGCTTGCAGATCCAGCTGACGACGCGCTCGATGCCCATCCCGAAGCCGGCATGGGGAACCGAGCCGTAACGGCGGAGGTCGAGATACCACTCGAACGCTTCCTGCGGCAGCTTGTGGTCGTGGATGCGCTGGATGAGCAGGTCGAGGTCGTCGAGGCGCTCGCCGCCGCCGATGATCTCGCCGTAGCCTTCGGGCGCGAGGAAGTCGACGCCAAGCGCCACTTCCGGGCGCTGCGGGTCCGGCTTCATGTAGAACGCTTTCACCGCGCTCGGGTAGCGATGCACCGCCACCGGCCGGTCGAAGTGTTCGGAGATCGCCGTCTCGTCCGGCGCGCCGAAATCTCCGCCCCATTCGAACGGCAGGCCCTTGTCTTTCACAATCTTCACCGCCTCGTCGTACGAGATGCGCGGAAACGGCGCGACGACCTTCTCGAGGGGCGCGGTGTCGCGCTCGAGCACCTTCAGCTCGGGCTGCCGCCGCTCGAGCACGCGCTGCACGACCGTCGACACGAGCGCCTCGCCGAGGTCGATCATGTCGTCGAGCGTCGCGTAGGCGACTTCGGGCTCGACCATCCAGAACTCGGTGAGGTGGCGGCGCGTCTTCGACTTCTCGGCCCGAAAGGTCGGTCCGAACGCGTACACCTTGCCGAGCGCCATGGCGTTCGCTTCGTTGTACAGCTGTCCGCTCTGCGTCAGGTACGCCGTCTGCTCGTCGAAGTACTGCACCGGAAACAGCGTCGTCGTCCCCTCGCACGCCGAGGGCGTGAAAATGGGCGTGTCGGCCAGCACGAAGCCGCGGTCGTTGAAGAACTCGCGCACGGTGTTGATGACTTCGTGGCGGATGCGCAGCACGGCCTGCTGCCGCGGCGCGCGAATCCACAGGTGGCGCCGGTCCATCAGGAAATCGACGCCGTGCTCCTTGGGCGTGATGGGGTAGTCCTGCGCTTCGCGCACGACCTCGAGCGACGCGACGTCGATCTCGTAGCCGCTGGGCGCGCGCGCGTCCGCCCGCACCTGGCCGTGCACGACGATCGAGGATTCCTGGCCGAGGTGATCGGCCTGTTTGAACATGTCGTCGCCGACCGCGGCCTTCGACATCACCGCCTGGATGAAGCCCGACCCGTCGCGCACGGTGAGGAAATGAATCTTGCCGCTCGAGCGCCGGTTGTGCAGCCAGCCTTTCAGCGTGACCGGCTGTCCCTCGTGCTTCGCGATGTCCTCGATATAAACCTGGCTCATGACTTCGTCAAAACTCTATCGGCTCGCCCAGTTGTTCGAGGCGCGCGCGGGCGGCGGCCGCTTTCGCCAGCATGTCGTCGTAGCCGGCGCCGGGCGTGGGCGCGCCGATCTCGAACATCCAGACGCCGTCATAGCCGACTTTCTCCATGGCCATGACCAGCGCACTCCAGTTTATCGTGCCCTGAAAGGGCACCAGATGATCGTCGCTCCTGCCCGCGTTGTCGTGGATATGCGTCGTCACCAGGTGGCCGCCGAGTGTCTCGACGGCATCCACGGCGCCGCCCATCAGGTGTGCGTGGCCGACGTCGAGGCACACGCCGTGCCCGATGATCTCGTCGTCGTCGGTTGCTTCCGAGGCGGCTTCGAGGCGGGCGACGAGCGCGTCGGGCGTCGACAGGCAATTGGGAATGACCTCGAGCGCGAGCGTGAGGCCGCGCGCGCGTGCTTCGGCCGCCAGCGTGCCGAGGCTGCGCGACAGCGCGCCGGCGTCGTTGTCGGGGCCGGGCGCCGGCATGGCGTCGGGCACGCCGAGATGCGTGACGACGAACGTCGCGCCGATCGCGGCGGCAAACGTCATGGCCAGCGAGGCCTCCGACACGGCGCGCTGCCGCCGCGCGGAATCGGCTGCCGCGGTCGACCAGACCTCGCTCATCTCGCCGTTCTTCAGCGCATTGGTGATGGGCGCGTGGATGCTGTGCGCCCGCACGCCGGTGTTGGCCATCCACGAGGCGACAGCCTGCGTGTCCTTGTCGCTCGTGTAGTCGACGTGCGACCGCGTGGCAAAGAACTCCACGCAGTCGAAGCCGTGCCGTTTGACGGCCGCGAGATGCGCCTCGGTCAGCCGCTCGTTGTGAAACAGGTGCGTCGAGATGCCGAACGTCATCGCAGTTCTTCGACGTTGCGGCCGAGAATGTCGTGCAGCCGCGAGAAGCGGTCGTTGCGCGTGAGGTTCGCCTGCAGGTACGCCATCGTGCGCGGCATGTACTGGATGTAGACCGTGTTGCCGCGTGCGAGCGTCTGATAGCCGAACGTGCCCAGGGCCTTCAGGTTGCGCTGCAGCGCCATCAGATCGAACCGCTCCTTGAACACGCCGGCGTCCTCGCGCTTGCCGCGCAGTGCCAGGAAATAGGCAATCAGCTCGTTGACGGTACGCTCGGGGAAGTCGACGTACGAGTCGCGCAGCAGCGACACGAGATCGTACGTGTCGGGGCCCATGCGCGCGTCCTGGAAGTCGATGACGACCAGCTTGCCGTCGTGCACCATCAGGTTGCGGCTGTGATAGTCGCGATGGCAGAGCACCGTGGGTTCGGCCGCCAGTTCCGCGACGATCGTCGTGAACTCCCCGGTCAGCGCCTGCCGTTCGGCCGCCGACACGGTGACGCCGCGGTACCCCTCGAGGAAATGCCGGTAGAAGAACTCGAGCTCCCACATCAGCTTCGTGCTGTCGAAGGAAATCTGATACGGGAGGTACTTGATCGACTTCATCTCGGCGCCGCGCCGCTGGATCAGCTCGATGATGCCGACCGCTTCGCGATACAGCCGCGCATGCTCCTCCTCCGTGGCGCTGCCGAGATTGGCCTGCAGCGTGACGTCGCCGAGATCCTCCAGCGCCAGCACGCCGAGATCCGCGGCATGACCGAGCACTGCCGGCACGGGCACGCCCATCGTCGCGAACAAATCCGCGACGTTGAGGAACGGCAGCTTCTTCACGTCGAACGGCTCGGCGTGCACTGCCAAGACGAACGCCGGGCCGGCGGCCGGCTGCACGCGGAAATAGCGCCGGTCAGACGCGTCGCCCGTCAGCGGCACCACGCGCGCATCGCTATGCTTCGTGCGCGCAAGGTACCCCTGCACGCACAGGCGGACGCGTGAGCCTTCTTCGGTTCTTCGATCCATCTGTAGAACACAGAATACAGAACGCAGAACACAGAAGGCTATGGGAAAGGAACGATCTCTGTTCCGCTCGGACCAGGCATCAGCACGGCGTGCTCCGCACGCATGCCTGCCGGCACGTGCGCGCCGGCGACGATGCAGTTGGTGAGCGAGGCGCCGGCGGCGACGCGGCTGCCGGGCCAGAGGATGACGCGATCGAGCCGCGCCGAGGCGTCGTACTCGGCGCCGTCTTCCTCGATGACCGAGCCAAGCCGTCCCTCGTCATGCGCCACTGCGAACGCGGTGTCGAGGTAGTCGCCGGGCTTTCCGATGTCGCGGAAGACGGCGTCCGATCGATAGCCGGCTACCAGGCCCTGTTTCACCAGCGGCCGATAGATCCCACCCACGGATTCGGCCGGCTCGTTGTCGGGCAGATCCGCGAACACCGACGCTTCCACGACCTGCACGCCGATGTAGTGCCACAGCGGGCCGTCCGTGGCGTCATTGTTCTCCGGCGGGGTCCCCTGCACCCCGCCTGGCTCGGTCGCTCGCGGGGCCCCGGTGCCCCGCTCCGCTCCCTTCGCATTGCGCGCCGTAAATCTGTCGACCAGACCCGCGTCATTGACATGCACGCCGCCATACCGGCCGGGGGCCGGATGCGGCACGAGCGCCATCGTGACGGCGGCGCCGGAACGCGTGTGCGTGTCGATCACGTCGCCGAGCACGACGTTCGTCAGCGTGTCGCCGTTGACGATCAGGAAACGTGAGCCGAGCAGCGGCAGTGCGTGGCGCGGCCCGCCCGCCGATCCGAGCACGGGCTGTTCCCACGAGTAGCGGACGCGCATCCCGAACTGGCTGCCGTCGCCCACCACCGACGCGACGGTTTCAGGCAGGTGCGACAGGTTCAGTACGGCGTCGTCAACGCCCTCGGATGCGAGCCAGCGGAGGATGCGCGCGATGAGCGGCTGTCCGGCAACCGGCAGCGCGGGTTTCGCGAGCAGATCGGTGAGCGGCCGAAGGCGCGTGCCGAGGCCTGCCGTGAGCACCAGAACGGGCAGCATCAATCAGAAGAGCATATCGCCGGCGTCGGCGCCGCGCGCACTGACCCAGATGCCGCGGTACGAATCGAGGATGAAGTCGGCGGGACCACGTCCGAGGCGACCGGCGAGGGCGACGATCGCGGCCTCGTCGCCTTCAATCTCCACGAACACGCCGGCCGGCGTCTCGTCGATGGCCGCGATCACGCCAGGCGCCCGGAACTCCTCGCGGTACTTCTGATAGCGGAACCACGGCGCGAATCCGAGACGCCCCAGCAGCGTGGCCATCGCCTCATGATTCGCGACGTCCGTTTCGATTTCTTCGCGCGACTTGGTGATGCCCGGCTCGACCGGACCTTTGTATGTCAGCACCGCGCGCGCCTCGTCGCGCCGCAGTCTGAGCGCCGAACGCTCCGCGAACAGCCGATTGTCGGGCGTGTCGTACATGAGATCGTCCTGCAGCCGCCGCGGCACGAGCGGCTCGGCCCCGGCCGCGGCCAGCGCCGCGCGCGCAGCCTCGGCAGACCGGTACGACAGCTTGATTTCGCGTTCGATCACTCTGCTGAATTATGTCAGGCCTCTAGCCTGTCCTAGCGCTTCCTCACCCTCAGCCCCTGTTCGGATCCCTGGCGCCAGACGGTGACCAGTGCGGTGGAGCCGGGCGGCACGGCGTCGAAGGCGCGCAGGGCCTCGTCGGTCGTCCGGATCGGGCTGCCGTTGATCTCGA
Organism: Vicinamibacterales bacterium; assembly: GCA_035512575.1. Taxonomy (GTDB): domain Bacteria; phylum Acidobacteriota; class Vicinamibacteria; order Vicinamibacterales; family SCN-69-37; genus JALYRV01. The sequence goes on along the minus strand of DATKDT010000093.1, from coordinate 30,221 downwards.
GGATGACGTCTCCTTCGGCGAAGAGCGATCGCTGGGCGATGCTGCCGGGCACGACGTCGGTGACGACCGCGCCGCCGCGGCCGGCCGGCACTTCGAGCCGCCGCTGCAGCTGGGGCGTCAGGGGATTCAGCGTCAGGCCGATGCCCGACTCCGTGCTTTCGCGCGCCTGGCGGCTCCGCTCTTCCTGTGCCAGCAGATCGAGCTCGTCGATCGTGATGTTCAGCGTGCGCTGCTGGCGGCTGCGCACTACCTTGACCGGCACGGTCGTGCCGGGTCTGGCGGCCACGACCATGGCGATGAGCTCGCTGCTCGAACGCACCGGCTGACCGTTGAACTCGATCACGATGTCGTTGACCTGCATGCCGCCCTTCGCGGCTGCACTGCCCTCGCCAACCGAGGAGATCAGCGCGCCGCCGCCGTTGGGCAGGCCGAGATCCCGAACTTCAGCGGCGGTGAACGGGATACTGTCGACTGTGACGCCGAGCTGGCCGCGGATGACGCGGCCCGTGCGGAGCTGCGGCAGCAAATCGCGTACGGTGTTGATTGGCACGGCGAAGCCGATGCCCAGGTTCGACTGCGTCTCGTTGGTGAAGATCGCGGTGTTGATGCCGATGACCTCGCCGCGGACGTTGAGCAGCGGTCCACCCGAGTTGCCCGGGTTGATCGCGGCGTCGGTCTGAATCATCTCCTGCGAGCGGCGGTCCACGGTCTGGAATTCGTCGCGGCCCGTGGCACTGACGACGCCGACCGTGACGGTGTGCCGCAGCTGGAACGGGTTGCCGATGGCCACGACCCAGTCGCCGGGCGCCATCTGGTTCGAGTCGCCGAACTTGACCTGCATCAATTCGCGGCTCGGGCGTTCGTTGAGCTGCAGCAGCGCGCTGTCGCTCAGCGGATCGCGTCCGATGACTTTCGCCGTGACCGTCTCGCCGAAGCGGTGGTCGCCATAGAAGCCGACATTAATCTGGTCGGCGTCTTCGACGACGTGATTGTTCGTGAGAATGTAGCCGTTCGCGGCATCGATGATGAAGCCCGAGCCCGATCCTTCGCGCGGTTGCTGCGGGGCGCGACCCTGCGGTCCGCGCGGGATGCCGAAGAAGGGGTTCTGATCGAAGAAGTCGTTGGTCTCGCGCCGCCGTGCGGCCGCGCGCGTCTGGATGCTGACGACAGCCGGCGACACGGCCTGCGCGATGCGCCGGAACGTCGTCGCGTCGATGGCGCCGTTGATCGGCTCGCTGTTCGCCTCCGGCACCGCCATGGGCTGCGCGCTGGACGCGGGCGTGAGATCGAGACGTGACGCAAGGACGAGCCCGGCTGCCAGCGACGCGACCGCGATGAGGACTGCCGTAAAGATGGATGTTCTTTTCGTCATTCGTTGTTCCCGGAATCGTTAGGCCAGAGCCAGGATCTCCGTCTGGCGCGGGCCGGTCACCGTGGCCTCGCGCTCGCCGACGACCATGTTGATTTCAGTGCGCATGCCAAACTCGCTCGTATAGACGCCCGGCTCGATGGTGAAGCCGGTACCCGGAATCAGACGCCGGTCGTCGTGCGTTTCGTAATCGTCCATGTGCACGCCGTTGCCGTGCACCTGCTCGCCCAGGCTGTGGCCCGTGCGGTGGACGAACGTGTCGCCGTAGCCGGCGCGCTCGATGACCTCGCGGCAGGCGCGATCCACCTCGAACCCGCGGGCGGCGCGCCCCTCGCGCGCGGCCTGCTCGACCAGCGCGATCGCCGCGTCGCGGCCGTCGACGATCGCCTTGAAGGCCTTCGCATACGGCTCAGGCACCGCCGCGCCGGTGTAGGCCATCCACGTGATGTCGGCGTAGACGGCGCCGGGCGTGTCGACCTTGCCCCAGAGATCGATTAGCAGGATTTCATCCTTCCCGATCTCCCGGTGCTTCTCCGCGGTCGCTTGATAGTGCGGGTCGCCGGCGTTTTCCTGTGCCGAGACGTTCGGCGCGTCGGCCGACACCAGCCCTTCCTCCGCGAACCACTCGACCATCGCCGCCTGCACGTCGTATTCCGTCGTCCGCTCGTTGCGCGCCAGCCGCTCCCTGACCATCGCGAACGCCCGGTCCTTGATGCGGTAGAGCTTCTCGGAGGCCTCGCGGTGGGTCGCGAGCGCCTTCGCGTCCCACACGGCCTCGAACTCCTGGATCAGGTCGCCCGACGAGACGACCTCGATCCCCAGCTTCCGGACGAGCTCGATCGTGCCGGCGTCAACGCGCGAGACGTAGGGAATCGCGCATTCCGGGGAGTACTCCATTGCGACGCGTTTGACGCCCTTCAGGATTCCGGCGAGCCCCGATTCGAGCAGACGGCGCTGTCCGTAGACGGTCTTGGAGCCGGGCAGCGAGTCGAGATTGTGGCTCTCGATGGCATGGACGAGCGCGCGCGGCTCGCCCTCTTTCGGAATCAGGTAATACCACCGCCGCGTCGTCATTTTCCCGGCGCGGTCGAGCCCCGTGATCCGCCCGGCAATCGGGTTCGACCCGTGGAAGTCGTACAGCAGCCAGCCGTCGATGCCCTCGCGGGCGAGTGCTTTCTGTATTCCTTTAATGTCGAGGCCCATCCGAAAAGTATAGCGTCAGCTTCTAGGACGCAGCGAGTCGTTCGGCGGTTCGGTTGTTCGGGGCCCGGACGTTCGCCCCCGAACAGCCGAACGGCCGATTCCCCGAACGATGCGCTATCGTAGAGAGCGTGACGCGCAACGAGACGAGCAGCACGGGACTTCCGCCCAACACGGCGGCGGCATTGTCGTACCTCGCATGGTGGCTGAGCGGCCTGCTGTTCTTCCTGGTGGAGCGGGAAAGCCGCTTCGTGAAGTTTCACGCCGCGCAGGCGCTGGTGGGGCTCGGCGCGCTCTGGGTGCTGGGACTGACGCTGTGGGTCTTCGGCCTGGCCGCGCTCTTCGTGTCGGCGGCCGCCTTCAAGGTGCTGCTGTATCTGGCCTACGTGGTCTGGTTCATCGGCCTCGTCGCCTGGGCCGTCTGCATCGTCCGCGCATGGCAGGGCGTCGAATTCGAGCTGCCGTGGGCCGGCGGGATTGCGCAGCGGATGGCGAATAAATAGGGACAGACCCCATTTATTCGTGAGCTCCATCGAATAAATGGGGTCTGTCCCATTTATTCGCTACATCTCCCCGTTCCAGTCCTCCGCTTCGTCGGCCGCCGACCGGAACACTTCCAGGTGCCACTTGCCGCCGCCCCACGGCTCGATGACATCGGCCGCGACGACATCCACCAGAATCTCCGCGAACGTGCGCTGCTCGGGATCGCCTTCCAGGTGATACGCCGGCTCGTCCCACGCGAACGCCGGGTACAGCACCATCGTCAGGAACAGATCGTACCCGTCGTCGACGACGATCAGCTGGCCGCAGGGACGCTTCTGCGTCGAGTGGTAGATCAGGTATTTCTCGGCGCTGTGCGCGCGGATGTAGCGCTTGAGTGTGAACTCGCGCGCGACGACGTCCTCGACGGCGATTTTCTTGTCCCAGCAGTCGCGGCAGTAGCGTTCGTCGCCGCGGGGCTCGGAGACGTCCTTCGCGGTGCACAGGGCGCAGCGGACTTCGGTGGCGGTCTTTCGTGACATGCAGGCTTCAGTATATCCGGCTCAGTCCTGCTCGACGGCGTGCCGTGTCGCGGCCCTGTAGGCCGGCGCGTAGGCGCGCTCGACGTAGTCCATCAGCATGCGGCGCGCGCTGAAGCGCGGCGTCACGGTGCGGATCGACTGGCGCACGATCTCGAGCCACCGGCTGGAAACGCCGTGCCGGTCGCGCTGATAGAAGGCGGGCACGACTTCTTCCTCGAGCAGCCGGTAGAGCGCGGCCGCGTCGGCCGCATCGACCGCCTCGTAGGACGCATTGCCCTCCTCTTGCGAGGCGTCGTCGAGCGTGCCCTCGATCAGCCAGCCGTTGGCGCCGCTGTAGCCTTCGGCCCACCAGCCGTCGCCGATGCTCAGGTGCGGCACGCCGTTGATGGCGGCTTTCATGCCCGATGTGCCGCTGGCTTCGAGCGGCTTGCGCGGGTTGTTCAACCACACGTCGACGCCCGAGACGAGATAGTGCGCCACGTGCAGGTCGTAGTCATCGACGAACGCGACGCGTCCGCCGAACACCGGATCGATCGCCCGCTTGAAGATGGCGTGCAGATGGTGCTTGCCCGTGTCGTCGGCCGGATGCGCCTTGCCGGCAAAGACGATCTGCACGGGCCGCCGCGCCTGGTTGAGGATCTTCGCCAGCCGCTCGGCGTCGTGGAAGATCAGCTCGGGCCGCTTGTACGACGTGAAGCGCCGCGCGAAGCCGATGGTGAGCGCGTTCGGATCGAACAGCGTGCCGGCCGCGAGCACGCGCTGCGGGCTGGCCTGTTCGCCGGCCCAGCCCTGGCGCGCGCGCTCGCGCACGAATGAGAAGAGGTCGTTTCTGAGCAGCTGCCGCGCGGCCCAGAGCTCGTCGTCCGGAATCTGGGAGACGGCCTCCCAGAACGCCTCGTCGCCGGTGCGCTCGCGCCAGTCGTGGCCCAGAAAGCGATCGTAGAGCGACGCCATCGGCGGCGACACCCACGTCGGCACGTGCACGCCGTTGGTGATGGCGGCCACCGGCCGCTGTTCGGCCGGCGTGCCGGGCCAGATGGGCGCCCACATGTCGACCGTGACGTCGCGGTGCAGCTTGCTGACGGCGTTGGTGAAGCCGGCCGAGCGCAGCGCGAGCGCGGTCATGTTGAACATCGGCCCGCCGCCGTTGTCGTACATGCCGAGGGCGAGAAAGGCGTCGCGATGTTCGCCGAGGTCGCCCCAGCATCCCGCCATGTGCTGCTCCACGAGCTGAAACGGAAACGCGTCGTGCCCCGCGGCCACCGGCGTGTGCGTCGTGAACACGGTGGTTTTTCTGACTTGCGCGAGCGCGTCCTCGAACGAGCGTCCCTGCTCGATGTGCTCGCGGATGCGCTGCAGCAGGACGAACGCCGCATGGCCCTCGTTGAGATGCCACGCCGCCGGGTCGTAGCCCATCGCGCGCAGCATGCGCACGCCGCCGATGCCGAGCATGACTTCCTGCTGGATGCGCGTCTCGCGATCGCCGCCGTACAGCCGCGCCGACAGCTCGCGATCCCAGGGCGCGTTCTCCTCGAGGTCGGTGTCGAGCAGCAGCAGCGTGACGCGCCCCATGCGGATGCGCCACACCTGCGCGAGCACCGTGCGGTTGCCGAGCGGAACAGCGACCACGCAGGGGTGCCCCGCCGGCGTCATCGCGGGCTCGACCGGCGCGTCGCTCCAGTCGAGCCGCACGTAGTCTTCCTGCTGCCAGCCCTCGGGCGAGATGCGCTGCTTGAAGTAGCCCTGCGGATACATGAAGCCCACGCCGATCAGCGGCAGGCCCAGATCGCTGGCCTCCTTGCAGTGGTCGCCGGCGAGCACGCCCAGGCCGCCGGCATAGATCGGCAGCGACTGGTGCAGCGCGAACTCGGCGGAGAAGTAGGCGATCGGCCGCACGGCCTCTTCGCCCATGCGCGACGTCCAGAGCGTCGACTGCGTCGTCCGCGCCGCGTCGAACGCCGTGATGGCCCGATCGAAGAGTTCCAGCCAGTGCTCATCCTGCGCCGCGCGCTCCAGGCTTTCGGGCGGCATGAGGAAGAGCATCAGCACCGGATTGTGCGCGGTCTGGCGCCACAGCGAGTGGTCGAGGCGCTTGAAGACTTCGCGGGCGAGCGGATTCCACGTCCACCACAGGTCGTACGCGAGATCGTTGAGGCGGGTGAGACGTTCGGGCAGTGCAGGTTGAATGAGCTGTTCCATTTAGCTACCGACGAGCTGGGCAAAACGGGCAAGGTCGATATTACCGCCGGAGACCACCGCCACGACACGGCGATGTCCGGCGTCGCGGACGCGGGCGGTGAGCGCGGCCGCGATGGCGCAGGCGCCGGCGCCTTCGGCAATCACATGACACCGCTCGGCCGCCAGTTTCATGGCGGCCGCGGTCTCGTCGAGGGTCACGACGATGGTGTCGTCGACGTATTGGCGGAGCAGCGGCCACATCGACGGCAGGACGGAGCGGCCGCCCGCGCCGTCGACGAACGAGGCCTGCCATTGATCGAATGTGACGGGCCGGCCGGCCTTGAACGACGCGTCGAGCGGCGCCGCGGTTTCGGGCTCGGCCGCGTAGATCTTCACCGACGGGTTCTGCGAGCGGATCGCGCATCCGATGCCGGAGAGCAGGCCGCCGCCGCCGACTGCCGCGACGACGGCGTCGACGTCGGGCAGATCCTCCAGGATCTCGAGGCCCGCCGTGCCGTTGCCGCTGATGAACGCATCGTCATCGAACGGATGCACGAACTGGCCGCGCATGCGGCTGTTCGCGTGCGTTTCGACGGTGCGCCAGCACTCGTCATACGGCGCCTGGACGATGTCGGCGCCGAGGCGGCGGATGGCGTCGAGCTTGGCGGCCGGCGCGGTGTCCATGACGAGCACGGAGCAGGGGATGCCGGCGCGCCTGGCCGCGAGGGCCACGCCCTGCGCCGCGTTGCCCGCGCTGACTGTCCAGACTTCATTCTCCGGCGGGGACCCCTGCACCCCGCCTGGCTCGCTCACTCGCGGGGCCCCAACGCCCCGCTCCGTTCGCTGCGCGCTTATACGTCCTTGCTCGATCAGCTGGCCCACGGCGTTGGCGGCGCCGCGAATCTTGAAGGCGCCGATCGGCTGCAGCGTCTCGAGCTTCAGCCAGATTTCGGGCGCGTCGCTGCTGACGGGGTCGAGCCTGACGAGCGGCGTGCGGACGGCCACGCCGTAGACGCGGGTCCGGGCGGCGCGGATGGTGTCGAGAGTAATTGCGCGAGACAATCCCCGAAATCATATACTGCGCCCGGGAGCTGTCTGTCATGCGCTATCTGCTCGTTCTGCTCGCCTTCGTTGCGTCGGTGCCTGCGTCAGCGCAGACACGCACGATCACCGAAACCGACCTTTTCCGCTTTGTCTGGGTCGCGGATCCGCAGGTGTCGCCCGACGGGTCGCGCGTCGCGTTCGTGCGCGTCAGCGTCGACGAGAAGGCCGACGCGTACGACACGAGCGTCTGGCTGGTGCCCGCCGACGGATCCGCCGCGCCGCGGCGCCTGACCAGCGGCAACCGCGACACCGGGCCGCGCTGGTCGCCGGACGGGCGTGCCCTCGCGTTCGCGCGTGGCGGCCAGATTCACCTGCTGCCGCTCGACGGTGGGGAGGCGCGCGCGATTACGGAGATGCCGCGCGGCGCGGGCGTCGTCGTGTGGTCGCCCGACGGCACGTCCATCGCATTTACGTCAATCGCGCAGCCCGCGGACTTTCCGCCGGCCGATGGCAAGCCAGCGACGCCGCCCGCGCGGCAGTCGGACGTGCGCGTCATCCGCGAGCCGATCTATCGCTCGAACGGCGTGGCCGACTTCGGCTTCGTCGAGCAGGACAGGCCGTCGCACATCTGGGTGACGGCGGTGCCGGCCGCGGGCGCGCCGATCGCGAAGCCGAAACAGCTCACGAGCGGCGAATTCGGCGCCGGCAACCTCCAGTGGTCCACCGACGGCGCGCGCATCCTGTTCGTGAGCGATCGCCGGCCGCGTGATACGCACGCCGGCAGCGACACCGACCTCTACGCCGTGACGAAAGACGGCGGCGACCCGGTGCGCATCGCCAGCATCGACGGCACGGTCGGCCCCTACACGCAGTCGGCCGACGGGCGCCGCATCGCCTTCGCCGGCACGAAGGAATTGCCGGCGCCGCGCTCGTACGACCAGCCGGACCTCTGGGTCGTCGACCTCGCCGGCGGCGAGCCGCCGCGCAACCTCACGGCGGCGTATGACTTCGACATCACCGGCGGCCTCGCCGGCGATCAGCGCGCGCCCCGCGGCGGAGGCTCCGCGGCGCCCATCTGGACGCCGGACGGCCGTTCGATCCTCGTGCGCGTGGGCGAGCGGGGCGACGCGAACCTGAAGCGCATCGACGCGAGGACCGGCGCCGTGACGCCGCTGACGTCTGGGCACCAGGAAGTCATGTGGTACACGGCCGACGCATCGGGCGCGACGATCGCCGGCGTCATCTCGACACAAACGGTGATCGGCGATCTCCACGCGATCGACGCCGCCACCGGCGCCTCGAAGAAGCTCACGGGCTTCAATGACGTGCTGTTCGAGGAGCTCACGCTCAGCGAGCCGGAAGAGGTCTGGTACGACAGCTTCGACGGCCAGAAGATCCAGGGCTGGATCCTCAAGCCGCCGTCCGTCGAGGCGTCGAAGAGATACCCGCTCATCCTGCAGATCCACGGCGGCCCGCACGCCGCCTACGGCAACACGTTCACGCACGAATTCCAGTGGATGGCCGCGAAGGGCTACGTCGTGTTCTTCACGAACCCGCGCGGCAGTTCCAACTACGGCCAGGACTTCGGCAACGTCATCCAGTACCGCTATCCGGGCGACGACGCAAAGGACATCCTGACGGGCGTGGACTGGCTGCTGAAGAAGGGGTACGTGGACGAGGCGCGCATGGGCGTCACGGGCGGCAGCGGCGGCGGGCTGCTGACCAACTGGATCGTCACGCAGACGCCGCGGTTCAAGGCGGCGGTGTCGCAACGCGACATCTCGGACTGGGCGAGCTTCTGGTACACGGCCGACTTCTCGCTGTTCACGCCGTTCTGGTTCCGGAAGGCGCCGTTCGAGGATCCGCAGGAGTTCGCGGCGCGATCGCCGCTCACCTATGCGGCGAGGATCACGACGCCGATGATGTTCATCCTCGGCGACGAGGACTGGCGCACGCCGCCGTCGGCCGGCGGCGAGCCGCTGTTCCGCGCGCTGAAGTACCAGCGCAGGGAAGCGGTGATGGTGCGCTTCCCGGACGAGAACCACGATCTCTCGCGCTCGGGCAAGCCCTGGCACCGCGTCGAGCGCCTGCAGCACATCGTCGGCTGGATGGACAAGTACCTCAGGTAAACTGCGCGCGGGGTTGATCATGCTGTGTGCACTTGCAGTCGCGGCGGCGGTCACGTTCCAGCAGGGCGTTCAGGAGCGCCAGATGGAGCGGCTCAACTGGCAGCAATTCAAGGAGGCGGTGCCGTCGCGCGTGCAGACGGTGCTGCTGCCGCTCGGCACGCTCGAGCCGCACGGCGTGACGGCGAACGGCGCCGACATCCTGGCGCCGGTGGCGATTGCGAAGGCCATCGCGCCGCGGCTCGACGCGTTCATCGCGCCCGTCGTGCCGTACGGCATCACCGGCAGCATGGACGCCTATGCCGGCACGTTCACGATTCCCGAAGAGGCGTATCGTCCCTACGTGCGCGCGGTGCTGACCGGCCTGGCGCGGCAGGGGTTCCGCAACATCATCCTGATCAACGGCCACGGCGGGCCGCAGACGGCGGTGCTCAACGATCTGGCGCAGGCGGTGGGCCGCGAGCTGCGCGTGCGCACGCTCGTCATCAACTGGTGGAGCCTGGCGACCGACGTCACGATCGCGACGTTCGGCTACGACGGCGGCCACGCCGCGGAGAACGAGACGGCGTTCATGCAGGCCATCGATCCGTCGCTCGTGCACCGCGAGCGCTACACCGGCCCCGAGATGGTCACGCCGAACGCGCCGTCCGGCACCTACAGCGCCTATCCGGCGCCCTCATCCATCACGCTTTACAAAGCCGGCGAGGGCTATCCGACGTTCGACGAGGCGAAAGCCAGGCTGTATTTCGAGCGTGTCAACGACAAGGTCGCCGCGCTCGTAGAAGACATCATTCGGAAGTGGAACATGGCCGGTGTCTGAGCGCGCGAGTTCGGCGCCGCGACACGGCGCCACTCGCGCCTGAGGAGTAGCGATGACTCAGATTGATCGACGAACATTCCTGGCGTCGACGGCCGCGGCCGGCGTCGCTGCCGCCGCGCGTCCTTTGTCAGCGAAAGCTCCTGAGATGTTGATCCCGCAGGCCGTCAAACCCATTGTCGTGGCCTCGGCCAACGGGCACCGATTCCGGAACGGCGGCACGAAGACGGGCGTCGAGGTCGCGTTCGAAAAGATCACGAAGGGCGAGGACGTGCTCGATGCGCTCATCGCCGGCGTGAATCTGTGCGAGCTCGATCCCGGCGACACGAGTGTCGGATACGGCGGGCTGCCGAATCACGACGGCGTCGTGCAGCTCGATGCGTCATGCATGCACGGGCCGAAGAAGCGCGCCGGCGGGGTCGGGGCGCTCGAGGGCGTGCGCACGCCCTCGCTGGTGGCGAAAGCGGTGATGGAACAGACCGACCATCACCTGATCGTCGGCAAGGACGCGCAGATCTTCGCGCGCAACATGGGCTTCACGATCGAGGACGACCTCAACACCGAGCAGTCGCGGAAGACATGGCTCGAGTGGAAGCGCCGCACCGATCCCTCCCGCTATCTCGATCCGATCAAGCGCGAGGCCATGCTCGACGACGTCGTCCGCCAGATGGTGAAGGAGGGGCTCATCGACGAGCAGCACGTCTACGGCACGATCAACTGCGACGGCATCAACGCCAAAGGCGAGATCTGCGGCGTGACGACGACGAGCGGGCTGGCGTGGAAGATTCCGGGACGGCTGGGCGACTCGCCGATTCTGGGGGCGGGGCTGTACGTCGACGGCGAGGTTGGCGCGGCGGGGTCGACGGGACGCGGCGAGGCGAATCTCTTCAGCTGCGCGTCATTTGTGGTCGTGGAGCAGATGCGGCAGGGCAGGCATCCGAAGGATGCCGGGCTCGAGGCGCTTCGGCGCATCAAGGCGAACACGATCGAGAAGCGGCTGCTCAACGCGCGCGGCGAGCCCAACTTCAACGTCAGTTTCTACGTGATCGACAAACAGGGCCGCCACGCCGGCGTGGCGATGTACGCGCCGACCGACCGCAGCCAGTTCGCGGTGTGCGACGACAACGGCGCGAGGCACGAACGCCTCGAAGCCCTTCTTCCGGGAAACACGAATGACTAAGACACCTCTGACGCTCGCAGCCTTGTTCGTCGCCGGCTCCGTCCTTGTCGCCCAGACGCCGCAGCGAACCTACCGCGTCGGCGGCGGGCATCGCGACGGCGTGTCGGTGTTCACGCGCGTCGATTATCCGCAGGTCAAGCCGGTGAAGGACGGTGAGGTCGATTTCCAGCACTACCACACCTATGAAGAGGCGACGGCGCTGCTGAAGAAGTGGGCGGCGGCGCATCCCGATCTCGTCGAGCTCTATTCGGTGGGGCAGTCGCTCGAAGGGCGAGAGATCTGGCAGATCACGATCACCAACAAGAAGACCGGCAAGCACACCGACAAGCCGGCGCTGTTCATCGAGGGCGGGCGCCACGCCGGCGAGATTTCGGGCATCGAGGCGACGCTCTATTTCATCAACCACGTGCTGTCGAACTACGGCACGGATCCGGCGATGACGAAGCTGGTCGACACGAAGACGCTGTACGCCAAGCCGCACAACAATCCGGACGGCGCGTCGCTCTATCACTACACCGCGCAGACGCTGCGCTCGACCGTGCGTCCCTACGACAACGACGGCGACGGCCTGTTCGACGAGGACAGCGGCGAGGATGTGGACGGCGACGGCTTCATCCGCCAGATGCGCAAGTTCGTGGGCGCCGGCAAGGGCAGCGCGCGCGTCGACCCGCGCGACCCGAAGGGCCGCCTGATGCAGCGCGTGGCGCAGGGGCAGGGCGACTACGAGCTGTACCCCGAGGGCATCGACAACGACGGCGACGGCCGCTACAACGAGGATGGGATCGGCGGCCTCGACCTGCACCGCAACTATCCCGAGAACTGGCGGCCGATGCGCGAGGAAACCGGCCGCGGCTATACGCAGGGCGGCGCCGGCGCCTATCCGCTGTCTGAGCCCGAGACGATGGCCGTGTTCATGTTCCTGATGACGCATCCCAACGTCGCGATCGTGCAGTCGCTCGACACCGCGGTGCCGATGATTCTGCGCGGGCCGTCGGTGAGCAAATCCGAGGAGACGATGTTTCCGGAAGACCTCGAGCTGATTCGGAAGTTCGACGAGAAGGGGCTCGAGATCACCGGCTATCCGTGGGCGGGCGACACGTTTTTCGTGTACTCCACGCGCAACCGCACGCCGCCGCCCGGGCAGGAGCTGCAGGGGTCGCCGCTGTTCGGGCACGGGCCGGACTTCGGCTACACGTACTACGGCAGCGTCTGGTACGGCAACGAGATCTGGAACGGCGGCCGCATGGTCGACTACGACAAGAACGGCACGATCGACGAGCTCGAGGTGCTGCGCTGGAACGATGAGAACCGCGCTGGCAAGGGCGATTTCCAGATGTGGACGAAGGTGCAGCATCCGCAGCTCGGCGAGGTCGAGGTCGGCGGCTGGAACCCGAAGTTCTACTCGCAGAATCCGCCGCCCGACATGATCGAGGAGTGGGCACGCAAGGAGGCGATGTTCAACGTCTGGATGGCGCAGCAGCTGCCGCAGGTGAAGATCCTGTCCGCCTCCGCCAAGGCTTCGGCGGACGGCGTCTTCGACGTGACTGTGCAGGTCACGAACGAGGGGCACATGCCCACCGCGCTCGAGATGGCGAAGCGCGTGAAGATGGTGCGGCCCGACACCGTGGCGATCGAGCTCGCGGAAGGGCAGTCGATCGTGCGTGCGTCTGCGGCCGCGACGCCGGGCGGGCGCGGCGGCGGCCTGGGCCGCGGGGGCGGCGCCGGGCAGCCGGGCGCGCCTCAGGCCGCGCCGCGCCGCGCGACCGAAGACATCGGCTGGCTCAAGGCCGGCGAGACAAAGACGGTGACGTTCAAGGTGCGCGGCGCCGGCAGCGCGAAGGTCACGATCGGCTCGACGCGCGGCGGCGTGGATGCGCGGACGGTGGAGATCAAGTAGCTAGGTGCCCCGCGTCGCGCTCGAAGTCTTCTCGGATTACGTCTGTCCGTTCTGCCGGCTTGCCGAACCGGCCCTTCGCGAGCTGCTCGACGAAGCCACCGACGTCGACGTGACGTGGCGATCGTTCGAGCTGCGGCCGAACATCGTGCCGCCGCTCGACCCGCACGCCGAATACCTTCAGCGCGTCTGGGATGCGTCGGTGTATCCGCTGGCGGAGACGCTCGGCGTCACGATGAAGCTGCCGCCGGTGCAGCCGCGCACGCGCCGCGCGCATGAGGCCGCGCACTGGGCGCGATCCATCGGCCGCTTCGACGAGTACCACGGTGCGCTGCTGGCCGCGTTCTTCGAGCGAGGCGAGAACATCGGCGAGATAGACGTCCTCGTCGCGCTTGCGGATTCCCTCGGTATGCCGGGCGGCGAGCTCCGCCGTGCGCTGACCGCCCGCGAGTTCGAGCAGCACGTGATCGATGACGAGGAGCTGGCGAAGCAGACCGACGTCGGCAGCGTGCCGGCCTTCGTCGCCAACGGCCGCTACGGTGTCATCGGCGTGCAGCCGGTCGAGGTGCTGCGGCAGCTCGTCGATCGGGCGCGCGGCGACGCCGCGCAGCCGTAGAATGGTGATGACGCCCGCGTCACGGAGGTCTTCGATGAACACCGCTGCCATTGCCGTCATGTTCGCGCTCGGGTTTGCCTGCGCGGCACGCCCCACATCACCCCAGGGAGCGCCGGGGCAGGGCGCCCAACTGCGCCTCACGGCTCAGGCGAACCGCACGGACGTCGCGCCAGGCGCACCCGCCGTCGTGACATTCCGTCTCGAGAACCTCACATCCACGCCCATCACGCTCGATTTCGGCAGCACCTGCCAGGTGATGCCCTACGTCGCGCGCCGCGCCTCAGGCGATGTCGTGCATCCCGCGGACGGCTCCTGGGTGTGCGCGACGATGCTGACGGAGTTGACGCTGCCGCCCAACGGCGTCACGACCACCGAGCTGAGAGTGGCCAGCGGCGCGGGATCGGGCGAGGCCGTCGGCCTGCCGCCCGGCGAGTATGCCGTGTTCGCGCGGCTGCACGATCGCACCCACAAGCTGGAATCAAATCGCGTGATGCTGACCGTGCGCTGATCGCCCGCGGCGGGCCATAATGATCGGCTGTGCCGCTCGTCACGCTCGACCACATCTCCATCAGCTTCGGCCGCGAGTCGCTGCTCGACGATGCCTCCCTGCAGATCGATGAAGGAGAACGTGTCGCCATCATCGGCCGCAACGGCACGGGCAAATCCACGCTGCTGAAGATCCTGTCGGGCGAGCTGCAGCCCGATGCGGGCGCGATCTGGCGCGCGCCCGGATCGGAGGCGGCGCGGCTGGCGCAGGACGCGTCGGTCGCGGCCGAGGACGTCGGAGCGGTTTTCGACATCGTGGCCGGCGGGCTCGGCGCGCTCAGCGATCTCGTCGTCGCGTACCACCATGCGGCGCATGCCGTCAGCGACGATCCGTCGGAGAAGAACCTCGCCGAGCTCGGACGCCGGCAGCACGAGCTCGAGGAGCGCGACGGCTGGACGGTGGAGCAGCGCGTGGAGATGGTGCTGTCGCGGCTCGGTCTCGACGCCGACGCGGACATCGGCACGCTTTCGGGCGGCTGGCGGCGCCGCGTGATGCTGGCACGCGCGCTGGTCGCGCAGCCGGCCGTGCTGCTGCTCGACGAGCCGACCAACCATCTCGACGTCGAGACCATCGAGTGGCTCGAGCAGTTCCTCCTCGACTACACCGGCGCCATCGTCATCGTCACGCACGACCGCGCGTTCATGCAGCGGCTGGCCACGCGCATCGTCGAGCTCGATCGCGGGCGGCTGACGGCGTGGCCCGGCGACTACCGCACGTTTCTCGAGAAGAAGGCCGCGCTGCTCGAGAACGAGGCCATCGCGCACGCGAAGTTCGACAAGCTGCTCGCGCAGGAGGAGGTCTGGCTGCGCCGCGGCGTGAAGGCGCGGCGCACGCGCGACGAGGGCCGCGTCAAGGCGCTGATGGCCATGCGCGAGGCGCGCGCGGCGCGGCGCGCGCAGATTGGCGACGTGCGGCTGCAGATCGACGCGGCCGATCGCTCGGGCCAGCTGGTGTTCGAGGCCGAGCACGTGTCGAAGTCGTACGGCGGCGCGCCCGTCGTGCGCGATTTCTCGACGCGCATCATGCGCGGCGATCGCGTGGGCCTGATCGGCCCGAACGGCGCGGGCAAGACGACGCTGCTGCGGCTGCTCGTGGGGGACCTCGAGCCGGACGCGGGCGACGTGCGGGTGGGGTCGAACGTGCAGGTGGCGTATTTCGATCAGCAGCGCGAGCAGCTCGATCCGGAGCGCACGCTGGTCGACACCATCGGCGACGGCAACGACACGGTGACGGTCGGCGGCCAGCCGCGGCACGTGCACGGCTATCTCGAGGATTTCCTGTTTCCGCCCGATCGCGCGCGGTCGAAGGTCAGGGCGCTTTCGGGCGGCGAGCGGAGCCGCCTGCTGCTGGCGCGGCTGTTCACGCGGCCCGCCAATGTGCTCGTGCTCGACGAGCCGACCAACGATCTGGACATCGAAACGCTCGAGCTGCTCGAGGCCCGGCTTGCCGAATTCAGCGGCACCGTCCTGATCGTGAGCCACGACCGCGAGTTCCTCGACAACGTGGTCACGAGCACGCTCGCGTTCGAGGGGGGCGGCCGCATCGGCGAGTACGTCGGCGGCTATGAGGACTGGCTGCGGCTTGCCCGCCGAAGCGCAGAGCGCGAAGGTGGGCAGCGTCCCGCTCCGATGGCGCCACCTACGCCGCAGGAAGCGGAGAAGCCTGTCCGCCGAAGCGCGAAGCGCGAAGGCGGAAAGCTCACCTTCAAGGAACAGCGCGAGCTCGAGGGGCTGCCCGCGCGCATCGAGGCGCTCGAGCACGAAGAGCGCGCGCTTCAGGAACGCGCCGCCGCGCCCGATTTCTACAAGGAAGGAGCTGACGCCATCAAGGCCACCCTGGCCCGCGCGGAGCAAGCCACGCGCGTGCGGGAGCAGGCCTACGCCAGGTGGCTGGAACTGTCCGAAAAGGTGTAGGATTCGCCAACCCCGGAGGCCCCATGGTCCCTTTGTCCGAACTGGCAATCCCGATTCTGCTGTCGGCCGTCTTTGTCTTTCTCGCCAGCTTCGTCTTCCACATGCTGATCGTCGCGTGGCACCATGGCGACCTCGATCGCCTGCCCGACGAGCCGCGCGTGATGGACGCCCTGCGGCCGTTCAACCTGCCTCCCGGCAATTACATGATGCCGATGGGGTCGGGCCCCGCGTCCATGAAGGACCCCGTCTTCATCGAAAAGATGACGAAGGGCCCGGTGGCGTTTCTCACCGTCATGCGGAGCGGACCTCCGGCGATGGCTAAGGAACTGACGCTGTGGTTTCTCTACGTGATTCTCGTCAGCATCTTTGCGGCCTACATCGCCGGCCGAGCGCTGCCGTACGGCGCCAACTACCTCGACGTGTTCCGTTTCGCCGGCACCACGGCGTTCGCGGCGTACGGCCTCGGTCTGATGCCGGAGTCCATCTGGTGGAAGCGCAAGTGGAGCGCCACGATCAGGTCGATGATCGACGGCCTCATCTACGCGCTGCTGACCGCCGGCACAATGGGCTGGCTCTGGCCCGCGGCGATGTGAGGAACTGCGGCTGATCGGCGCCCGGCACGCGCGCGGAGCCGCCGTGACACTGACGTTCGATTTCGCCACCGACACCGACACCGACATCGCGGCGCTCACGGCGCTGCACAGCGCCGTCGCCGGACACTTGACGCGAGAGTACGGCGACGGGCCCTGGTCGTCGAGCGCGTCGGAAACCAGCGTGCGGCGGGGCGTCACGACCTCGAAGGTGATCGTGGCGCGCGACGCGGACGGCATTGCCGGCACGCTGCGGCTCACGCCGAGGAAACCGCTTTCGATCGACAGGACCTGCTTCACGCGCGTCGACAGGCCGCTGTATCTGGTCGACATGGCCGTGCGGCCGTCGATCCAGCGCTCGGGCGTCGGACGCAGTCTGCTCAGTGAGGCTGTGCGGGTGGCGATTGCGTGGCCGGCGCAGGCGCTGCGGCTCGACGCCTACGACGCGGCGGCCGGCGCGGGCGGCTTCTACGCGACGTGCGGTTTCAGGGAAGCCGGCCGCGCCGCGTACCGCAAGGTGCCGCTCATCTACTACGAGCGGCTGCTGGACGCGCCGGGCGGACCGAAGACCTGACCCGCCTGCGCTACCGGCGGGCGTCCTTGCGCGGCGCGCCCGCGTCGAACGGCGCCACTGGAACCTTCTGGCCGCGGATCTTCGTCGCGCGCAGCGCGGCGACGATGTCGCGCATCTTCGATTCCGGCACCTCGACGTACGACTCCTCGTCGTCGATCTTGATGCGGCCCAGCAGGCTCGACTCGAGGCCGGTCTCGCCGCTGATCGCGCCGACGAGATCGCCCGGGCGGATGCCCGCGTTCGCGCCCGCGCCGATGTGCAGGATGCCGAAGCGCTCGGGCCGCTGCGGCCTTGGCCGCTCCGCGCGTGCGTCGCTGCTGCCCGGACGCTCGAAGCGCGCCGGCGCGGCTTCGGCCGGCGCCGGGGCGCCGGATCGGCCGCTGTCGTCGATCATCGCCAGCGCGGCGGCGGCGATGTCCACCACGTCGAATTCCTGCGCCAGCGTTTCGACGACGCCGCGCAGCTCCTTGAATTCACCCTTCGCGATCGTCGCCCTGAGGCCGTCGACCGTAGCCGTCACGCGCCGCGCGCGCAGGTCGGCCGTCGTCGGCAGCGCCGCGATGTCGACTTTCTGCCGCGTCAGCGACTCGATGTTGCGCATCAGACGCGACTGGCGGGGATCCACGATCGTGATGGCGACGCCTTCACGGCCCGCGCGGCCCGTGCGGCCGATGCGGTGCACGTACACCTCGGGCGACAGCGGCACGTCGAAGTTGAACACGTGCGAGACGTGCTCGATGTCGAGCCCGCGCGCCGCGACGTCGGTGGCCACGAGGATGTCGGCCTTCTGGCTGCGGAACAGGCCCATCACGCGGTCGCGCTGTTTCTGCAGCATGCCGCCGTGAATCGCCTGCGCGCCGTAGCCGTGCGCCTGCAGCGTCTCAGTGACTTCCTCTACCTCGAGCCGCGTCCTGCAGAACACGATCGCCGACTGCGGATCCTCGAATTCGAGGATGCGATCGAGCGCCTGCATCTTCTGCGGGCGCGCGACGATGTAGGCGGTCTGCCGCACCTTCGGCAGCTTGCCGACGGCCTGCTTCTCGGCGGCAATCGTCACGCGCGCCGGATTGTCGAGATGTTTCGCGGCGATGCCCTGTAGCCGCTTGGGGAACGTCGCGGCGAAGAGCGCCGTCTGCTTGCCTTCCGGCGTCTGTTCGAGAATCGCCTCGAGGTCGTCGGCGAAGCCCATGTCGAGCATCTCGTCGCCCTCGTCCAGCACGAGCACCTGCACGCTCGCAAGCGACAGCGTGCCCCGCTTCAGGTGATCGATCGCGCGCCCGGGCGTGGCGACGACGATGTCGGCGCCGCGGCGGAGTGAGCGGATCTGCAGGTCCATCGGGGCGCCGCCGTAGACGGGCACGATGGCGAGGTTCTGTCCCTTGGCGTATTTGTGCGTCGCCTCGGCCACCTGCATGGCAAGCTCGCGCGTCGGCACCAGGATGAACCCGCGCGTCGTCCCCTTCTTGCCGCCTTCCTTCGCCAGCCGCTGGAGAAGAGGCAGGACGAAGGCGGCCGTCTTGCCGGTGCCGGTGCCGGCCTGGCCGAGCACGTCGCGCCCGGCGAGGAGGAAGGGAATGGCCTCGCGCTGAATCGGCGTGGGCTCTTCATAGCCGAGCGCCGTGACCGCCAACACGAGCGACGGGGTCAGGCCGAGTGAGGCGAAGCCGGGTGTTTCAGGGTCTTTGGGTGCCAAAGGAGTCTCAGCGCGGTGCGCGCAACCTCTTATTATGGCCGCGTTCGTCTCAGGAGCCCACTCATGCGGCCTGGCGTGTCCGCTCAGCGGGCCGGGCCCGACCTGACCAGGCTGAGCACTCCTTCCCATGTCCCGTGGCTTTCGGTGATGCCGCCGATGACCTTGCCGTTCTCCGCGTAGAAGAGCCGATAGCGATCGAGACCGATGATCGTATTCGGATCGTTCTTCTCGAAGCCGCGCATCGAGATCGTTCCTGACCGCGCATCGAAGGTGCCGCGCACGCGTTCCACCCCGGTCATGCCGATTTTGTGCTGGTCGGTTGTCACGGGCGTGACGCGGAGCGTCCATACGATGCTGCCTTCGACGGCGCCGTCCGCCGCCACTTGCAGACGTACATCGGCCGCGTACGCATAGCCGGCGCTGCTGTTCCACGTGCCTCGCCAGGTTCCCGCTGGAGACGCGGCGATTGGTGGCGGCGGCCCGGAGGCCGCGCGCGGCGCGCGCGCGCACACATAGACGAGCAGCTCCTCGCCACGGCTGGTCGGCGTGACCTCGAAGCCCTGCGATCGCCAGCCTGGATTGGCAGTAGAGGTGTACTCGACACGTTTCGCGCAATCGTACGCGCTCGTCTTCGGCGGCAGGGGATTCTTCCGCATGTCGAGAATCCGCTGTGTGAAATGGACCAGGCCGTCGGCATCACGGCGGATGCTGTCGAGATCCACGAGGACGTGCAGCCCCGTATCGACCCACTTCTGCGCGGCGCCGCCGCCGACGCTCCAGAGGAGCCACAGGCATGCCGTGGCCGTCATTGCGTGTGTTCGCCTTCGCATGGGTTCCGCCTCGCGCGGATGGTCGCACAGAATGGTCCGGCCGCCTAATGCGGGCCGCCACCACGCGCGGGCGCTCTCACGAGATCGATCGGGAGCGGCTCGATCGTTCTGCCACAGCCGGTCACGGTCGTCGCCTTCAGCCGCGAGTTGTAGATGGCTTCTTCGGTGGCGTCGAGCACCGCCGTGAAGAGCCGCGAGACGCCGTCGGTCGGGAGCACCGTTCGCTGCTGCGGATCGCCCACCCCATCGTGCCGCGCAGCGACGGATGGGTGCTGAAGGCGATCGCGAAATCGCCGCTGCCGTTCGAATAGCTGGAGCCGGTGCGCGCCATCGCGAAAATCGCGCGGGCGGCCAGCCGTTTGAGATCGCGCGCGTCCAGCGGTGCGTCGGTCGCAACCACGATCATGCAGAAGCCGAATTCTGAGGTTCCAGGGGTTCCATCGTTGCCACTGGTTCCAGGCCCCCGGATCGGCCGCCCGTACTATTTGAAGGGCATCCCGAAGCCGGAGTGGAGCCGGTTCGTTCCAAGCAGGTCTCAAAATCGGCCTGAGGCGATGAAGCCGGCCACGCGGCCGGCCTCGGCTTCGGCGCGCTCCACGAGCGCCGAGACGCCGATGCGCCCGAGGTAGTTGCCGCACACGCCGAGCCAGGGCGGAAGGGTGGCGGAGGCCGTCGCGGCCTCCGCCACCGCCTCGTCATAGATGGGAAGCGCGGCCCGCCAGCCCTTCGCATACATCGCGATCGGCCTGTCGCGTCTGCCCGTGAGCAGCTCCCGATCCTTCTGAATCGCCTCTTCGATGTCGCGCGCGGGCGCATCGGCGAGCGCCGCGTCGCCGTAGAACCAGCGCTCCGATCGCAGCGCGCCGCCGTGATCGAAGATCTCCGTGTTGAACAGCACGCCGAGCGCGCGGGCCGTGCCGCGCGGGAAGAGCACGCCGAAGCCGCGCATGTCGGCCTCGTGCGGCTCGAAGAACGCGGTGGCCGTGACGAGCGGCGCGCTGCGAATGCGCGCCGCGGCCCGCGCCAGCGGAGGATGGTGCGGCGCGACGAGCGGCGCCGCCGCGGCTGCGCCGGTGCAGACGAGGGTGGGGACGCCCGGATCGAGCGCCGCGACCTGCCGATCGAAGGTGATCGTCACGTCGCGCGCCGCCAGCTCCCGGCGGAGCGCCGCAATCACCGCGCCCATCCCGTCGCGCGGCGCGGCCAGACGCACCCGTTCACGCCTGCGCGCGATGTCGATGGCTCCGGCCGACAGGTCGGCGGCCGGTGCGCCGTAGATGCCCTGCAGCGCTGGCGCGAGCAGCCACGCCGTTGCGGCCTCGCCCAGCACGCGATCGCCCCATGCGGCCGCCGACTCGCCGGGCCCCGGCTGGACACGTCCGCGCAGCCAGGCGCCGCCGAAGCGTCCGACGGTGACGGCCGTTTCGCGCGCGGTCAGCGGCCAGCGGCGCGGCCGGCCGCCTCGAAAAATGCAGCGGCGGCGGCTCACGCGGCGCGCGAACATCGGCTCGATCGCCAGCGCCGCGAACAGGCGCTCGACCGCCGGCGCCCAGACGAACCCGTTCGCCCCCGTTTCAACAGGGCCTTGCGGGAGCTCGATGGTTTGGATGAAGCCGCCCGGCACAGGCGCGGCGTCGAGCACCTCCACGCGCACGCCCTGCCGCGCGAGAAACCATGCGGCCGACAGGCCCGAGAGGCCCGCCCCGACGACACGCACGCGCGTCATATCCTCAGGCGCACAGATCGTCCCAGCCGAACGGGCGCAGCTGCGGCCGCTCGTCGAAGGCCGCCGCCATGCCGCGAATGTCGCGCCGCGCGCGCTCGACCCGCGCCAATGTGTCCGCCGCCGACGCCTCGACGCTCGCGAACACATCGTCGAGCGTGACGACGGACAGGGCGGAGTCGAACGGCTCGTGCTCTTCCGCGCTTCGCAGATCGATGACGCGCGCGACGCGCGCGTAGCATCGCGCGATCCGGCTGACGGCCCCGTTGCCGATCGGCGCCGCAATCACGAGCACGGCGGACACGGGGGCCGTGCCGCGGCTCTCGGCGCGCGCGATGTCCTGCCGCGTCCACTGATCGACGCGGCGGCCGTCCGACAGGTACGGCAGGAGCTCGGTGGCGAGTGAGCCGGCGCCGACGAGGGCAATGGTGTCCGCGCCGTCGAGATGCCGCCTCACGGCGCTGCCGTACGACCGCGAGCCGAGGCCGCGCAGGTGGCGCTCGCGAATCGTCCGGGCATCGGTCATCAGCTGCCGGCCGAGGGGGCCGAGCCACGAAGCATCGGCCGGCGGCAGCGAGGCGAGAAACGTGCGGAACTGCCCGAGCACCTGTGTTTCGCCGAGCATCGGCGAGTTGAGCCCGCAGATCGTCTCGAGCAGGAACACGTAGGCCCCCGCCCCGGTGAGGGGCCGCGCATCGTCGGGCGCCGCGCCGGGCGCGTCCGGATCGAAAAACGTCACCTCACGCAGGCACGTGCGCCAGGACACAGCGGACGCGCGTGCTTGCCCGGGCGGCGCCGACGTGATGGGCCGATGAACGATTCCGAGGGCCACGCCCGCATCATAAGCCGGACCGTGAGAAGTGTCACGGAACAGTCAGGAGTTGGCCGGCATGGCCCGCGGTGGTACGGTGTGGCATGCGGTCTGGCCGAATCGGCGTGGTGCTTCTTCAGCTCGGCACGCCCGACGCGCCGACGGCGCCGGCGCTGAGGCGCTATCTGCGCCAGTTTCTGAGCGATCGCCGCGTCATCGATCTCAACCGCGTTCTGTGGTGGCTGACGCTCAATCTTGCCGTGCTGCCGCGCCGTCCGAAACGATCGGCCGCGCTGTACCGCCGCATCTGGACGCCCGAGGGCTCGCCCCTGCTCGTGACGTCGCACGCCCAGGCGTCGAAGGTCGCGGCGGTCCTCGACGCGCGGCTGGGCGAACCAGTGCCGGTTGCGGTCGCGATGCGCTACGGCCAGCCGTCGACCGCGCACGCGATCGATGCGCTGCTGGCCCAGGGCGTCGATCGGATTATCGCGATGCCGATGTATCCGCAGTACGCGAGCGCCAGCACCGGGTCGAGCCTCGAGGAGCTGTTCGGGGTGATCGGGCGGCTGCGGGTGGTGCCGTCGGTGCGCGTCGTGCCGCCGTACTACGACGATCCGGCCTACATCGAGGCGCTCGGCGCCGTGACCGCCGAGTCGCTGGCGCGGTTGTCTTTCGAGCCGGAACGCGTGATCGTCAGCTTTCACGGGCTGCCGGCGCGGTACGTGGCCGAAGGCGATCCCTACCAGACGCACTGCGAGGCGACCGTCGAGCGGCTCTCATCCGCCATGGGCTGGCCGCGTGACAAGGTCCTGCTCGTCTATCAATCGCTCTTCGGGCGTGAGGTCTGGCTGCAGCCGTATGCGGACGAGACGCTGAAGTCACTGCCCTCGCGCGGCGTGTCGCGCGTGGCCGTGATGTGCCCCGGATTCACGGCCGACTGCCTGGAGACGATCGAGGAGATGGGGATGACCAACCGCGAGCTCTTTCTCGCGTCGGGCGGCAGCGAGTACCATTTCGTCCCATGCCTCAACGATCATCCGGCCTGGATCGACGCCATGGCGTCGCTCATCGAGAGGGAAGCCGCCGGATGGGCGCGCGGTGAAGGTCAGGATACGTCCGTGGTGTGGGCCGACGCGCACAGCCACCGACGGGCAGTCCGATGAACAACGAACGAGACGATGGTCGTGCGTGGTACCTCGCCGGAAAGCGTCATTCGCGCGTGAACCACGGCGATGTCTGGTGACAGGAGCTTGACCTTCGTTGCGTCGGTGGCCAGGGTCGAGGTGTTGAACGTGCGCTCCAGCCCGTTCGCGTGGGCGTTCCGTATCGACTCGCGGTCGTGCCACCACAGACCGGTGACGTTCACGAATTCGGCATCCTCATCGAAAAGCGCGGCGAGCGCGTCGGGATCGCGGTTGTTCCATGCCCGTGCGAACAACGCCGGAATGTCCTGCGGCGATATCTGTGCGGGCGCGGAAAGATCCTCCCACGCCCATCTGCCGTAGAACTCCACGAACTCGGCCCCGTGCCGGTTCAAGATGTCTGCGGCCGCGATGCGCTGGGCCCGGCGTTTCGCCGTGACCATGATCACGAATCGACCCGCACGCACGTCCTCGAGGTCATGCGTCAGGTGCCTGAACTCTTCGAATGCGGAAAACGTACGAGTCACGGTCCGCCGAAACTGCGTGAGGAATCCATTGGCGCCGGCCGGATCGAGACGCTCGAGATCCTCCTCACCGTGCAGGATGTCGATGTCTTTCCGGTCGAATCCGGCCTGGAGTAACGCGTCGATGGCCGCCTCCGCATTGCCGGCGTCGCCGACGGTCCCGAGCACGCGATTCGTCGGGTACGGTGTGTAATCCCTTCGGTGTTCAGCGCTCACTTCATTCATGGCCATGACCCTGTTCGACGCCGAGGCCATTTTCTACGCCCCCCAGCTGCCGCTGTCAAGGGCTTCGACCCGAACCGTGCGCTTGACCACGGTCTGAGTTCGTGGGTAGGATGGCGCTCTCAGATCGACGCTATTTCGGTCCTTCCGCTGCGACGATTCCTTTTGGGGCGCGAGGATGTGGCATCACAGATCCATAGGGGACTCGCGGCTGGGGCACCTGTTCGCCAGTGACCCGGAGGCCTAGCCGTTGGCACAGGTCTTCCCCCCATGGTTGAACAGACTCCCGATCGTGGCCGCCATCGCGGGCAGCATCGGCCCGACGCTTGCGATCGCGGGCGTCTGGTACTTCTTTTCCCCGTGGTACACAGACGTGGGCTACCGTCCCGTTCAGCCCGTCCAGTACAGCCACAAGCTCCACGTCGGCGAGCTTGGTCTCGACTGCCGATACTGTCACGCCTCGGTCGAGATTTCTCCCGTCGCGAACGTTCCGCCCACTCAGACCTGCATGAACTGCCATCAGGTCGTGAAGAGGGACAGCGAGTTGCTCGCACCGATTCGGGCAAGCGTCGCCAGCGGCCGGCCGATGCGCTGGATTCGCGTCCATAAGCTTCCCGACTACGTCTATTTCGCCCACAACGTGCACGTGAGGGCAGGAATCGGCTGCGCCAGCTGCCACGGCCGCGTCGACGAGATGGAAACGGTCACCCAAATGACGCCCCTCAGTATGAGCTGGTGTCTCGACTGCCACCGCAACCCAGGTCCGAACAGACGCCCCCTCTCGGAGGTCACCAACATGAAGTGGACGCCTCCCCGGGACGTCACGATGCTCGTGGCGGCGCTCGAGCGGGAACGACCGGTCAATCCGACCATCGACTGTTCGGGGTGCCACCGGTGAGTCGTACTTATTGGCGAAGTCTCGCGCAGCTCGAGGAGAGCCCCGAATCCCGCGCCTTTCTCGAGCGGGAGTTCCCGGAGGGAGCCTCGGAGCTTCCCGAGGGGATCGGCCGCCGCGACATGATGATGCTCCTGGGCGCCTCACTGTCGCTCGCGGGGCTCACAGGATGCCGGCGCCCCGTCGAGGAGATCGTTCCGTACGTCAACGCTCCCGAGGAGATCGTCCCCGGGATCCCCCGGTACTACGCCACGACGATGCCGTTCGGCCGGAGCGCCTACGGCCTGATCGTCGAGAGCCACGAAGGGCGGCCGACCAAGATCGAGGGCAACCCTTCGCACCCCTCGACCCTTGGGGCCTCGAGCGCGCGGATTCAGGCGTCCGTGCTCGGCCTGTACGATCCCGATCGGTCGCAGTCGGTCACGCTGCAGGGTACACGGAAGTCCTGGAGCGATTTCGTGACGGCCTGGGGGCAGCTGTCCGAGGCTCATACCGCGGACGGCGGCGCCGGCCTTGCGGTTCTCTCCGAGTCCTTCTCCTCTCCCACCCTGGCGCGGCTGACATCCGAGCTCCGTGCCCGCTACCCGCGGTTGCAGTGGGCGACCTACGAGGCGGTCAGTGACGAGAACCGGCTCGCGGGCCTGCGATCCGCCACGGGGCGCGACCTCGATCTCATGCTCCGGATCGATCACGCGTCCGTCATTCTCGCCCTCGACGCCGACCCGCTCCTGACCGACTCGGAGATGATCCGTCACGCGCGAGGCTTCGCGGACGGACGACGTGCGGGAGCCTCCGGCGGCGCGATGAACCGCCTCTACGCCGTTGAAGGGGTCTACTCGCTGACGGGAGCGATGGCGGATCATCGGCTCCGTCTCGAGAGCCGGCAGATCGCTCCCTTCCTCGTGGCGCTCGCGGCACGCCTTGCTGCGCCCGCGGCCGGCTTGTCCGCCGGCTTGTCCGCCGTAGCCTCGGCGGAGGCGGGAGCCTTGGCGGAGGTGGAAGCCGCGAGCCCGGCGGGAGCCGGCGTCCCTGGTGTCGACCCGCGCTGGATCGACGCCCTCGCCACGGATCTTCTGGCGAACCGCGGCAAGGGGTTGATCGTGGCCGGGGAGCGCCAGCCCGCGGCCGTCCACGCCGCCGTCTGTGCGCTGAACACGCATCTCGGCAACACGGGCAGGACGGTCAGCTACTACGAGACGAAGGACGCGGCGCTTCCGAGCGTCAGCTCGCTCGCCTCACTCGTCACCGCGATGAACGCGGGCATGGTCCAGACGCTCGTCGTCCTGGGCGGCAATCCCGTGTTCGATGCCCCCGGCGACCTCGACTTCGCCTCGGCCATGGCGAAGGTCCCGCACTCGATCGCGCTCGGGCACACGGTCGACGAAACATCCTCCAGGGCGGAGTGGCATATCCCCCGTGCTCACTACCTCGAATCGTGGGGAGACGCGCGCGCGGTTGGAGGCACGCTCAGCGTCGTCCAGCCACTGATCCTCCCCCTGTTCGGCGGACGAACTCCGGTCGAAGTGCTGGGGCTGATGGTCGGGGGCGAGGATCGTCCCGGCTACGACATCGTGCGGGAGACCTGGAACCCGATCCTGGGCGCCGAGTTCGACGGGAAGTGGAACCGCGTCCTGCACGATGGATTCCTCTCGGGCAGCGAGCTTCCGGAAGTTGTCCCCGATGCCACCGTGCAGATGGCGGAGCTCGGCCGCCTTCGCGCCGATGGCGCTTCGGCCGGCCAAGCCGCGGCGGGATCGCTGGAAGTCGTGTTCCTTCCCTCCCCATCGCTTCACGACGGCCGCTTCGCGAACGACGGGTGGCTGCAGGAGCTTCCCGATCCCCTCACCAAGCTGACCTGGGACAACCCCGCGCTCGTCAGTCCGAAGACGGCCGAATCGCTCGGCCTTGCGAACGGGGATGTGGTCCGAATCGACTATTCCGGCCGCTCGCTCGAGCTCCCGGTCTGGCTCCTCCCCGGAATGACGGACGGCGTCGTCGCCGTGACGCTCGGCTACGGCCGTTCGCATGCGGGGCGGATTGGCTCGGGGGTCGGGTTCAACGCGTTTACGCTGCGCGGCTCCAGCGCACCTGGCTTCGACAGCGGGGCCGGACTCACCAGGCTCGCGCGCAGGTACCCGCTCTCGGCGACCCAGGAGCACGGCAGCATGGAGGGGCGCCCAATCGTGCGCGAGTCGACCCTGACCGAGCTGCGATCTCCCGAGGCCGTCCCGCACGCCGGAGGAGGCGCCGCCGGCGCGCTCGGCGTCTTCGCAGAGGACCCGCAGCACTTCTCCCTCTGGAAGGAGCATGCCTACGATCAGGGGCACCAGTGGGGGATGACCATCGACTTGAACTCCTGCATCGGCTGCAACGCGTGCATGACGGCCTGCCAGAGCGAGAACAACGTGCCGGTCGTTGGCAAGGGCCAGGTCGCCAAGGGGCGCGAGATGCACTGGATCCGGGTCGACCGGTACTTCTCCGGCCAGGCCTCCGGCAGCCCGGAGGTCGTCTTCCAGCCCGTTCCCTGCATGCACTGCGAGGACGCGCCCTGCGAACAGGTCTGCCCCGTGGCCGCAACCGTCCACGACGGCGAGGGCCTCAACGTGATGGTCTACAACCGGTGCATCGGGACCCGCTACTGCTCGAACAACTGTCCCTACAAGGTGCGCCGCTTCAATTTTTTCAACTTCACGAACGACACGCCCGACATCCTCAAGCTCGCGATGAACCCGGACGTCACGGTCCGCGCGAGGGGCGTCATGGAGAAGTGCACCTACTGCACGCAGCGGATCAATCGGGTGAAGATCGATGCGCGGCTTGCCGGACGCGAGGTTCGGGACGGCGACGTCAAGACGGCCTGCCAGCAAGCCTGCCCGGCCTCGGCCATTGAGTTCGGAGATCTTCGGGACGCATCGAGCCGGGTCGTGCAGGCGAAGGCCGATCCGCGCAACTACGCGCTGCTCGGCGAGCTGAACACCAAGCCCCGGACGACCTATCTGGCCAAGGTGCGCAACCCGAATCCGGACCTCGAGGGGGTCGCGACATGACCGCCCCGCCTCCGCTCACGCTACGGCGGGCAGGCCGCGTGCTCGGGGTGATCGCGCTCGCCTCGCTTCTCCCCCTCGCCGGCTGCGCGCGCGGCTGTACGTCGGGCAGCCCTCCCATCCATCTCAACCCGAGCATGGACGACCAGCCGAAGGTGCGCCCCCAGACCGCCAGCACGTTCTTCTACGACGGCGCGTCCATGCGCCAGCCCGTTCCGGGAACGGTCCCGATCGGCGGGCTGAAAGAGGACGTGGGCTTCTTCACGGGCAAGGGAGCGGACGGGCAGTTCGTCGCGGCGATCCCCATGACCGTGGACGAGGCGCTCGTCGAGCGCGGCCGCCAGCGGTATGTGATCTACTGCCAGCCTTGCCACGATGCGCGGGGAGACGGCAGGGGCATCCTGTTCCAGCGTGGCAATGTCCCCACCGCCTCCTTCCACCAGGAGAAGATCCTGAATTACACGGACGGGCAGATCTTCGACGTCATCACGAACGGGATAGGACTGATGGCCGGGTACAAGTGGCCGATCCCTCCCGACGACAGGTGGGCGATCGTCGCCTACGTGCGAGACCTCCAGCGCATGCGGTCGGCAAGCGCGACGGGCTTGCCCGCCGAAGCCTCGGCGAAGGCGGGCGCGCCCCCCGGCGTTCAGTGAGCGGCACGCCGTGATGAACCGCAAGAAACTGCTGTTCGTGTTTGGTCCCGTCACCGGCCTGGTGCTGTTCGCCGCCGTCGTGTTCGTCGCGACGTTCCTGACGAACCGCGAGTACTCGGAGCCGTACCGGGCTCCTGCCGCGGTCGTCGACCCGACGCCGCGCGCGGAGGGACTGGAAGCCGAGAGAGCAGCAGCCGAAGCGGCGGATCGGGCAAAGCCGTACGTCGAGGCCGAGTACCGACGCTTCCCGATCGTCGGGAGCCGTGTGGCCATATGGGCCGTGGCGCAGCTCCACCTCCTGTTCGCGGCGTTCGTCCTGGCCGTCCCGATCTTCGCGGTTCTGATCGAGGCGATCGGGTACAAGACGGGTGATAAGCGATACGACCGGCTCGCCCACGAGTTCACGAAGCTCCTCTCGGTTTCGTTTTCGCTGACCGCGACCTTCGGAGCCGCCCTGACGTTCATGCTCATCATCCTGTATCCGAAGTTCACGAACTACATGATGAGCGTGTTCTCCCCGACGTTTTTGCCCTACGTCCTCCTCTTCTTCCTGGAGGCCTTCTTCCTCTACACCTACTACTACGGATGGGGCAAGTTCCATCCGATCGTGCATCTCGGCCTGGGAATCGGCCTCAATATCGTGGGCACCGCGATCATGTTCATCGCGAATGCCTGGCTCACCTTCATGATGTCGCCGAACGGGATCTCCGACGGGGGCGCGTTGATCTCCGTCTGGGAGGCGATCTACAACTTCACCTGGATGCCCATCAACGTCCATCGCGTCATCGCGAACGTCGCGTTCGGCGGGTCGGTCGCGGCCGCGTACGCGGCCTTCAAATTCCTCCAGGCGACCACCGACGAGGAGCGCGCCCACTACGACTGGATGGGATACATCGGCAACTTCGTCGCCATCATCGCCTTTCTCCCGCTTCCGTTTGCAGGCTACTGGCTCGCGAAGGAGATCTACGCCTACTCGCAGACGCTCGGCCTCCAGATGATGGGCGGCGCGTTCTCCTGGCTCTTCATCATCCAGGCGGTCTTGATCGGGAACCTCTTCCTCGCGGCCAACTACTACCTCTGGCTTGGCATGGGGCGGGTCGAGGGGGCGCAGCGGGTTCAGCGGTTCATCAAGTACCTGCTGATCGCCATCGCGGTGTGTTTCATGGTCTGGGCCACGCCGCGCTCGATCATCGCGACCGTCTCCGAAATCCGGGCGATGGGGGGATCGTCCCACCCGATTCTCGGCTTCCTTGGTGTCATGTCAGCCAAGAACACCGCGGTGAACATCCTGATCCTGACAACCTTCATGAGCTTCCTCCTGTACCGCCGGACGGGGAAGACCGCGACGGTGGCGTGGGCGAAGGCAGGCCATCTGGCGCAGCTCTTGATCTTTGCCTCTGCGGCAATCTTCGTGATCTTTCTCGGCGTCTACGGGTACTTCGTCGAGGCGAGCGTCAGGATCGAACTCTCGGTGCCCCAGGTCAGCTCGGTCCTGATCGCGATGGTGGCGATCACGGCGATCGACGTCTTCCTGTATCGCCGCCCCAAAACCACCGGCGACGTGCGCTGGGGCAGGATGCCGGTGGTCTCGCAGTACGTGCTGATCTTCAT
>DATKDT010000092.1:0-13191 GCA_035512575.1 Vicinamibacterales bacterium | reverse complement strand
GATCGCACCGAGAGCACCTGGCCGAACGTCGGCGAGTTCACCACCGTATCGATGGCGCCCCAGATCGGCGTGTTGAGCACATTGCTCGCGTTCACGCGCACCGTGAGCGCCCGGGTGCTGCCGAAGCGGACGTCGCGCGCGAGCGCCGCATTCAACTGGTGCGCCGATGGGCCGATGATGCTGTTGCGCGGGGCGGTGCCGAACTGCCCCGGGCCGGGGATTCGGAACGCCGCGACGTTGAAGAACTGATCGATCGTGGGATTGCCGAGGCTGATATCGCCGCCGGCATAGTCGGCGCGCAGCGAGCCGTTCGTGCCGCGCGCGATTTCGCTGGCCGCGCCAAGCACGCGGGCGGTGTAAGGCTGGCCTGATTCGTAGCTGTAGTTGGCGCTCAGCGTCCAGTCGCCGGCCAGCGCCGCGAGCGCGCCGCCGTCCGACAGCCACTTGCGGTTGCGCCCGAACGGCAGCTCGAACGTGGCATCGGCCGTCACGCGATGCGCGCGCTCGAAGCTCGATCGGCCCCATTCCGCTTCCAGATCGCGATCGTCCTGCGCGACGGCGCCGCCCGCGCCGCCGAAGGAGGACGCGTTGTCGCGCGCCCGCGTCCACGTGTAGCCGGCGCCGCCGCCGATCCCCCTCGTCATGCGCTTGCGCAGGCGCAGGCTCACGGCGTGCAGCGTCGAGCGGCCCTCCGAGGTCTGCCAGATGAACGGCTGGACGCCCTCGATGCGCACCCCCGTCGCATCGCGGTTCGGCGCGCGCAGCATGTCGAGGTGCGTGCCGCGCGTACCGTTGTAGCTGATGCCCGCGTTCAGCGCCCACGGCAGATCGCGGCCGTAATCGGCATTCCACACCTGCGCGATGCCAAGCTCGTAGTCCGGATCGATCCCGTAGTTGTTCGTTGTCGTCGCCGGAAGGACGCGCGCGAAGGGATCGGCGAGGCTCAGCGGCGCCGCGGCCGTGCCGATGCTGGTGTTGGTCACGGCGAACGGCGGCTGCGCGATGAGCTGCCGCGCGATCGAGGCATAGGAGCCGGCGTTGTAGTTGATCCCGTAGCCGGCGCGAAGGACGTTGCCGCGTGAGATGCGCCAGGCCGCGCCGATGCGCGGCGCGAGGTTGTTGCGGTCGCTTCGGACGAGCGCGAAGGGAAAGGCACCGGAGAACGGGCCGGTCTGCCCTGACTGCACGGGCACGGCGGCGCTGAAGTCGCCGGCGACGTCGAGATTGACCATGCGTCCGCCGGCCTCCTCGAACGGCGCGACGAACTCGTAGCGCAGTCCGGCGTTGATGGTGACGGTGTTGCTCACGCGCCAGTCGTCCTGCGCGAAGAGACTGAAAGACCTGCCGCGCAGGTCGATGGCGCCGGGACCGAACTGCACCGATGCCTGCTGCGGCAGGCCGAGGAGGAAGTCGGCGAAATCCAGCGCCGAGCCGCGCCGCGTGCCGGCGCCGCCGGTGTGGAAGCCGGTGAAGACGAACGTGCCTCGCGGATTGGAATCGGTCTGGCTGCTCGACCAATCCTGGTGGTAGTCGGCGCCGGCGCGGAAGGTGTGGCGCCCGCGCGGCAGCATCCAGGTGTAGCCGAGATCGAGCCGCCGATCGTCGCGGCGGGACGGCGCGATGTCGCGAAGCGCGCTGAAGGTCGAGAACGACAGGGACGGCACGCCCCAGTCGAACGGATCGGTCGCGATGCCGCGGATCCCCGCGTCGCCCGCGACGTCCTCGACGAAAGCGAACGTGTTGGACGCGCGCGATGTCGTACGACCGAAACTCGCGCGGACGGTGTGTACCATGCGCCCGGCCCGCACGTTCAGTGCGAGCGGCACGCTCAGCGTCGAGCCGCGCGTCTCGCCCGACACGGTTGGAAACGCGGTGAAGCGATCGCCCTGGTTGCGGCGATAGCTGACGCTCGCGTTGAGCACGACGCTCGTGCCCTGCGCGCCGCGGCCGCCGCGGCCGGCGCCCTGACCCGGGCCGGCCGGCTGGCCCGCGCCCCGCCCGGCGCCGCGCCCGCGCGCGGCCGGCGGCGGGTTGAAGTTGTGCGTCAGGCGCAGCGTCACGTTGTCGGTGACGGTGGCTTCCGGCGTCGTGTACCGGAAATTGCGCGAGTCGCCTTCCAGGTTCGGCAGCGGAATGAAGCGCAGCAGCGCCGCCGCCGCCGCGTCGATGCGCGATTCCGGGATCTGATTGCCCGGAAACGGCTCGCCCGTTTCGGGATCGCGGACGACGATGCCGGAGGCGAGCAGGGACGAGAAGTCGCCGCGCCGGAGCGCGTCGGACGGCACCGTCGAATAACTGTCGAAGATTTCGTCCGAGCGATTGCCGCTGTAGCTGAAGTTGAACGACGTGCGCCGCGTGCCGTCATACACGCCGGGAATCCTGACCGGCCCGCCGAGCGTGGCGCCGAAGCGCTGGCTCAGATAGTCCTCTTCCTCGCGCTCCTCTCCGCGCAGCGCGAAGGGCGACGCATTGAGCGGCGAACCGCCGATGGTGTAGGTGAACGAGCCCTGCAGCCGGCCCGCGCCGCCCATGCGCCCGCCGAGGCCTCCCTCGCCGGGACCGAAGCGCCCGAACTGTTCGGCCAGCGCACCGGGCGGCCCACCCTGCCCTCCGCGGCCGCCAGGGCGCGCGCCCGGTTCGAGCCCGTCGAGCTCGCCGCGCATGATCGCGCCCATCCGCTCGTTGAGCATGCCGCGATCGATCTCGCCCTGCGATCCGGTGAGCGTCACGGCTTCAGCAGCGGCATCGGTCGAGAAACCTGGCGGCAGCAACTGGCGCACGGCCTCGAGGTCGTCCGGCTCGTCGGGAGGCGCGGCGGCCTGCGCCGCGGCGTCAGGCTCGAGGGCCAGGCTCGCGAACCGGTTCGCTTGTCCGCGGCCGGGCCCACCTGCGCGGCCGGACCCGGGCGCCGCGGGCGTGCCGGGCGCCGCGGGCGATGGCGATCGCGACGCCAGCGTCATTTCGAGATCGACGCGGGTGCCGCACGGCGGCTGTGGGGCCACGCTGACGGCGCGTTCGACCGGTGTGAAGCCCATCAGCTCGGCGCGAAGCGTGACCGTGCTCCCCGCCGAGGCACGCACACGAAAGGCGCCGTCCTGGTCCGTCGAGCTGGCCGACGCCCCGCTTCCCGCCGCGGCCGACAGCGCGACCCCAGGGAGCGGCGTGCCGCCGCTGGCGACGATGCCTTCGATGACGCAGGACGCTGCAGGTGGAGACTGAGGCGCGGCCTGGCCGCTCGCCGTCAGCTGCCAGGCGGCGACAAGGACCAGGAAGGCCGGAAGCCATATCCGGAGCGGCGACATCGAGTATTTGACCGGACGGGCGCGCACAAGGTTTAGTCTCCCGCCCGTCAACGAGGCTGCAGCGTGAGGCGGTGCGCCGCGGCGCGGTCGACGCGCGCGCGCGAGTACACGAGCGGAAAGTACCGGTCCTCGGCCCACAGCGGCAGCAGGTTGTCATAGAACGGGCTCCCCGGCTGCCCCGACTGGCCCGGCGTGCTCGTGACGATTGACCGATCCCAGTCGGCGACGTCCAGAATCTCGCGAAAGCTGGCGCCGTCGGCCGCCACCGTGCCGCTGCCGCCGGGCCGCTCGACTTCCGGCAGATCGAACGCGCGCAGAAAGGGATGCGGGAACGCGCGGGTGTGCATGCGGCCCCATCGCCACGCGGTTGGGTCGAGACTCTGCTCGCGCCGCAGGTTCTCCAGAGCCCGCGCGAGCGTTGCCGCCATGACCGTGCCGCGCGAGGGCCCCGCCGCCGCGGCGCGTTCCTCAGCCGTCGACGCGCTTCGCCATTCGGTGTACATCGCCGCCGCGGCGCTGTCTCTCGCAAATACCGCATCCCAGTCCGCAACGACCCGGCGCGCCCGCTCGACTCCGGGCTCGTCGGATGTCCACCCCTGAAAGAGCGGCACATCCGACGCCGCGCGCAGCGAATAGGCATCGAGCTGCATCCGCCGATGGTCGTCGATCGTGTACCTCCGCCCGGGCTGCAGCAGCTGCCGCAGCCGCGTGATGCGATCGAAGGCCGCGTTCGCCGTGCTCTTGAACATGATGGGCGGCGCGTAGCCGGGCGGCTGGATGTTGTGATTGGCCGTGACGATGAAGCCGCGCGGCGGGTTGAGCTCGCGCGGCAGG
Organism: Vicinamibacterales bacterium; assembly: GCA_035512575.1. Lineage (GTDB taxonomy): Bacteria > Acidobacteriota > Vicinamibacteria > Vicinamibacterales > SCN-69-37 > JALYRV01. The sequence continues at coordinate 9,055 of DATKDT010000092.1, read as the reverse complement.
TCCTTCCGGAACCCGGCCCATTCGTGCGTGCCGCCGCCCGGCACGGGCAGGCGGCCGGTCCATCCGCGCCGGTCGGGCGTCAGCGCGGCGGCCAGCCACGAGATGTTGCCGTCGACATCGCCGCAGATCAGGTTCTCGGAAGGAAACTTCCAGTACATCCCCTCGTCGAGAAACGCGCGGCAGTCGCGCACGTGGGCAAGCCGCAGCGACGCCAGGTACGGCGCCGTGCCCGGCTCGAGCAGCGCGGATCGCAGCGCGTAGGCAAGCCCGCGCGCGCGATCTTCATGGAACACCGGCCCGTGCCGGCTGAACTTCAGCTCGATCGTCTGTGGCGCCTCACCTTTGACGGCGATCGTCTCCGTCACGACGCGCAGCGGCTCCCATCGGTCGCGCCATCGCACTTCGTTCGCATTCGCGGGATTCAGGCGCTCGACATAGACGTCTTCCTGATCGGTGCCCACAATCGTCAGGCCCCACGCGAGCCGCTCGCTGTGGCCGATCGCGACGCCGGCAAACGGCGGCTCGCCGCCGCCGATGACGTTCCAGCCTGGCGCGTGCAGATGCACGATGTAGCGCAGCGACGGGTTCGTGACCTCCCGGTGCGGATCGTTCACCACGACCGGCTCTCCCGTCGCTGACAGCGCGCCGCTCACGACCCAGTTGTTGGAGCCGGGCTCGGCGATGCCGCCGGCTTCGGGCCTCTCCATCAGCAGGCCGCCGCCCGCTTCCAGCAGGGCGGGCCGAATCGCGCCGCCCGGGGCCCGCGCCGCCGCAATCACGGCGTCGTCAATCGCCGACAGATCCACGCCTGGGGGCAGTGCGAGATCGTCCCAGGGATCGGGCGCGCGGCGGCGGTTGGCTTCCTCGCGTCCGAGCGCCGCCACCTGCCGCGCGAGGCGCAGCTCGTTGGCCGCGTCGCCGAACGACGCCGTGCGAAGGACGACCGTTTCTGCCGTCCACGGTTCCGGGCGCACACCGGTCAGCTGAAACTCGATCGGCAGCTTCGCGGGATGCTCGCGCAGCAGAGCGATGTAGGCGTTGACCCCGCGCGCGTAGGCCTCGACGATCCGGCGCCCCTCCGGGTGATAGCTCGTCCACTCACGCTCGTCGAACGGCCCGCGATAGCGCAGCAGGCGCGCCGCGCGATCGCGCGCGACAGCCTGCGGTCCCAGAATCTCGGCCAGCCGTCCTTCCTTCTGGCGCCGCCACATCTCCATCTGCCACAGCCGGTCCTGGGCCATCACGAAGCCCTGCGCCATGAACAAGTCGTCCACGTTCGACGCGTAGATGTGCGGCACGCCCCAACGGTCGCGGACGACCTCGACCCGGCTGGCCAGTCCCGCCACCGCAAGAGTGCCGTCGATCTGTGAGAGCGCCGACGCCGCACGCGCGCGATGTGCATTCTCGCGGGCCGGTTGCTGCGCCGCGGTAACGGCCAGCGTGAGAACGATGAGGAGCGGCATCATGCGCATGACATTCTCACCGCCTTAGGTGCCATTCGAGGAATGTCCAGGTGCGGTTCCAGGAGTCGATCTGATCGGGCGAATCGTTCCGCTCGAGCGTCTCGGCATTCACGCGCCTGTTGAAGGTGTGTCCTCCGCTCGCCGGGCCGGGCACCGGATCGACATAGATCCTGGTTTCGGCGAGATCCGGCTTGCGCGAGCGCAGCGCATCGATGATCTGCACGGCCTCGACGAAATTCACGTCGGTGTCGTTGGTCGCGACGTGCACCAGCAGCGGGGTCTGCAGCTTGTCGACATGGTAGAGCGGCGAGCGCTCGATGTACAGGTCGCGCTTCTCGAACGGCAGGCCCTGAATCCGCGACTGCGTCGCGAAGCCGCGCTGATAGCCCGGGCCCTTGTACGACAGCCGGAAGACGAGGTTCGTGACGGGCACCATCGCCACCGCGGCCTTGAACGGCGTCGTGTCGCGGAAGACCGAGAAGAGCGTGATGTAGCCGCCGTGGCTCCAGCCCATGATGCCGAGCCGATCCATGTCGACGTGCGGCAGCGTCTTGAGGTAGGCCACCGCGCTCATCGTGTCGTCCACCTCATAGCCGCCGTAGTCGATGGCGTTGTGGTGGGCTTCGCCGTAGCCCGTGCTTCCCCGATATTCGGGGGCGATGATCACGTAGCCGCGCTCGACCGCCTCCCTGACGAACGGAAAGTAGTTGATGCCCCAGTTGCCGTGCACGCCGCCGTGCACCCACACCATCGCCGCATGCCCCCCGGGGCCCCGCGGCTTCAACGGCTGGAACAGATAGGCCGGAATGTCCATGTCGCCGACGCTGGATCGATAGGTGATCTTGCGGAAGTCCATGACGCCCTTGCTGGCCTCCGCATAGCGCTTCTCGATGGCCTCGCGCCGCTCGATGTCGCGCGCGAAGTCGCGTCCGATGGAGTGATCCGCGGGATCCGTGCTCACGTACAGCTGGCGCGCTCGATCTGGATCGATCGGCCGCTGCGGCCTGTCGGCCGCCGGCCGCTGCGCCGGCGGCGTGCCTGTCTGCGCATGAACGAGTAAAGGCGCGGACAGCAGTGCCGCGATGGCCGCAATGTGAAATGCCCTCATCGTCGTCTCCTCTCAAAGTCCGCGGCGCAGGCGCACGGCGCCAAGCACGCGGAAGGAATATTCCGTCCGGCCGCCGACGCGATGCAGACGCGCCGACGTTTCGACGAGCACCTCACCCGCGGGACGGAACGTGCGTGTGAGGCCGGCTTCGGCGTACCGCGGCGATTGGTAATTCGCGTCGCCTTCCACTTTCACGAAATCCTCGCTGCGCCAGACGATGACGTGGCCGCGCCAGCCGGCGCGGGCGGCGGCCGCGCGGAGGAAGCCGCCCGATCCTTCCACGAATCGCTCCGCGACGTCACGATCAGGAACGTAGCGCGTCAGCACCCCGATCGTCTCGACGCGGATGTCGAGGCCGGCGCTCCGTGCCGTGAAGACGGCGCCCGACGCCATGGCCGTGCTGTCGGCGACGGGCCCGGACGCGAACAACTGCCCGCCTTCGTGCACGACATGGGCCTGGAACGGAACGGCGAGCCACGGGGTGATGCGCGCCTCCCCGGCGGCGCCCGCGTCGAACCGTTCGCGGTGGGCTGGCGTGTTGAGACGCTGCCAGTTGATCCACATGTCGTGCGTGAGGGTGGCGCCGGCGAACGTCCACTGGAAGCCCGCTTCGTACGGTCGCTCGAACGCCAGCGTCTCGCGCTGCAGCGGCGGCAACATCCCGTGCGGGCCGGTCCGGTCGGGGCCTGCCGGCTCTCCGGCCGCGGGCGGTGACAGCGTGCCCATCAGCAGCGTGGACCGCCCGTCCGTGAGCCGCAGCGTGAGCACGGGCCGCACGAGGTCGAAGGCCTGGTCGCTGCCATAGCGGCGCGTGCCGAAGGCGCCGGCGACGAGCGACGCGCGTTCGCCGAGAGGAATGTCGACCGCGAGCGTCGCGGCCGCGCCTATGATCGTCTCGCCCTCGCGATACGGATTCCGGAACTCCGTGTTGTCGCCGAAAAAGAGCACCTCGGCCACGAGCGTCATCGACCGAAGAATGCCGGCTGCCCCCGCGTGCATGTGCTCTACGATAACGGCAACGCGTGCGCCTCGTCCCGCATTTCCTTGTCGCGCTGTTCCTGCTCGGTGGGGCCGTTCCGGCGGCCGCCCAGAGCGAGCGCGCGCTCGACGATCCCTTTGCACGCGGCGCCTGGAACTTCCAGCTCGCGGCCCACGCCGCCTTCGAGATCTGGAACTACAACGGCAATCATGAGGAGCTGTACGGATTCGTGCCCGGACTGAGCTACGGCCTGAGCGACGCCGTCGCGGCGGTGGTCACGCTGCCGATGTACTACGTCGACCAGCGGGGCGTAAACGCGGCGCTGCAGGGCGTGACGTTCGGCCTGCGAAGCCGCCTGTACCGGCGCGGCCGGATCTCCGTCTACTTCGATTTCGACGTGGGCGTGTCGTACGCCGACACGTACACGCCGCCTCGCGGCACGCGCTTCAACTACCTCGCGCTCGGCAGTGCCGGCACGATCGTGCGCCTGACGCGCGGGCTGGACCTGCTGACCGGCGTCCGGCTGATTCATGTGTCGAACAACGGGCTCGCGGGCCGCGATCGCAACCCCGACATCGAGGCGCTCGGCCTGCAGATTGGCGTGCTCAGGCGATTCTGAGTGATGCCTCGCCACACCGCGGAAGGAACCTGCCAATGAACATGAAACGCCTCGCTCGCGCCCTGCTGCCGGCGCCGCTGGTGACGAGAATTGCCGCTCAACGGGCGCGCCGGCACTCGCATCGTCTGAACCGTGAGTGGGGCGTGGCGCGGCTCAGCGAGCGGCTGCTGGATGAACTCGGCGCCGCCGTCGTCGCGGGGCCGTTCGCGGGTCTTGTGCTGCCGCGGGCGGCAGCCGCCGAACATCTTGGCCCTTACCTGCTTGGCACATACGAGCGCGAGCTGCATCCGTACTGGACGGCGCTCGCACCTGGCACGGTGCCCAGGATCGTGAACATCGGCGCGAAGGTCGGCTACTACGCGGTGGGTCTTTCGCGGCTGCTCGAGGCCCCGGCCGTCGCGTTCGACGCGGACCCCTGGGCGCGGCGCGTGCTGAAGGCGACGGTCAGGCTGAACAGGGCCGACGTCACGATTCGCCGCGCGTGCACGCGCGGCGACCTCGAGGACCTGCCCGCCGGCACGCTCGTGATGGTCGACTGCGACGGCTGTGAGGAGCTGCTGCTGCGCGACCCCCTCCCGTCCGGTCTCCTGCGCAGCCGGCTCGTGGTGGAGCTCCACGGCGCGCTCGTAGGTGACGATGCGACGGCCGCGCGGCTCGGGCGGACGCACGAGGTGCGTGGCGTGCCGACCGAACCCGCCCCGGCGCCGCCGGCCGTGCTCGATTTTCTGGACGCCCACGAGCGCAAGCTCGCCGTCGAGGAGCTGCGCCCGCTACAGCGCTGGCTGCTGTGCACGCCCAGGACGTGAGCGCGGCGCGCGGCGGCGCTACTTGTGGCGCGTTCCGCGCTTCACGACAACGTCCACGCGCTGCAGCAGCGCGATGTGGCGCAGCACGTCGCCGCGCACGGCAATGATGTCGGCGTATTTGCCTGGTGTGATCGTGCCCACCTCGCGGTCCACCTTCATCGCCACTGACGGCCAGTAGGTGGCGCCGCGGATCGCCGTCATCGAGTCCACCCCGAGGATGTTGACCCACGCGTCGAGCTCGCGCCACGTCGACGAGCTGTGGAACTTCATCGGGATCCCGCTGTCCGTCCCGACGAGCAGGACGACGCCGGCGTCGCGGAGCTGCTGGAATTTGCGCGCGAGTGTCGGGCGGCGGATGGGCGTCAGCTGGAAGTACGGCAGGCGGTCCGGGTGGCTTATGGATTGGCGGATGTCGGCGATGATTTCCGGCGTCAGGCCCACATGCCAGTCGGTCGAGTCGAGCTGTTCCGGGTTGTCGCGCAGATACTCGTAGTTGAGCAGGCCTTCGATCGTCGGCGTCCAGTAGAGCGGTCCGCGCGACATGTTGGCGGTGCGTTCGCGCAGCGCGGCGATCACGTCGGCCGGATATTCCGGTGAGCTGGACAGACCGGTGTGCTCGAAGTTGTCGACGCCGGCCTCGAGGCCGATGCGGATCTCGTCCGGGCGATGTGAGTGGCCCACGACCATGAGGCCGCGCGCGTGCGCCTCGTCGACGACGGCGCGCACTTCCTCGGGTGTCATCTGATCCTGGTCGATCAGCTTGATACAGTCGACGCCGGCGTCGGCGAGCCGCTTCACTTTCGCGCGCGCGTCGGCGGCCCCCTTCACGCCCCAACGGAACGCTTCGGTTCCCGGATACGGCTCGTGCTGGATGAACGGGCCCGAGACGTAGAGCGTCGGGCCGGGGATTTCACCCTTGTTGATGCGATCGCGGACGTTGATGCTCGGCTCGAGCGGCGCGCCCAGGTCGCGCGCGCTGGTGACGCCGGCCAGCAACAGCTGTTTCGCCGAGGCGGGCATGATCACGGATTCGAACTGGGCCGGATACGTCTTGTCCCAGTGCGCGTAGTCGGCGTGGCCGTTGATCATCAGGTGCACGTGCATGTCCCAGAGGCCGGGAAGGACGCTCATGCCTTCGGTCGAGATCACTTCGGCGCCGGCCGGGATGGCGAGCTGCCCGACCTGGCCGACGGCTGAAATGCGCTCGCCGTCGACGAGGATCACGCTGTTCCGGATGGGCGGGCCGCCGAAGCCGTCGATGAGGGTGCCGCCGACGAGGGCCGTCAGACGGCTGCTCTGCTGCTCGGCCATCGGGCGCGCGGGGGTGACGGCCAGGGCGAAGGCCAGGACAAGGGCGGCGGCAAGGCGCATGTGCATGATGCGCAGATGCTAGCACCGGCCATCGAGGCGGCGGCTATAATCGGGCCGGTGCCCGCTGCTTCGCCCAGGATCGTTCTGCTGACCGGGCCCTTCCTGACCCACACCGCATTCATTCACACGCTGGCCGCACGAATCCCGATCGCGGCAGCGGTCCGCGAAACACGATCAGTCTCGAGCCGGCCGCTCGTGACACGCGCGGCGTCGAGGATTGCCGCGATCGGCGGATCGCCCTCGAGGGTTATCGAGGAGGGTCTCGCGTGGCTGTCAGGCCGGCGGCGCGCGCGCGCGCTCGCGCCCTCTGACGCCCCTGCCGTCGACGAATATCCCGTTCACAATCTCAATTCGGATGCCGGCGTCGCACTGGTGCGATCGTTGAAGCCCGACATTCTCGCCATGTGCGGGACGGGCCTGCTCCAGCCACGGGTGTTCGAGCTCGCCCCGCACGCCGCCGTGAACCTGCATCTCGGATTGTCGCCTCGCTACCGCGGCTCGCATTGCGTGTTCTGGCCGCTGTACAACGGCGAGCCCGAGTGGGTGGGCATCACGGTGCATCGTGTCGACAGCGGAATCGACGCGGGGCCCATCCTCGCGCAACGGCGGCCTGGCATCGATCGCGATGACGACGTAGAGTCGCTCGTGGACAAATGTCTGCGCCTTGGCTACGGCGCCATGGCCGACGTGGTCGAGCGACTGTCGAAAGGACTTTTGCCCGGCGTTCCACAGCAGCTCGCCGCCGGGCGCAACTACAGGGCGAGCGAGCTCACCCCGGACAAGCGCGCGGAGCTGGAAGCGCGGCTCGCGGCCGGCTACCTGCCGCGCTATCTCGACTCCCACGGCGGCCGCGTCCCGGACGTCGACCTGATCAACGCCTGACCGTGGCACTGCCCCCGCCTCTGCTTCGGCGCATGACACGAGCAGCCCTGGGGACAGGGGCCGGCATGGCGGCGCTGCGTCGCGCATCGCCGGACGTCGTGTCGATCTTCCTCTGGCACAGCGTGGGCGCCGTCGCCGCGCCGTTCTTCGATCCCACCGACATCGTTGGCGACACCTCGTCGCACTGCTCGCTCGACGCCTTTTCACGTCATGTCAGCTGGATCCGCTCCCGCTTTCGCATCGTCGCGCTCGACGAGGCGCTCGACCACCTGAGCGCGCGCGCGGCTATGGCTGGATCGCGGCGCTGACGTTTGACGACGGGTTTCGGAATGCGGTGGAAGAGGCGCTGCCGTGGCTCGATGCGCGAGGACTTCCGTCGACGGTGTTCGTGAACGCCGCGTCGGCGTCGGGGCACTGGGTGAAGGATCGCGACGTGGAGCTGATGGCACTGAGGCGTCTCGGACCTGAGCCTGACGGACGACGCCGGACCACGGCGGAAAGCCTTGCGGCGCTCGGGATGTCGCGCGAGGCGATCGCGCACGAGGCGCGCGCGTACGCGAGCTGGGACCAGCTGAGGCGGCTGCCCGCGTCGGTGTCGTTCGGCAATCACGGAGATCGTCACGAGCGGCTGTCGGCACTCGATCCGGACGGGGCCGTGCGGGAGATCGAGGACGGGCTCGCGGCGCTGCGCCGTGAGCTGGATGTGGAGACGGTGCCGTACGCGTTCGCGTTCGGACAGCCGCGGGATATCACTGACCTGGCCCGGGCGACAGCGCTGGCTTCGCACTCCGCCGTGCTGTCGGCGTACGGCGGCTTTTCGTGGCCTGGCTGCGGGCTCGAGGATGTGGCGCGGGTGCCGGTGTTTTCGTCGGTCGACCCGGCGCTGCTGACCGAGTATGCGTTTCCGCCGCGGTTTCTGGCGAAGCGGGCGGCGGCGATGCTGCGGGGTTAAATGGAAACGGCCCGCATTCTTTCGGAATGCGGGCCGTGAGAAATAATCCCGGCAGCGACCTACTCTCCCACACACCTGCGCGTGCAGTACCATCGGCGGTGGCAAGCTTAACTTCCGTGTTCGGAATGGGAACGGGTGTGACCCTGCCCCTATGACCACCGGGAAACTTGTTGCCTGGGGTCCGCCGGCGCGGACGCGGCATGCGAGCCGCGCGCGACGCGCCGAGCGATCGTCCCAAGCTATGTCAAAGAGCGAATTGCCCGCCGTCGCTCGCGATGCGAGCTATGGCGGGTCCACCGTAGCGCCCAAAGGGCGCGAAGGTGGAAACATCCTGCAACGGCAGTTTTCCGCCGCGCACGCGTGCGCGAAGAAAAAAAAGAAACGGTCAAGCCTCACGGCTGATTAGTACCAGTTAGCTGAAGCCATCGCTGGCCTTACACACCTGGCCTATCACCTGGTCGTCTTCCAGGAGCCTTTAGAGAGCTTATGCTCTGGGAGATCTCATCTTGTGGAGGGTTTCACGCTTAGATGCTTTCAGCATTTCTCCCTTCCGCACTTAGCTACCGAGCGCTACCCCTGGCGGGATAACTCGTACACTAGAGGTGCGTCCAACCCGGTCCTCTCGTACTAAGGTCAGCCCCACTCAAATCTCCTGCGCCCATGACAGATAGAGACCGAACTGTCTCGCGACGTTCTAAACCCAGCTCACGTACCGCTTTAACCGGCGAACAGCCGGACCCTTGGAACCTGCTACAGCTCCAGGATGCGATGAGCCGACATCGAGGTGCCAAACCTGAGCGTCGATGTGAACTCTTGGCTCAGATCAGCCTGTTATCCCCGGCGTACCTTTTATCCGTTGAGCGATGGCCCTTCCA
>DATKDT010000091.1:0-2275 GCA_035512575.1 Vicinamibacterales bacterium | reverse complement strand
GGAATCACGGCGCGGGGATCGCGGGTTCCGAGCACGATGACAACGCGGCCCGCGGCGGCCCTGCCGGGTTCGTGCGAAAAGCCGGCAACCAGATCAGCGGCGCCGTCTCCATTGACGTCCGCGAGAAGGGGCGGGGCGACGTGTGCCCGCTCGGTAACACCGTCGAGACGAAGCGCCGCGCCGTCGCCCGCCTGGATCAGCGGCGGCCAGTCGGGGCGACCCGCGAAGAGATACACGCGACCGCGACCGCCTTGCATGTACCAGAGCGTGTCCTCACTGGCGACAAGCGCCAGATCCGGCTGCCCGCCCGACGTGAAGTCGCCAGTGGCACAGGCCGGCGTCAGCGCCTCTCCCTTGCGCGAGCCATGAATCGCGACATCGGCGTCAGCGACGACGTCTACACGCTCGGGCCACGCGCGGCGGCCGAACAGCACGAACACGCCGCCGGCCGATGGCATGCCCGGCGGCGAGAAATTGGGGCCGCCGAGGATTATGTCGCGCAGGCCGTCGCCGTTCAGATCGACGCCGCCAGGCGTCACGCACACGCTCATCCGGATGTCGCCGTTTTCGAAGCGGCCAACGAATCGTGCATCAGCATCGCGCGGCAGATGCAGCTCGCTCGGCCACGCTCTGCGGCCTCTCACCAGATAGCTCGGGGCGGTCGCGGTGTACGTCTCGGGTTCGCCAAAAAACGTGCTGATGACGAGATCCGCGATACCGTCGCCATCGACGTCGCCCACCGATCCGCCCTGCACACTGGCAACGCCAGAAGCGGTAATGCGAACGTCCGGCTGCAGGCGCGGTTCGGGATGCGTACCGGCAAAGTAGATCGCGAATTCAGGACCGTCCGTGCTATGCACGACCAGATCGCCGCGGCCGTCCCCGTTCAGATCGTCGATCGAGTCGACGGCCAGAGGGGCCGCGCCCGGCAGGCTCGCGACCTCGACGACGGGGGGCGCGCCGTGCGCCGCTGGCCGGACGAGCCAGAACAGGCCGCCGCCCAGCACGCCAAGGCCGGCAATCAACGCGGAAGCCCGCGCCGCCGGAGACACGGCGGCGAACCGCCAGCGAACCGGCCGCGGGGCGGCGCGGTCATCGCCGTTCGCAATCGCCGCGCCCTGACGATCTCTCCAGGCTGCGAGCGCCTCCGGATAGGCGTAGACGCTGCTCCGCAACCGGTGCGTATGCCGATGAACGGGCAGTCCTCGCTCACGCTCCCAGCGCTGCACCGTGCTGATGTCGCGTCCGAAGAACGCCGCGATCTCTTTCCAGGATGTCAGCATGGGGGATGACGCCAGGCGGTCGTGGCCAGACATGGCAGCAGCGCGCTATTTATCTGGGGCAGACGAACCGCGATCCACGACTGTCGTGACTGAATCGCTTCCGCTCGCCACCATGATCACGTCGTCGGCGCCCGCGACCAGCCGGCCATCCCGTGTGCGGCCGGCAATTTCGAGGCGCGTCGCGCCGGGGCTCAGCCCGAGTGCGGACACGTCGAAATACAGCCAGAGCTCCTGCCTGCCGTCCCCATCGAAATCCTGCCAGCGCGTCTCGACCGGCGCCGATTCGCCCGCGCGTATCGTTGACGGATCGAGTTCGACCAGCAACCGCTCCGGCGCGGTGATGGCGACAGCCACGACGCCGCCGGGCACGATGACGTTCGGATGTCGGAACGGGCGAACGTCCACAACCAGACTAGCGACACCGTCGAGGGCGGATTCCGGCGGCCTCGCAGCCCAAATGAGGGCGGCGAGCAGAACGGCGGCGACTGCGAGAACGGCCCGGCCGCGCCCGCTTTCCGCGGTCGGCGGAAGCTCGTCCGGCCCGTGAGTGAAATCGTTACCTGACTGCGTCCACCAGGTATCGAGCTCTGTTCGGCGCGCCCAGACGCGCCCGCGCCCGCCGGCCGCGTGTCGATAGACAGGAAGCCCCTCTTCACGCTCCCAGCGCTGAACCGTGCGGACATCGCGCCGGAGGTGCGCAGCGATCTCCTTCCAGGAGCGAAGAATGTCGCTGACCGCTCCAGGAGCATCTGGCATCGCGACTACACGCCCGACAGCTTGTGGCCGAGCTTGTCCTTCTTGGTCTTGAGATAGCGCTGGGTGTGTTCCTGGGCGGGAATCTCGAGCGGTAGGGTCTCGGCCACGGCAAGGCCGTATCCCTCCAACCCCACGAACTTGCGGGGGTTGTTGGTGAGCAGGCGCATCGTGCGGACGCCGAGGTCGCGAAGGATCTGGGCGCCGATCCCGTAGTCGCGCTGGTCGGCCTGAAACCC
>DATKDT010000090.1:0-10780 GCA_035512575.1 Vicinamibacterales bacterium | reverse complement strand
GACTGCTGCGGCTGACTAGACCCAGTGCGCCATATATGTAACCATATATGGCATGGCTACCCTCAAGACGACGGTTTACCTCGACGCGGACGACTACCGGCGTCTGAAGACCCTCGCACGATCGAAGGGCCGCACGACGGCGGAACTGGTGCGGGAGGCAGTCAGCCAATACACGACGCGGGAGCAGCCGCGGCGCCGCCCGCGCAGTATCGGCGCCGGCCGCAGCCGCACGGGTGACGTCGCCGCGCGGGCCGAGGCGCTGCTCGCCGGCTTCGGGAAGCGCCGGTGATCATCGCCGACACCGGCGCGATCATCGCGCTTGTCGATCGCAAGGACCGGCATCATCGCGCGCTTCTCGCAGCCTATGAAGCCTCCGCCGACGAGTGGCTGCTGCCGTGGGCCATCCTGCCGGAGGTCGACTACCTGCTGGGAGCGCATGTCGGCATCGCCGCGCAGGACGCGTTTCTCGCCGATCTCGCCGAAGGGGCGTACGCCGTCGCATGGGGCGAAGAAGAGGATCTGGACGACGCCGCGCGTATCACGCGTCAGTACCGGAGCCTTCGCCTTGGACTCGTGGATGCGGTGGTGATGGCCGTCGCCGGCCGCCGTCGCGCCAGGGCGGTTGCGACGCTGGACGTCCGGCACTTCGCCTCTGTGACCATCCCCGGCGCGCCGCAGCTCTGGCCGCGCGACCTGTGAGATCAGGCTGGTCGCGTCTTACTCGCCCAGCAACTCGACACCCTGCTCGAACAGATTGAGGATCGCGCCGCTCGTGCGGAAGGTCGCGAGGATGCTGGCGCGCGGGCCGGCCGTGTCGCGCCGGACGTACGAGAGCACCGTGGCCATGACGATGCCTTCCTCGGTGCCGGTTGCGCGGAAGCGATGCTCGAAGCCCTTGAGCGTGGCCGCGAAGCGCCGCGATTCCCATGTCTCGGCTGGCTCGTCGATCGCGGTGAACTCATCGAGCAGCTTCACGAACGCCGACGCGGCGTCGCGATGCCAGAACGAGACGTCCTCGCCGAAGACCTCGAAATATTTCGGCAGATACAGCGTCGCGCCGGCCGGCACCTTCTTGACGAGCGCCGGATTGTAGCGGCTGATGACCTCCATCGACAGGCCCGTGCGGCGCGCGATCTCCTCGCGCGTGAACGCTTTCGACGTGCGCATCGCATAGATGCGCTGCGGCTTCGCGGCGGCGATCGTCTCCTCGATGGTCGACGCATTGCCGAAGACCATCTCGGCGTAGCGGTAGGATCGCGGCCCGTACGATCCGTAGATGTCCTTGTAGCCGCCGTCGGCGATCGAGCGCAGGCCCACGGCGAGATCCGAGCCGAGGAAGTACTGCGCACGCGAGTCCTTCCCGCCGAGCCGCTGCCCGTTCACGAGCACGCGGCCCACGTTGGTGCCGCCGGCGTGATGCTCCGACAACGCCGGAATGAACGAGCCGAACTTCGTGGCGAGAATCGACAGGTACGCGGCGCAGTAGGCCGCCTGGGTTGTCTGATTCTGAATTTCGATGACCGACGGGTCGAGTTTGTCGAGCAGCTTCCAGTTGCCGTCGAGCCACTGGCAGAGCCCCACGGCATTGGCCTCGGAGCGGCGCGTGCCTATGAAGCCCGATTCGAGCAGCGCCTGCGCGAGGCCGATCTCGCGCGGCACGCCGAAGCGCTCGTAGATCCTGCCCCACTCCGCCATCAACGGCCCGTACTGTCTGAGCCCGGGCGCCGCGAAATCTCCGCGCGTTTCGTTGTGCAGGACGGGACCGGCGTCCGCCTCGAGCCGGCGCGCGATTTCTTCGCGGCTGGTGGACTTCGTCTTCCGGATCACGGACAGCCTGCGGCCGTCGGCGGCGCTGCCGAAAACAATTCGGCCGTCGGGAATCGTGAAGACGTGCTTCCAGAACGGATAGCCGGGCCGGAACTGCTCCATCGCCGCGATGTCGGCGAGGCGGCGCGCGTCCATGCGGCCCGCGGCGTCGGCCGGCGCGCTGCCGCGCGCGATGGTGGCGTCCACGCGCGTCACCGCGTGCCGGTTGACCACGCCTGCCGTGCCCGCAATGGCGACGGCCGCCACGAACACGGCGGCTTTGGAGCGCTGGAGGGAGCTGTATCTGCGCATCATCATCCTTTTGAAGTCAGGGCATCCCGCAACGCGGGATGCTGGGTGGTGATCGCACGACAGTACGCGCGGCCGATTCAGTCAGGGACAGATCGATAGTAGCGATTTCTCCGGAAAATGCGAGCTGATGCGGAGCGTTGCGGACGGGCTTGACAGCGCTTTTCCAACTCTGCCTTGGCGTGCGCGCCATGCTCGCCCGAATTTGTGCTGAGGTGCCGGGCCGATATAGTGAGAAGCGATGCTTCGGTTCAACGCCCGGCTCACCCTGATCATCGTCGCCACTGTTGTCGTCCTGGCGATCCTGGGCCTGTACGTGTACGTGAAAGGACACGGCTTCGACGCGCGCGCCAGGCCCAGCGGTCTCGAATCGCGCGTGGCGCTGAGGCTGCGGGCGATGGCGATTCCGCGCGAGGCGCGCGAGCGGACCAACCCGCTTGCCCAGACGGAAGAGGATTTTCGGGACGGGCTCGCACACTTCGCGGACCACTGCGCCTTCTGCCACAGCAATGACGGGTCAGGCACGACCGAGATAGGCCGCGGCCTCTACCCGAAACCGCCCGACATGCGGCTGGCGCGCACGCAGAACCTCAGCGACGGCGAGCTGCTCTACATCATCGAACAGGGCGTGCCGCTGACAGGCATGCCGGGATTTGGAACGAGCTCCGCTGATGGCGAGCGCGCGACATGGCACCTCGTCCAGTTCATTCGCCGCCTGCCCAAGCTGACGGAGGATGAGCTCGCGCAGATGGCCGTGTTGAATCCGATATCCGCGGAGGCGTGGCGGCAGCGGATGGCGGAAGAAGAATTCCTGCGCGGCGGCGAACCGCCCGCGAGGCCGGCGCCGTCCGGCCATGGCCACGTACACTGATTGAAGATCTGCGATCGAAGATTGAGGATTGAGGAACGATGAAGCTATTCAAAATGATGCTCGGCGCTTCGGCGCTGGCGCTGCTGGTTGGAAGCGGCGCCGCGCTCGCGCATCCGGACCACAGAATTCTCGGGACGGTGTCGAAGGTCACCGCCGCAGAGGCCGTCGTCAAGGACCGCGACGGCAAAGAGCACACGATCCGGCTCGTGAAGACGACACGCGTCACCAGGAACAGGAAACCCATCAAGGCCGCTGACATCCCCACCGGCGCGCGTGTGGTCATCACCGTGGTGTCGGACGAGGACCTGACGGCGAAGACCATCGAGGTCGGCGTCGTGGTCGACGGCAAACTCTAGGAGAACCCCATGCGACGACTGATGGCGCTCATCGCGGCGATGCTCGTCCTCCCGGCGGTCGTAACGGTCGCGGCAAGGACGGCCGGTCAAGCGACAGCGGACGAGGCCTCGCGCATCAGCGGATGGCTCGACGCCTATGACGAGGCCTTCAACGCCAGGGACCTCGAACGCCTTGCCACGTTCTATCACCCGGACGTGACGATCTACGAAGGCGGCGGCATCGACAACGGCTGGGCGGCCTATCGCGACAAGCATCTGGGACCGGAGCTCAAGGCCTTCGAGAACCTCCAGTTCGGGCACACCGACCGGAAGGTGCACGTGCTTGGCGACGGGCGCACGGCATACGTGACGTCGCTCTACTTCATCAAGGCGAAGATGGGCGAACGGACCATCGACAGCGGCGGACTCGAGACGCTTGTGCTCGTCAAGGACGCCGGCGGCGCGTGGAAGATCCGGCACACCCACACGTCGGCGCGGGCACGGCGTCCGCCCGGCGGCGGCATCTGATCACAAAGAAAGGCGGCTAGAAGCCCCTAGAAGCCAATGACGCCTTCGAGCATGAACCCCTTGAACCGGCCTCCGTTGAGGATGTTGTTCACCGGGAAGTCGTTGTACTTCTGGTTGACGTATTCCGCCTTCATCAGCACGGACGGCGTGATGAACCAGCCGCCGCCGATTTCGTAGCGGTCGATGCTCACGTCGTTCGCGATGTTGCGCGCCTGGCCCGACACCGTGTTGTAGCGGGCGCCGACGAACAGCTGCTCGCGCGGCAGGAAGCGGTAGACCGCGTCGACCGCGAACTGGTTGAACGTGCGATCCGCCGCTTCGACCGACGCGCGGCCTTCCGCGCGCTCGATGACGCCGAACAGCTCGAGGCCGCGCAGCTTGACGAACGGGTTGATCTGGAGCGCCGTGACTTCATTCGCGAAGCCGGGGTTGAACAGCCCCGAGCGGAACTGCGAGGTCTCGGAGGCCGCGGTGTTCTCGAGCACATAGTAGAAGCGCGAGCCGGCGCGGTCGCCGCCATACAGCGTGTTGCTGTTCGACTTGTTGGTCTTGTAGACCGAGCCGGTCAGGCGGACGCGGAGGTCCGGATTCACCTGCGTGTCGTAGCCGAGCTTGCCGATGAACGCCGGGCCGCGGCGGTCGGGATTCAGCACGGTGCCGCGGATTTCGCCGCCGGTGACCGCGCCCATCGCGATGACGTTCTTCGCCTTGACGTACACCTCGGCGCCAATCTCGGTCGTGAAGGCGTCCATGACGTAGTTGCCGACGAACGGGTTGTGCATCGCGTTGCCGTTGTCGCTGCGGCGGAAGTGCGCGTCGCCGTAGTTGATCTCCATGTGCCCGGCCTTGATGGTGAGGAACTGCATCAGCGCCTGGAGCGGAGCGAACTCGATGGGCGACTCATCGATCTGGAGGTAGCCGTCCTTCACCCACGCGTCGTTGTGGTGGCGCGACGAGAGATACAGGCTCAGCATCACGCGCATGCCGGGCGCGAGCTGGCTGTGCAGATACATGTTGGCCGTCGAGTTGTTGAACCCGAAGCCGATGTTCGCCAGCTGGTTGGTGTTCACGCCGCCAACCATCACGGGCGCGGCGGTGTTGCTGTGCGACAGATCCTGCACCTGCGTGGTGAACGAGGCGCCCCAGTCGAGGCGGACGCCGTCGAATTCCGCGCCGGCGACCTTCGTGGTCTCGAAGATGTTGAGACCGCGTTGATCCTGCGGCCGGATGTACTGTATGCCGATCTTCCGCTCGAGCAGCGACGCGGCCCTGGCCGACGGCGTCTCGGCCGGCTTGGCGGCCTTGTCTTCGGTGGCGGCAGGCGGGGCCGCCAGAACAACTGAAGGAATGTTTGCGAGCCAGTCCTGGGGCTTCTGCTGCGCCAGCGCGGGAGCGCCGACACCCAGCGTGACGCCAAGAGCAACGGCGATGCGAAGTGTGCGAGTCATGATGAAAGGTCCTCTCCGAGTATCCGAGTCAGTTACGTTATGAAACCGGGTGTCGGCAGCCTTAAGGGCAAGCGCTGTGCCGACACGCGAATCGAGCGCTTTCCTGAGCAAACACATCTATTTCGCCTTCCGCCGGCGTGTGGGTGGCGCGGGTTTTTTCGCGGCCGGGGAAAAATTCAGCGGCGGCCTGCCCGCCGAAGCGCGACGCGCGAAGGCGGGCAGTGCGAGCACCGGGCGTCCCGCCGCGCAGAGCACGCGGTACGTCACCGAGCCGATACGCGGGCCCGAGGCCGGCGACCCCTGCAGCGCCATGACGATCAGTCCGGCGTTGCGATCGCGCGCGACCTTGACGATCTCCTCCGAGGGCTCGCCGTACGCGATGAGCGCCTCGACGCGGGCCGGGCCGGCGCCGCCCGCAATCCGCTCGAGCTCGGACTCCGCGCGAGCGCGGCGCTCGCGTTCCACCTTCGCGAGGTACCGGTCGCTGCGCGGCAGCACCGCGCGCAGCGGCTCCACGACGTGCAGCAGCAGCGCGGGGGCGGGCAGCGCCTCGGCAAGCCCCTTGGCGACCGCAATCTGACGGGCATTGATCGGCGACAGCAGCACGGGCGCCAGAATGCGCCGCACGCGCGACGTGGCATCGGCCAGACTCAGCGGCCCCCGGTCGTCGCCCGGCACGACGAGCACGGGAACGGACGTCTCACGCAGGACGCGCTCGGTCGTCGAACCGAAGAACATCTTCCGGAAACCGGTCAGCCCGTGCGAGCTGATGACGATCAGCTCCAGGCGGCGCGCGCGCGCGATTCGCAGGATCTCCGCCTCCGGCTTCCCGACCGAGGCGACAAACGCCACGGGCGTGGCCTTGAGACAGCGCTCGATCGTCTCGCTGAAGAACCGCCGCAGCGCGTCCAGCGTGGAGGCCGTGACGTCGGCGGCGCTCGTCTCCATGGCGGCCGCTTCGGCCAGCAGGGGATCGGTCGCCGTCATGACGACCAGCTCCGACCCGAAATGCTCCGCGAGCACCGCGCCGTAGCGCAGCGCGCCGCGCGACGCCTCGGAGAAGTCCACCGGGCAGAGAATCGACGGCTTGATCATCGAGGGACCTCGCGCGGCCCGGCCGGCGGCACCGGTGTCTGCGGCAGCCGGGCCAAGCCGGTCACGATGCCGGCGACGCCGGCCATCATCGCCAGAAGGCCGGCAAGCGTGGGCGAGAGCGCCCCATAGGCCAGCAGCAGCAGCCCCGCGATGATGCGAAGCGTCCGTCCCGCGGGCGTATGCATGAAGCGAATAAGCGGCATGGTGGAGCCTCGTTCAACGCGCGGAGCGGAGTGCCGCCTCGGCACGCAGGGAATCAATGGTCTGGCGTGCGTTCCTGTCGAGCAGCCGCTTCAACACGGACGCCGGGACGGCAAACGCCGGATCGGCGGTGAGTCTGTAGACGACGGTCGCGCGGGGACCCTCGCCGCTCAGCGTCCAGGTGCCCTCGTAGCGGTTGAAGCTCTTCCCGCAGAGGTCCCGGAACGTGATGAGCCGCTCCCCTTCCAGCACGTCGAGCATCAGGTGCACGGTCTTCGAGAACAGCATGAATTTCGACTCCGCCTCCTGCTCGACGATGACCGAGTCGCCCGCGCGGCGTCGCACGACGCTGGTGCGGATGTCGGGCATGAAGCGCGGGATGCCGGCATAGTCGGTCAGCACGTCATGGACGATGACCCGTGAAGCCGCCACCTGGAAGCGCGCTTCGACGACATACGCCCCGCCCAGCTGGCGCACCGAGACGGCCGGCGGCGGCTCCTGGGCCGCCGCCGTCACCGTGACGGCCATCGCTGCGAGAAAGAAGAAGCGTGTCATCGCTCGGCCTCCCACATCCCTGCGCGGGCGCTCAGCTGCCCGACGCCGCGAGCACGAGCTCGAGGGCGATGGTGATCCTGGGGTCGGTTTTCATCATGCCCAGCATGGCTTTCGGGGGCGTGATGCCGTAGTCGGTCATGAGCAGCGGAATCTCGCCCGCGACGAGCAGGTTCGAGCCGGCGCGCGTCGCGGTCAGGTCGAGCACGATCTCCCTGGAAACGCCCGCGATGGTCAGCGTGCCGAGCGCGCGCACACCGGCCCCGGTCTTCTGCGTCGACGTCATGCGGAAGGTGATGTCGGCGAACCTGTCGGTCTTCAGCGCCTTGTGCATGTTCTTGTCGATGCCGTCCTTGGTCGAATGCAGGCTGGCCGCCGGAATCGCGATTTCGAAGGCCTCGAGCAGCGCGGGCGTGGCCGCGAGATTCATGAGGTCGCCGTCGAAGGCGCCCGTCTTCACACTGGTCAGCCGCACCGTCTTGGTGGCCGCGGTGTAGCCGTGCACGTTGGTCGTGCCGGTGATGGTGACGTTGGCGCTCGCGATCTTCAGCGTGCCCGTCTGGGCGCCGAGCGTGGCGGTGGACACCGCCGCGACGGCGAGACCGGTAAGAAGAATGGATGCGAATTTCATGACGTGGCCTCTCCCTGGATGAATGTGATGGCGGCCCGCTCGCGCGAGGCCGTCGCACCCTCAAAGGGCAACAGACGTGCCGCAGCCTGATTTCGCGGAATCAGGCTTGTTTTCGTGAGTTTTCGAGTGAAAAGGCCGAAGCCGGACCGCGGCGGAACGGGAGATTTTCCGCGCGCGACGAATTAATCCCCGTGCTCGTCGGCGATGCGCGCGGACGCATCGGTCACGAGCGGACGGTGCGCCAGCGTCACGATCATCTCGGCGCCGCCGTCCTCCGGCCTGACGTAGGTCAGCGAACCCCCGTGGAGCTCCGCCGTCCGCCGCGCAATCGCGAGGCCGAGCCCGCCGCCGCGGGTCTTCGTCGTGAAGAAGGGCTCGAACATCTGCGCCGCCACCGCGTCGGGAATGCCCGGGCCGAAGTCGCGCACGGCAATCCGCACGTCGCCCGCGCGCGCCGTCGCGTTCGCCTCGATCCGTCCCCGGCCCTGCATGGCCTGCGCGCTGTTGAGGAAGAGATTGAGGAACAGCGCCTTGAGCAGCTCGTAGTCGCCGTCGATGACGGCCTCGGGCGCCGACACGGCAATCTCGACGCGCTCGGCCGCCGGGTCGCGCCGCGCCGTCGCCGCGGCATCCTCGAGCACCGGCCTGATCGCCATCTTCGCCATGCGAGGCGGCGTCGGCCGCGCGAACAGCAGCAGGTCGTTGATCAGCTCGCTGAGCGAATCGACGCGGCTCACGATGTCGCGCATGACCGGCGCTTCGGGGTCCCCTTCCGCCCGCCGCGCGGCGAGCACCTGCATGGCCCCCTTGATGCCCGCCAGCGGATTCCGCACCTCGTGCGCGACGACGGCGGCCATCTGCCCGACGCGGGCGAGCGCCGCCTGCTCGCGCAGCCGCGACTCCATCTGCTTGCGCCCCGTGATGTCGTTGCGGATCGCGGTGTACTGATACGGCCGGTTGCGATCGTCGACGAACGGCACGATGGTCGTGTCGACCCAGTAGGGCGAGCCGTCCTTCGCGCGGTTGAGGATCTCGCCCTGCCAGACCTGGCCGCGTGCGATCGTCCGCCAGAGATCGCGGAAGAACTCCTTCGGGTGGGATCCCGAGTTGATGATGCGATGGTCCTGCCCGAGCAGCTCCTCGCGCGAGTACTTCGAGATCTCGCAGAACTTGTCGTTGACGTAGGTGATTTCGCCGCTGACGTCGGTGGTGGCCACGATCGCCGCCTGATCGAGTGCGTACTTGAGGTCGGCCAGCTGGCGCACATACGCCTCGGACGCGCGCTCGATGCGTGAATAGCGCATGACCAGCGCAGCCGTGACCCAGAACATCAGGGTCATCAGCGGCCGGTTGAAGAAGATGATCGCCGGCCGCTGCTCCGTCCAGTTCAGTGCAGTATCGACGACGAGCAGCGCCCAGGCGACCGCGGCGGCCACGTAGGGGTAGCTGGGCCAGCGGATCCACAGTCCGAGCAGGATGACGAAGATGTAGAGCATCCCCGTGACCGCGCCGAGAGGCAGGGTCAGGTCGAGGATGAAAATGCCCAATGTCAGGGCCGCAGCCAGAAGCACCAGACCTCGGTCGCGCACGGGGACTGCTTTCAGGGGCATCGCTGTGCCATGCTAACGCAAGGGAAACTTTCATGGCCAAAGCCACGATTCTGGTTGTCGACGACGAGCCGCTGGTGCGGTGGTCGCTGCGCGAGCGGCTTGCGCGGGAGGGGTACGAGATTCTCGAGGCGGGCACGGTCGCCGAGGCGCTGGAACAGGCGCCCGGCACCGACCTGGTGCTGCTCGACTACAAGCTGCCCGACGGCGACGGGTTCTCGGTGCTCAAGCGCCTGCGCGAACAGGACCCGGACGCGCTCGTGATCATGCTCACCGCGTTCTCGACGGTGCAGGGGGCGGTCGAGGCCATGAAGCTCGGCGCCTATCACTACGCGAACAAGCCGTTCAACGTCGACGAGGTCGAGATGCTCGTCGCCAAGGCGCTCGAGACGAACCGGCTGCGGCGCGAGATCAAGGCGCTGCGGGGCTCGGGCACCAACAGCTACCGCATCGATTCGATCATCGGCGGCTCGCCCGCGATGCAGGCGGTCAAGGATCTCATCGCGCGCGTCGCGGAAAGCCCCGCGTCGACGGTGTTGCTGACCGGCGAAACCGGCACCGGCAAGGACCTCGCCGCCAAGGTCATCCACTACAACAGCGACCGGGCGACGCGCCCGTTCGTCAACATCACGTGCTCGGCGCTGCCGGAACAGCTGCTCGAAAGCGAGCTGTTCGGCCACGAGCGCGGGGCCTTCACCGACGCGCGCCAGCAGAAGCGCGGACTGCTCGAAACCGCGAGCGACGGCACCGTCTTCCTCGACGAAATCGGCGAGATGACGCCGGCGCTGCAGTCCAAGCTGCTCCGCTTCCTGGAGGAAAAGACGTTCAGGCGTGTCGGCGGGCTTTCCGACATCCGCGTCAACGTGCGCGTCATCGCGGCAACGAACCGCAACCTCGAGCAGGGCGTGAAGGAAGGCAAGTTCCGCGAGGACCTGTATTACCGGCTCCAGGTGATGCCGATCGTGCTGCCGCCGCTGCGCGAGCGCACGGGCGACATCCCGCTGCTGGCGCGGTTCTACATCGACACGTTCAACCGCGAGTTCAAGAAGAAGATCAAGGGCATCTCGGCCGACGCCATCTCGCTGCTCGAGAAGTATCACTGGCCTGGCAACGTCCGCGAACTGCGCAACGTCGTCGAGCGCGCCATGCTGCTGGGACGCGGCGACAAGCTCGAGGCCGGCGACTTCAGCCTGATCGGCGGCATCGCGTCGACCGCGGAGTTCGAGCTGCCGCCGCAGGGCGTGAACCTCGAGGAGGTCGAGAAGCAGCTGCTGCTGCAGGCGCTCGCGCGCGCCGACGGCAACCAGACGCACGCGGGCCAGCTGCTCGGCATCAACCGCGATCAGGTGCGCTACCGCATCGAGAAATTCGGGCTGCACAAGCCGGAGCACGGGCAC
>DATKDT010000089.1:0-17962 GCA_035512575.1 Vicinamibacterales bacterium | reverse complement strand
GCGTCCGGGGCGTTAAGACCATGATGGACAGGGAGCGCGAGCTGCAGCTGATTGCGCGGCTGAAGGCCCACGACGGCGAGGCCTTCGACGAGATCTACGCGGCGTTCCACGCGCGGCTCTTCAGCTTCCTCGCGCGTCTGGCGCAGCGGCGCGATGTCGCGGAGGACCTTGCCGAGGAGACATGGCTGCGGCTCGTGACGCATGCGCCGGGGCTTCGGGACGACAGCCGGCTCGGGCCGTGGCTGTTCACTGTCGCGCGCAACCTGCATGCAAGCTACTGTCGCTCGCGGATGCTCGACTTCGAGGCCACGGCCGTCCTCCATCTGTGGCCGGTGCCGCCGGCCGAGCCGTCCCCCTTCGACACCGCGTCGGGCACGGAGCTGCAGCGGCGGGTCGACGCGGCAGTAGCCACTCTGCCCGGGGCCTATCGCGAGGCGCTCCTGCTTGTGGCAATCGACGGGCTCACGCCCCAGGAGGCGGCCGTGATGTGCGGCGTGAAGCCTGAAACCATGCGGCAGCGCATCAGCCGCGCGCGCGCGATGCTGGCAAAGAGGCTCGAGGGGTCAGCCGCCGCGGCGGCCGTCCCGCTGATGAAAGAGGTATTGCCCTGATGTCTCCGCTGGAACGTGATGCGCTCGAGCAGGCGCTCGCGTCGCTGCCGGATGTCGCGCCGTCAGGGACGCGCGCCGGCGCGGTGCGGCTGCGCTGCCGCGCGAGGCTGGAACGCGAGCGGGCGCGGCGCGCCCGCCGCGCCGCCCTACGCTTTCGTCAGCTCGCGCCTGGCCTTCGACTTCTCGCGCGCCGTGGCCACCGCGCGCTTGAAGCGATCGTCCATCGCGCGCGCGGCGTCGGTGTGCGGGATGAGCAGCCGCTGCCACGCCGCCTGTAGATCGCGAATCTGATCGGCCATCGACGGGCCGCGATCCTCGGCGGCGCGTCCGCCGAACGTGTTTGCGGCCAGCGCCTGGCGCAGCTTGGCGGCCAGCGCTTCGGCCTGTGACAACGGCGCGGCGCGCTCCCCGGGCTCGGCCTCTTCGGCCAGCGCCTCGGCCTTCACGCACAGCTTCTCCATGCGCTTCAGCGCCGCCTCGGGATCCAGATCGCTGCCCGTGAACGCCGTCGGCCAGCGGTCCACCATCTTCGCCAGCGCCGCGGTCGCGCGCGCGTTCTGCGCCTCGATTTCGGCGCGGTTAAGCGGCGGCGGCACGCGCAGCTTCGCGCGCAGCTCCTGCACGCGCGCGCCGAGGTTCTCGGGCTCCTGCTCGGATGCCGCGAAGGCTTCGATCTCGGCGACGAGCGCCTCGCGATCCGCCGCCTTCTGCTCGAGCATGACCTGATGGCGGTTGTGATAGCGCTCGAAGAAGCGATCGGCCGACGCGCGGAAGCGCTTCCAGATGGCTTCGGAGCGGCTCTTGCGGACCGGCCCGATCGTCTTCCACTCGGCCTGCAGCCGCTTCAGCTCCGACGCGGCGGCGTCCCAGTCTGACGACTCGGCGAGCGCTTCGGCGCGCTCGCACAACGCTTCCTTCTTCTTCAGGTTGTCGGTCCACACGGTCTTGCGCGACGCGAGGTCGTCGCGGCGCCGCGTGAAGAACTGGTCGGACGCTTTGCGGAACCGGTCCCACAGCATGCGCGCCTCGCGCGGCGGCACGGGCCCGGCGGCCTGCCATTCGCCCTGCAGCGCGCGGAACGCTTCGGCCGTGCGCACCCAGTCGGTCGACTCGGCCAGCGCTTCGGCGCGCTCGCACAGCTCCTGCTTCTTCCTGATGTTCCCGGCGCGCTCGCCGGCCTGCTTCGCGAAGTACTCCGCGCAGCGTCCGCGCACCGCATCGACCGGCGTGCGGAAGCGGTGCCACAACTCCTGCGCGCGGTCGCGCGGCGCCTCCGCGGCGGCCTTCCACTTCGCCTGCAGGTCGCGCAGCGTCGCGGCCGCCTTGCCGAGATCCGACTCGCGGACCGCCACGGCATCCGCCTCGAGCTCCGCCGCCAACGCTTCGGCCTTCCGAATGAGCTCTTCCTGCGCCTGCGCGTTGGCGAAGCGGCGCCAGTCGTCGAGCTCGCGCAGCTCGCGCACCTTCGGGCCCACCTGTTCGAGCAGCCCGCGCAGCCGCGCCACGGCGGCATCGTAGCCTTCGGGTTTGACCTCGCCAGGATGCTGATCGAGCGCGGTCTTCGCGTCGCGCAGCATGCGGTCGCCCTCGCGCAGCGTGATGGCCTCGGCCTTCACGATGCGCTCGGCGCGGTCCGACAGCCGATCGAGCCGCGCCACGTGCTCGGCCGCCGTCTTCCTCTTCCGCTCGCGCGCCTCGGTCTCGCGCGCCGTGATGGCCTCTTCCGCCGCCTTCAGTTGTTCCAGCGCGTCGGCCGGCACATCTATCGCCACATCCGTCAACGTCTGCTCCGTTTCCTTCCACCGCCGCTTCAGCGTCTTCCACCGGCTGACGGCCTCGTCCAGCGTATTGCCCGACAGCGACGCGGCCTCCGCCGCAATCGTCCGCAGCGTGTCTTCCGCGGCGGCCGCGGCGCCCCGCTGCTCGTGCCGCTTCACCGACAGCGCCACGGCGCGCTCGAACCGCTCGCCGAGCGCGCGCTCCTCGTCGGCCGCGTCGGGCGCCGGCGGCAGCGCGTCCCACTCGGCGCGGGCCTCGTCGATTGACTCGGCGCGCACATCCGTCCGCTCGAGCCGCGCGCAGATGGACTCCCGGGCGGCCAGCGCCCGCGCCTTCTCCTCGGCTCGCGCCGCGGCCGCCGCCTCCGCCTCGCGGGCCGCGTCGATGCGCGCGCGCACCGCCGTCGTCGCGCTCTCGAAGCGCGAGGCCAGCGCGGGATCGGCGATCTCGCCGGCCGCCGCCCACTCGCCGCGCGACCGCGTCAGCCCCGCCTCGGCGGCGCGCCAGTCCTCTTCGCGCGCCAGCCGCTCGACGCTCTCGACGATCGACGTCACCTGCTTGCGGTGTTCCGCTTCGGCCGCCTTGCGCGCGGCTTCGGCGTCGGCCATCGTCTGCAGGATGGCCTTCGCGCGGCGCGCCACGCTCTTCTGCTGCGACTTGCCCGCAATCTGCTCCAGCCGCTCACGGTTGTCGACATCCGCCGCGCCGGCCTGGTCGTCGACGATGCGCTCGAAGGCGGACATGGCGACGTCCTTGTGGGCGCCGTTGAGAGCGACGTCGAGCAGCGCGTGCGCGTCCGACAGGCGGCCGGCCGCGGCGTGGGCGATGCCCTCGTCGGCCGCGCTCCGCGCAATCGAGCCGAGCGCCTTCGTCTCGTGCACGCGGCCGAGCGCGTCCTCGCGCGCCTGGGCGTGCGGCGACGTGCGCGCGACGGCCGCCAGGCGGCGCTCATCGCTGATGCCCGCCACCGCGCGGGCGGCGACCGCGGCGTCGGCCTCGGGATTGGCCGCGATCTCTGCAAGCGCCACCGTCGCGGCCTCGCGCACGCCCTGATCGGCGTCGCCCGCCGCAACCGTCGCGATCGCGTCGACGTCTTCGACGAGATCGAGCGCCTTGCGCCTGACGCGCGGGTCGGGGTCGCTGACGGCGAGGTCGGCGAGCACTGCGGGATCGTCTATCTGGGGAAGTGCTTCGAGTCTGACGGCGGGGTCCGCATGCTTCCAGCGGGGCTGGGGTCGCAGCTTGTCGAGAATGCCCATTCGGGTGACCTTGCAGCGGCCGATCTCTCGGATCGACGCGCTCGTGAAAAAGTTAAGAACGCGCTCCGGCTTTCGCGCCGGGCGCTCCGTTCGAGAGCCATTCGGCGATCTGCTCGCGCGTCCAGCCGTGATCGTCGTTCAGATGCACGATCATCGCCCCAAGCGGCAGCCGCTTGCGGCAGGGCGCGCCGGCTGCCTCACTGTCCATCCGGACGCCCGCCCCGGCCGGCAGCGCCGGCTCTGGACACCGCTTGACGACGTCGTCGAGGCAGTGGAAGAGCCGCTCGAGGTGGCGGGGCACGATTTCCCCGGCCTCGCGGGCCTGCCGAGGCAGTTCGTACATGCCGTCGTAGGCCGCGCCCAGCGCGCATGAGCCGCCACGCTCGTCGAAGTAGCTGCCGAAGCACTGCGGCCGGCGCGCCGCGCCGAGACGAATGGCCCTGGCCAGCTCGCGCTGGTCGACCAGATCGTCCTGAGGCGAGCGGCTCGAGGGCACCATCGTGGGCATCCTCTATGAAAAGGGCATGCCGTTCGGCCGGGCGGCCCTTTGACGCTCCGCGTAAGCCGTTCGTCCCCCCAACCCGTACTCTCGTCAGGAGTTCCACGCCGTTCCTCCTTACCGGTTGCTTTCGAACAGTCCAGGGGGCGTGCAGCGGATCCGGCCGGCGGGATCGGCGCATCCGGTTTCCGGGATTACCATGGGAGGTTCATGCCCGCTCCTGCCTTGCTGTTGACCGTCCTCTTCCAGGCCGCCTCCGCCCAGCCGGCCAACCCGGCCAATCCGGTGGTCGTGCTCGAAACCACCCTCGGCGACATCGTCATCGAGCTCAGGAAAGACCGCGCGCCCGTGTCGGTGGAGAATTTTCTCGCCTACGCGAACACCGGGCATTACGACGGGACGGTCTTCCACCGCGTGTTGCGCGGGTTCATGATTCAGGGCGGCAGCTTCACGCCCGAGCTCGAGGCGAAGCCCGCGCGTCCGCCGATCCGCAACGAGGCCAGCAACGGCCTGCGCAACCTGCGCGGCACGGTGACGATGGCGCGGTCGTCGGCGGTGCGCAGCGCCACCGACGGCTTCTTCATCAACGTCGAGGACAACGGCCAGCTGAATCACCGCGGGCTGGTGCCCGACATGTACGGCTACGCGGTGTTTGGGCGCGTCCTGGAAGGCATGGATGTCGTGGACAAGATCGCCGCCGTGGCGGTGCGCCGGGCGGGGCCCCACGAAGCCGTGCCGCTCGAGCCGGTCGTCATCAGGAAGGTCAGGCCATTCCCTCGAGCTCCTGCTCCAGGCGAGTGACGAGAGCAGCGAGCTGGTCTACCACCGCTCGTACCGTTGACGGCTCGCCGAGGTCGACGCCCGCCCTCTTCAGCTGCTCCATCGGATAATCGCCGCCGCCCGACGCGAGCAGCTCGAGATAGCGCGTGCGCGCGTCCGCCTTCGAGGCATCGCCGCCTTCCGTGATCTGCTTCGCCAGTTTTGCCGCCGACGCGAAGCAGGTGGCGTACTGATACACGTAGTACGGCGAGTTGTAGAAGTGCGGGATGCGCGCCCATGTGATGCGCGTCAGCGGATGCGTATCGACGCTGTCGCCGTAGTAGGCGTTGAACGTGTCGAGATAGAGCCGGTCGAGCACGTCGGCGGTCATCGGCTCCCCCTGCTCGATCAGTTGGTGCGCCTGCAGCTCGTAGTCGGCGAACATCACCTGCGTGTAGAAGGTGCTGGTGATGTTGTCGATCGCGTGCTGCAGCAGTACCGCGCGCTCGAGTGGGTCGGCGGACTGCGCCAGCATCTGCTCGAGCAGCAGCGCCTCGCTGAGCGTCGACGGCACTTCGGCGACGAAGATCGTGTAGCTCGAATAGATGAACGGCTGGCGCTGGTGCGACAGCAGCGTGTGCATCGAGTGGCCCATTTCGTGCGCCAGCGTGAACACGTCGTCCAGCGTGTCGTTGAAGTTCATCAGCATGTACGGATGCACGCCGTACACGGGCGCGGAATACGCGCCGCTGCGCTTGCCGGCGTTCTCGTACACGTCGATCCAGCGCTCGTCGAATCCGCGGCGCATCCACCCCTGGTACTCGGTGCCGAGCGGGGCCACCGAGCGCACGATCTCGTCGAGCACGTCCGGATACGCGTAGCGCCGGTCCCAGGCCTGCAGCGGGATCGAAAAGTCGAACGGGAAGTACGCCTTCAGGCCGAGCATCGCCCGGCGCAGCCGGTGATACCGCCGCAGCGGCTCCACCCCATCGCGCGTCGCCGCGATCAGCGTCTCGACGACGGAGGTGGGGATGTTGTCGCCGTGGAGCGCGGCCTCGATCGTGGTGGCGTAGCCGCGCGCGCGCGCATGGAACCAGTCGCGCTGACAGACGCCGTGATAGAGCGTGGCGTACGTGTTGAGCGAGCCGGCGTAGGTGCTGTAGAGCGCCTCGAACGCCTTGCGGCGATCGTCCTGATCGCGCCGCGTGGCGATGATGGCGCGGTACTGCGCGTAGGAGACGGTGACGTCGCTGCCGTCGCTGAGCGTGACGGTGGGGAACCTGACGTCGGAGGTGGAGAGCGCGGCGTAGGAGTCGTACGGCACGCCGGCCAGGCGCGACGCGAGCGAGAGCAGGTGCTCGCCCTGCTCGTCCAGCACGTGCTCCTGCTGGCGGTACAGATCCTCGATGGCGAAGCGGTAGACCGCGAGGTCGGGCAGCGCGTCCATCCAGCCGCGCACGGTGTCGAGCGGGACGCGCAGCAGCTCGGGGTTGAACCAGCTGGCGGCCTGCTGCCAGCGCGCGAGCAGCTCCTGCACCTGCTGCTTGCGGGCGTTCACGCTGTTGTCGCGCTGATCCTCGTCGTATCGGAGCGAGACGAAGTACCAGACCTTGTAGGCGAGCTGGCCGAGCGTGTCGGAGAACTGGAACGCACGCAGCAGCGCATCGGCCCCGCCGGCGAGCGATCCCTGCAGCGTCGCGTACTCGTCGACGCCTTTGCCGAGCGTGGCGCGCGCCTCGTCCCAGGCGTCCCACCCGGGATAAATGTCGTCGAGGTTCCACGTCCATCGGGTGTCGATCTCGCTGCGCTCGCGCGTCGCCATGCGGATAAGCTTATCAGCGCATGAACCGGCTTCTCCCCGCCGGCCGGCGCGTCCGTCTCGCCGCCCTCGCCCTACTCGTGCTTGCTGTCGTCGCGATCGGCGCGCGCCAGCGCTATCTGGCCAGTTATGTGTTCGAGACGCGCAGTTTCATCATCGCGATGAAGCGCGGCGGCCACGCGCCCGACGTCAGCTGGTGGTCCATTGTCCGGCGGCTTGGACCGCGCTGGACGCAGCAGCGCGATCCGCTCTTCGTGAAAGCCGCGGGCACCGGCGAGGCGCCCTGCCCGGTCGTCTGGCAGACCGCACTCGGCGCGTTCTGGGGAGGTGAAAACGACGGACGCGTTCTCGATCATCTGGTTGTCGAAGAACTGGGCGGCAGAATTTACGACCGCGCGCCGGCATCCATCGAGCCCGGCGACGTCGTCATCGACGTCGGCGCCCACCTGGGCACCTTTACGCGCTATGCGCTGCGACGCGGCGCGGCACGCGTCATCGCGGTGGAGCCAATGCCCGCGCTTGCGGCTTGTCTCCGCCGCACCTTCGCGGAGGAGATACAGGCCGGCACCGTTCTGGTTGCCGAGGCCGCGGCATGGGACGCGGACGCGTCGCTGGAATTTCGCATCGGCGCGCAAAGCACCACGGGACGCGCCCGCGCCGCGACCGATCGTCCGACCGACACAACCATCCGCGTCCGCGCCGTCAGGCTCGACAGCCTGATGCGCGAGCTCGGACAGGATCGCGTCGATTTCATCAAGATGGATATCGAAGGCGCCGAGCCGCGAGCGCTCGCGGGGGCCGGACGCACGATTGCGGCCTTCACGCCGCGGATGGCGATTTGCGTGTACCACGGGCGCGACGATGAAACACTGGTGCCGGCGGCGGTCGCGTCATCGCATGCCGGCTACGCGGTCTTCTTTCGCGGCCCCTTCCAGGCGTACTTCCATTGATGAAAACCTTCAACGTGCCCGCGCGCGCGCACGGCCGCGTCGTCGTCCGCGACGCGGTGTATGACGGAAAGCGCTCGCGGCTGCTGCTGGCGTTTCATGGCTACGCGCAGCGGGCGGAGTCGATGCACGAGACGCTCGAGGGCGTGCCCGGGATCGAGCAGTGGACGGTGGCCTCGATTCAGGCGCTGCATCCCTTCTACGGGCGTGGGAACGAAGTCGTGGCGAGCTGGATGACGCGCGAGGACCGCGCGCTGGCGATTGGCGAGAATGTCGACTACGTCGACGGGGCGACGGTGGCGCTGCAGCGCGAGCGCCGGGCCGACGTCATCGTGTGCGTGGGGTTCTCGCAGGGCGCGTCGATGGCGTGGCGCGCCGCGGTGCTGGGACGCCGCCGCGCCGACGGCATCGTGGCGCTGGCCGGCGACATTCCGCCGGAGCTGGCCGATGCGCCGGCCGAGAACTTCCCGATCGCGCTCGTCGCGGGCGGCACGAAAGACGAGTGGTACACGGCGGAGAAGATGGACGCCGACCTGCGGATGCTCGAGGAAAAAGGCGCGCCGCACGGGCGCCTGCGCTTCGACGGCGGCCACGAATGGACCGGCGAGTTCAGCGCGGAGCTGGGGAGGTTCCTGGGCGCGCTCGCGGGCTGATTCCGTACAGCCACTGGTAGGTTTCGTAGTTCGCCACGACTTCGCGCACGTAGCCGCGCGTTTCGGCGTACGGGATCATCTCGACGAACATGTCGACGCCCGCCCCCTTGTGCGCCTTCCACCAGGTCGTCGCGAGATCCTCGCCGGCGTTGTACGACGCGGCCGCCGGGGCGAGCTCGCCGTCGAAGCGGCGCAGCAGCTCGCTCAGGTACGCCGCGGCCAGCCGTGAGGCGGCGAACGGCGTCTTGAGCGCCGGCTCGCTGACGTCGGTCAGACCCGCCGCCGGCGCGACTTCCACCGCCGTATAGGGCATGAACTGGAACAGGCCGATGGCGCCCACCAGCGACCGCACGCCAGGGTCGTAGCGCGATTCGCGCCGCGCGATCGAGAGCATGACGAGCGGGTCGACGTTCGAGCGCTTCGCCGCCTCGACGATGTGTTCTTCGAACGCCATCGGCCAGAACAGCTTCAGGAACTCCGGCGGCAGATCGCGCCCGCCCCGCGTGACGTACGTCGGGAACCGGCGCGCCATCAGCGAATGCGCGGCGCGATATTCGCCGGCCGCGGCGCTCGCGCGCGCGGCTTCGTACGCGATGCCGAGATCCGACGGGAAGCGCTCGGCCGCCTGGCGCGCGAAGGCCGCCGCCTCGGACGGAAACCCGGCGGCCGACAGGATGCGCGCCGCCTGCAGCTCGGGCGCCGCCCGCGTCTCCTCGCGCACCGCGAGATCCGGCGCGGCGGGCGCCGACGGCCCGATCCGATCGGTGCGGCCGATCCGATCGGCCGCGCGCAGCCCGTAGTAGTCGAGCGGCTGCTCGTCGGCCAGGCTGGCCCAGATCCGCGCCGCGGCGTCCTTCCGCCCGACCTTCGCCTCGGCATCCGCGATCCAGAAGCGCGCGATGCGCACCGTCTCGGCGCCCGGCCGCCGTCTGATCAGACCTTCGAGGTTGCTCTTCGCGCGGTCCAGATCGCCGGCGCGCAGCGCCGTGATGCCCGCGCGCCACAGCAGATCCTCCTGCTCGTTGGCCGAACGGCTCGACTGAAACATCTCGCGGAAGACGTCCAGGGCTTCGTTCACCTGGCCGACCGCCGCCAGATAGGACCCGACGAGGCGTCCGATGCCGCGCTGATCCGCCGTCGAGACGCCCGGCACGCGCCCGCGCATGATCGCGTAGCCGAGCCGCCGTACATCCGCCGTGCGCGCTTCGCGGATCGCGATCCGGAAGTCGAGCACCGTGACCTCATCGTCATAGGAGCTGCCGGGCCAGCGGCTGCGGAAGCGTTTGATGCGGTCGCGCGCCTTGCTGTTCTCGCGAGCGCGATAGAGGGTGTCGATGATCGCGGCCTCTACTCGGGCCGCGTCGGCTCCATTTACAATTTCCAATTGCTGTTCGAACAACACGATCGCCTCGTCGTACCGCGACCTGGCCAGCAGCCGCTCCGTCATCGTCGAATACTCGGCGGCGGTGACCGGAGGCACGCGCGCGCCGGCGGCGTTGGCGATGCGAATCTCGGAGCGCTTGGCGGCTTCGTACGCCTCGAAGTTGCCGAACGTCATGCGCACGCGGCGCAGCTCGGCAAGGGCGCCCGCGGTGTCGTCTGTCGCCGCAAGCGATTCGGCAATGCCGAGCCGCGCTTCCTCGGCGCGCGATCCCGACGCATTGCCCGCGAGCACGCGGCGGTACAGCGCGCGAGCCTCGTCGTGCCGTCCGGCGGTTCGGAGGCGCGTGGCCACGTCCAGCGCGAGATCGGTGTGATCGGTCGGCGGACCCTCGCTGAGCAGCCGATCGATCGCCGGCCCGGCCCGGTCGATGTTGCCGGCCGCCAGGCTGGCGCGCACAGCGGCCCGCCGCGCGAACACGCCGAGCGCCGGCTCTGCCGCCGCCACCGCGTCCCATGCGTCGGCGCTTTCGGCGTGGCGGCCAACCTCGCCGAGCAGCCGCGCGCGCAGCACGTCCGCTTCGATCGAGGGGCGGGTCCCGCGCCGCGCTTCGAGCGCCTTCAGCGCATCAGCTGGGTTCTGTCCGGTTGCCGTGATGTCGGGAAAAGACGAAGCGGGGAGCGTTGGCGGCGCGCTCTGCGGATCGCTTGAGCAGCCGGGAAACCCGACGAGCAACAGCAGAGCCAAACTGGAAGCAACCACGCTCATGCGGCCAGTGTCGCACAGGCCGTACCGCCCGCCGACTCAGCAACTATTTGATTCTGTCCCTCATCCAGGCGATCGCCGCGTCGAACGCCTGCACCGAGCGGTCGCCGCCGTCGCGCTGCGCCGCTTCGAACGAGTGGCCCCCGCCTTCGATGAGCGAGAGCGTCGCGCGCCTGAGGCCCTTCACCACCTCCTGCATCTCCTCGGCAGAGCCGAACGGATCGCGCGTGCCGTGCACGAACAGCATCGGCGGCTTCACTTTCGCGAGGTGCTCGTCGCGGCGTCTCGCGGCGTTGCCGGGTGGATGCAGCGGATAGCCGAGAAACACCAGCCCGTCGGGCTCGCGCGCGAACAGGCCGTGCGCCGACGTCTGCGAGGCGATGCGCCCGCCCATCGACTTGCCGCCCGCGAAATAGGGCACGCCGCCGTTGAGCCACCGCGAACAGCATTCCCTCGCGACGTCGGCAAATGTCTTCTCGAGCGTTGGCGCCGGATCGGGCACGCGGCGTCCCGCTTCCATGTAGGGAAAATCGAAGGTGATCGCCTCGAAGCCCGCGGCGGTGAACGCCGTGGCCGCCGCCATCATGAAGGGATGCATCTGACCGGCGCCGGCGCCGTGCGCGAGCAGCACCGCGGCACGCCGCTCATGGGCGGAGTAGCGCCGCGTGGTGATGGGCCCGTGTTCGGTTTCGAGCGTGAACTCGCCAGTCACGTGGAGGCTAAGTATAGCCCAGTCAACGACTTCAGGGCTTGCGCTGACCCATACATACATATATATTGCTGTATATGCGCGCGTCCGCCGGGCTGTTCCGGCTGCTGGGCGACGAGGTCCGCCTGCGGGTCCTGCGTCTGCTGGCGGCCGAGGCCCTCAACGTCACCGAGCTCACCGGCATCGTCGGCATCGCCCAGTCGGGCGTGTCGCGTCATCTCGGGTTGCTGCGCGACGCAGGCCTCGTATCCGAAGAGCGCTCGGGCGGTTACACATGGTTTCGCGTCAATCCTGCAATCAGGAATGACTCGGACGGCGTCTGGCCGATGCTGCGCGCGCAGTTCGAGCAGGCCTCCGATTCCGTGCTGCGCGCCGACGATGCGAAGCTGCAGGAAGTGCTGAGGCTGCGCAAGGAAAGCTTCGCCGAGCATGGCGCCGCGGAGGATGCGCGGCAGCTCGTGCCGGGCCGCAGCTGGCCGGCATGGGCGCGCGCGATCAGCTATCTGCTGCCGGCGGCGGACGTCGCGGACCTCGGCTGCGGCGACGGCTACCTGACGATCGAGGCGGCGCGCTGGGCGAAGCGGGTCACCGCGATCGATCGCTCGCCCGAGATGCTGGCGCGCGGGCGCGCCCTCGCAAAGCGCCGCAAGGTTTCGAACATTGCCTGGAAGCAGGGCGAGCTCGAGAAGCTGCCCCTCGCGGACGAGAGCGTCGACATTGCCGTCCTCTCCCAGGCGCTCCATCACGCGATCGAGCCGCGCCAGGCCCTGGCCGAAGCGGCCCGCGTGCTGCGTCCCGGCGGCAAGCTGCTCGTGCTCGATTTACGGCAGCACGATCAGGCCTGGGTCAAAGAAACGCTCGGCGACCGCTGGCTCGGCTTCAAGGATGTCGAGCTGAAGAAGATGCTGGCCGGCGCGGGCTTCGCCCGCGTGCAGCTGCGCGTCGGCGCGCGCAAGACCGGCGATCCGTTTACGGTGCTGGTGGCCGGGGGAACGAAACCTCTCAGGAAGGACAAACGATGAAACGCATGCTGCTCATCGCGATGCTTGCCCTAATCGCCGCCGTCTCGGCAGACACGGGTGAATGGCCGTCCTTCCGCGGCACCGATGCGTCCGGCGTGTCGGACGGCCAGGATCTGCCTGTGAGCTGGAACGTTGCGACAGGCGAGAACATCCGCTGGACAGCGCCGATTCCAGGGCTTGCGCATTCGAGCCCGATCGTGTCGAACGGCCGTGTCTTCGTGACGTCCGCCGTCAGCAGCCGCGACGATGCGACGTTCAAGCCGGGGCTGTACGGCGAAGGCACCGCCTCGGAAGATCGATCGGTCCACAAGTGGGTCGTGATGGCCTTCGACGCAAAGACCGGCCGCGCGATCTGGCAGCAGACGGCGTTCGAAGGCGCGCCGCGCGAGAAGCGGCACATCAAGTCGACCTACGCCAGCGCCACGCCCGCCACTGACGGCCGCATCCTCGTCGCCTTCTTCGGATCGCAGGGCCTGTACGCGTATACGGTCGACGGCACGCTGCTGTGGAAGAAGGATCTGGGCCACCTCGATGTCGGTGCGTACGACATCCCCAGCTATGAGTGGGGCACGGCAAGCTCGCCGGTGATTCACGACGGGAAGGTGATCGTGCAGGTCGACACGTCGAAGGACGACTACCTGCTCGCGCTCGATGCGAAGACCGGACGCGAGATCTGGCGGACGCCGCGCCAGGAGCTGCCGTCGTGGGGCACGCCCACCGTTGTGACCGCCGCCGGCCGCACCGAAATCGTCACCAACTCGTCGAACTTCGTCTACGGCTACGACATCGAGACCGGCAAGGAGTTATGGCGGCTCGGCGGCAGCTCGCAGATCACCGCGCCGACGCCGATCTTCACGCCCGACGCGATCATCGTGGCCAGCGGCCGGCGTCCGACCGCGCCGATTCTCGCGATCAAACCCGGCGCGCGCGGCGACATCACCGGCACCGCCTCGGTGCTCTGGCAGAAGACCCAGCGCGGCCCGTACATGCCCACGCCGGTGATCTACCGCGACCAGCTCTACGTCCTGGGCAACGCCGGCATCTTCGACAGCTACAACTACCGCACCGGCGAAGAGATCTATCGCTCGCGCCTGCTGCACAAGGGCTCGGGCTTCAGCGCCTCCCCCGTCATTTCCGACGGCCGCCTCTACGCCTCCAGCGAAGACGGCGACATCTTCGTCGTGAAAACCGGCCCCGAATTCGAAGTGCTCGCGCAGAACGCGATGGGCGAGCCCCTGATGGCGACGCCCGCCATCGCCGGCCAGACGATGTTCGTGCGTGGACAGCGCACGCTGTGGGCGATTGGGAAGAACTAGAACGTAGAACGTAGAACACAGAACCGAACCCATGGAACCAGTGGAACGAATGGAACGTGTGGAACTCGACAAGCTTCTGGCGTCGCGCATCCTGGTGCTCGACGGCGCGATGGGGACGATGATCCAGCGGTACAGGCTGGAGGAGGCGGACTATCGCGGCGAGCGGTTCGTGGAGCATTCGCACGAGCTGAAGGGCAACGCCGACGTGCTGGTGCTGACGCGGCCCGACGTGATCGAGGCGATTCACCGCGAGTACCTCGAGGCCGGCGCTGACATCATCGAGACCAACACGTTCAACGCGCAGGCGGTGTCGCAGGCCGACTACGCCCTGCAGCCGTTCGTGTACGAGATGAACATCGAGGGCGCGCGCATCGCGCGCCGCGCGGCCGACGACTACACGCGCCGCAATCCGGCGCGGCCGCGTCTGGTGGCCGGCTCGATCGGCCCGGCTAACCGCACGCTGTCGATCTCGCCCGACGTCAACAACCCGTCGTTCCGTGGCATCACATTCGACGCGATGCGCGACGCCTACGCCGAGCAGGTGCGCGGCCTCGTCGACGGCGGCGTCGACCTGCTGCTGCTCGAGACGATCTTCGACACGCTGAACGCGAAGGCCGCGATCGTGGCGATCAGGGAGGTGCAGCGCGAGCGGGGCACAGACATTCCGTTGATGATCTCGGTGACGATCACCGACCGCAGCGGGCGCACGCTGTCGGGCCAGACGCTCGACGCGTTCTACATTTCGATGGAGCACGCGCGGCCGTTCTCCATCGGCATCAACTGCGCGCTCGGCGCCACGGAAATGCGCCCCTACCTCGCCGAGCTGTCGCGCATGGCGGAATGCTGGGTCACTGCCTATCCGAACGCCGGCCTGCCGAACGCGTTCGGCCAGTACGACGAGCAGCCCGCCGAAACCGGCACGCTCCTGCGCGACTTCGCCTCCAGCGGCTTCGTCAACATCGTCGGCGGCTGCTGCGGGACGACGCCGGAGCATATCGCGGCGATCCGGGCGGCGGTCGAGGGCGTGGCGCCCCGGCAGCGGCCCGCGAAACCCGCGCTGCACCACACGCGGCTGAGCGGCCTCGAGCCGCTGACGATGCTGCCCGACAGCAACTTCCAGATGATCGGCGAGCGCACCAACGTCACCGGATCGAAGCGCTTTGCGCGGCTCATCACGTCGGGCAACTACGGCGAGGCCGCGGCGGTGGCGCTCGATCAGGTGCGCGGCGGCGCCAACATGATCGACGTCAATATGGACGAGGGCATGCTCGACTCCGAGCATGCGATGACCGAGTTCCTCAATCTCATCGCGACCGAGCCCGAGATCGCACGCGTGCCCGTGATGATCGACAGCTCGAAGTGGACAGTGCTCGAGGCCGGCCTGAAGTGCGTGCAGGGCAAGGGCGTCGTCAATTCGATCTCGCTGAAGGAAGGCGAGGAGGATTTTCTCGCGAAGGCGCGGACGATACGCGACTACGGCGCGGCGGTGGTGGTCATGGCGTTCGACGAGACCGGCCAGGCCGACACGGTGGACCGCAAGGTCGAAATCTGTCGGCGCGCCTACACGCTGCTGGTCGAGACGGCCGGCTTCGATCCGTCCGACATCATCTTCGACCCGAACGTGCTGGCAATTGCCACGGGCCTCGAGGAGCACAACAACTACGGGGTCAACTTCATCGAGGCGGCACGCATCATTAAAGAGACCTGCCCCGGCGTGAAGATCAGCGGCGGTATCAGCAACCTGTCGTTCTCGTTCCGCGGCAACGACCACGTGCGCGAGGCGATCCACTCCGCGTTCCTGTTTCACGCGATCAAGGCCGGCCTCGACATGGGCATCGTCAATGCGGGTCAGCTGGTCGTGTACGAGGACATCGACAAGGAGCTGCTCGAGCACGTCGAGGACATCATCTTCAACCGGCGGCCAGACGCCACCGAGCGGATGATGGAGTTCGCGGTGCGGGTGAAGGGCGCCGGACGCAAGCAGGAGCACGACATGACCTGGCGCGAGGCGCCGGTCGAGAAGCGGCTGGCGCACGCGCTCGTGCACGGCGTCGTCGATTTCATCGTCGAGGACACGGAAGAGGCGCGGCAGAAGTTCGCGCGGCCGCTGCAGGTGATCGAAGGGCCGCTGATGGACGGCATGAAGATCGTCGGCGACCTGTTCGGCGCCGGCAAGATGTTCCTGCCGCAGGTGGTCAAGAGCGCGCGCGCCATGAAGCGCGCCGTCGCGCACCTCGAGCCGTTCATGGAAGAGGAGAAGCAGCAGGCGATCGCCATCGGCGCGAGCACGCAAGCCGTGGGCCGCGTGCTGATGGCGACGGTGAAGGGCGACGTCCACGACATCGGCAAGAACATCGTCGGCGTGGTGCTCGGCTGCAACAGCTACGAGGTCATCGACCTCGGCGTGATGGTGTCGGCCGACAAAATCCTGGCGGCCGCCGTGGAGCACAAGGTCGACATGATCGGGCTGAGCGGCCTGATCACGCCGTCGCTCGACGAGATGGTGTACGTCGCGAAGGAGATGGAGCGGCGCGGCTTCACCATGCCGCTGCTCATCGGCGGCGCGACGACGAGTCCGCAGCATACGGCCGTCAAGATCGCGCCGGAGTACTCGGGCCCGGTCGTGCACGTCCTCGACGCCTCGCGCGCGGTGGATGTCGTGTCGAACCTGATGAGCGACGAGCTGCAGCCCGCGTTCGACGCGCGGAACCGCGCGGCGCAGGAGGAGACGCGTCAGAAGTACGCGGGGCGCACGCGGAAAGCGTTGATCGCGTACGAGAAGGCGCGCGCCAACCATCTGAAGACCGACTGGGACAACATCGAGATTCCGGCGCCGTGGTTCGTCGGCAGGCGCGTCGTCGAACCGGCGATCGACGAGTTGATTCCGTACATCGACTGGACGTTCTTCTTCACGGCGTGGGAGCTGAAGGGGCGCTATCCGGCCATCTTCGAGCATCCCCAGTACGGCGAGGCCGCGAGGGAGCTGCACGGCCACGCGCTGACGCTGCTCGATCGCCTGGCGCGCGAAAAGCTGATTCAAGCGAAGGGCGTGTACGGCTTCTGGCCGGCCAGCAGCGACGGCGATGACATCGTGCTGTACAAGGATGACGGACGGCGCGAGGAGCTCGCGCGGTTCCACATGCTGCGGCAGCAGGAAGAGATTGCCGACGGCCGTCCGAATCGCAGCCTGGCCGACTTCGTCGCGCCGAAATCGAGCGGCGCGCCCGACTCCATCGGCGCGTTCGCGGTGACGGCCGGCATCGGCGTCGACGCGATGGCGAAGAAGCTCGAGGCCGAGGGCAACGACTACGACGCCATCATGGTGAAGGCGCTGGCCGATCGCCTGGCGGAGGCCTTCGCGGAGTACCTGCACGCGCAGGCGCGGCGTGACTGGGGGTACGGCGCGGAGGAAAAGCTCACCGCCGACGATCTGGTGGACGAGAAGTATCGTGGCATCCGGCCGGCGTTCGGCTATCCGGCCTGTCCGGACCACACCGAGAAGTTCGAGCTGTTCCGGCTGCTCGACGCGCCGGCGGTCGGCATCGAGCTGACCGAGTCATGCGCGATGTGGCCCGCCGCGAGCGTCAGTGGCATCTACCTGAGCCATCCCGAGGCGAAATACTTCAACATCGGCCGTGTCGGCCGCGACCAGGCCGACGCCTACGCAAAGCGCAAAGGCTGGAGCCAGGCCGAAGTCGGGAGGTGGCTGAGCCCGCTGCTCGCCGACGAGGGAGTTGCCGTAGGATAGCGGCATGCTGCCCATCGGCGACGAGAACGTCAAAGGCCAGGGGATCGCGTTCGTCACGATTTCATTCATCGCGCTGAACATCCTCGCGTTCTTTCTCGAGATCAGTCAGCCGAGCGAAGCCGCCCTGCAGTCGTTCGTCGAAGCGTGGGGCGTCGTCCCGCGCGAGTACACCGAAGGCGTCGATCTGCCGCCGCTGATCGACCTGCCGGTGTGGTCGACGCTGTTCACGTCGATGTTCCTGCACGGCGGGTGGGGCCACCTGCTCGGCAACATGCTGTTCCTGTGGGTCTTCGGCGACAACGTCGAGCACAGAATCGGCCACGGCCGCTTCCTGGTCTTCTATCTCGCCACCGGCGTCGCGGCCGCGCTCGCGCACATCTTCTTCAACCCCGACTCGATGATTCCCACGGTGGGCGCGTCGGGCGCCATCAGCGGCGTGCTCGGCGGCTACCTGCTGATGTTCCCGCGCAACAAGGTGTACGTGCTGACGTGGGGCGGCGTGGCCGCGGTGCCGGCGATCTTCATGCTGGGCCTGTGGATCCTGATGCAGTTCATCAACGGCTTCGGATCGATCGCCGTGACGCCCGAGACAGGTGAAGGCGCCGGCGGCGGCGTCGCCTATCTCGCGCACATCGGCGGCTTCATCGCCGGGATGATCCTCGCGCCGCTGCTGGGGCTCGGCCGCGGCGGCGAGC